>JAFGRA010000141.1 GCA_016935415.1 Anaerolineales bacterium
GCGGGCGGCACATATCCCCGATTATCGCTTCCCGGAAAACGCGGCCGGTGCGTTGGCGGCGCTTTACAGGCGGGCGCAGTATCTCAATGTTGAATCACCGAAGCTTTTCGAAATCGAAGTGGACAAAAATACCGCAGCGGAGTTGCTGCAAAATGCTCAATCGGATGGGCAAGGATTTCTTGACCAAGAAACTACCCATCAAATCCTAGCAGCATATGGCCTGCCTGTTGTGGAAATGAGGCTGACGCGCGACGCTGACCAGGCGGTGACAGGGGCTGAAGAAGTAGGTTACCCCGTGGCTTTGAAGGTTGCTTCCGAGGCGATCCCACATAAATCCGATGTGGGTGGCGTATTGCTCGATTTGCCGGATGCGGCCGCAGTGCGAGCTGGATTTGCGGAGATCATGCAGCGCGTTACCGAAGCGTATGCCTCGGGTGTGATCGAGGGTGTGTACGTGCAGCGCATGCTGCCTGAAGGCCAGGAAGTGGTGGTGGGGGCGGTGCAGGATGCTCAATTTGGTGGGCTGGTAATGTTCGGTTCGGGTGGTGTGGAGGTGGAAGGTTTGAAGGATGTCGCCTTTGCCTTGGCGCCATTGACCGACCAGGATGTCGATTATTTATTGGCAAACACTTGGGCCGGAAAGAAGTTGGCCGGTTTCCGCAGCTTACCAGCAGCAGACCGTGAGGCGGTGATCGATGTGCTGGTGCGAATTGCACAATTAGTGGCTGACTTTCCGCAGATCAAGGAAATGGATATCAATCCGCTGCGTGTACTCCCGGCAGGAGAGGGCGCGTATTCCATAGACGTACGCCTGCGGGTGTGATGTTGTAATCCGCACAAAATGTGTCAAAACAGTATAAATTCAAGGGACATTTGTCCCTTGACGCTGGTAGGGGGGAAGCCTATAGTAAAGATAATATTCGTAAGTGTACAAATTTAGTATTAAAAGTGGAGTTGAGCATGAAAGTTCATATGGATCGCAGTCTTTGTAACCGCTGGATCGCGGGCTGTGAGTCTTGTTTTGGTGTGCGCGTCGAAAAGGGTGAATTTCTACTGGATGGCTGTGTGTTAGAAGTGGAAGATGAGGATCAGAGCGACGAGATTGTGTGCTACATCAAAGACCGTGATGGCGAAGATAAAGTTCTCACGATTACGAAAGAAAATCAGGCTGAAGCGTTTGACTCGTGGCAGCAACTGCTGGCGAAACAAATGGCCGAAAGCTAAAAGAACGATACCCGGATGGAAAAGTCTGCTTAGGCAGACTTTTTTCTATCCTGGCGTTGTGACAAATGTCCTACAAGCTTTAGGTCTATTGACACCTGATAAGTTTTTCGTGCTGAACGATAATTTATGTGCAGCAAATTGAATCTTTTTTGTTTCCTTCAACGGAAAATGATAGAGTCCGCTCAATCCTGATTTCATGGGAGTTGTGTAATGGAAGCTCGTTTGGCTAATATTCTTTCGAATTACCAGGGGAAAAGGGAAGAAGTTATTCCACTTTTGCAGGCTGTACAGAATGAATATAGTTATTTGCCCCAAGACGCGATGTTGGAGATCGCCGATTTCACCCACGTTCCTAACAGCCAGATCTATGCAGTGGCTACCTTCTATGCTCAATTTCGGTTCAAGCCGCGCGGTGAGAACCATGTGATGGTATGCCGCGGCACAGCCTGCCATGTTTCAGGAGCAGCGCGCGTGCTGGAAGATGTTGAAGAAGCATTGGGAATAAAGGAGGGCGAAACAACCGAAGATTTGCAACATTCCCTGGAAACAGTGGCTTGCATCGGGGCGTGTAGCCTGGCGCCATGCGTGATGATCAATAAAAAAGTGGAAGCTAAACTGGATAAGAAAAAGGTGCAGGCTTTGTTTGGTAAAGGTGAATGAAATGATCGATTTGGATGATCTTAGAGCACAGGCTAAACAAGATTGGGGTAATTTGACTGGTGGGGATGTTCCGCTGGTGATGGTAGGCACCGCGACCTGCGGCCGCTCGGCTGGTTCCCTGGAAGTGCTGGAAGCCTTATTTGCTGAAACTGAAGCACAGGGTGTAGCATGCAATATCATCGAGGTGGGCTGCATTGGGTTGTGCTATGCCGAACCCATCGTGTGTATCCTGAAGCCCGGCCAACCCGGCGTATGCTACGGCGATATCGACCCCGCCAAAGCACAAAAGCTGGTACAAAGCTATTTATTGGGCGATGATCCACTACCGAAATTTGCCTTGGGTACTTTTGGCGGAGGCAGTGTAGAAGGCATTCCGGAATTGTTCGAGACTGAGGTTCTCGAGCCACAGGTGCGGCGGGCGCTGCGCAACTGCGGCTTCATCGACCCGGCCGACATCAATCATTATTTTGCCAGCGATGGCTACCTGGGATTGGAAAAGGCGCTGGATTGTTCTCCAGAGCAGGTGATCGAAGAAGTTAAGCAGGCTGGGCTACGCGGGCGCGGCGGGGCCGGTTTCCCCACCTGGCGGAAATGGACATTTTGCCGGGAAGCGCCAGGCGATGAGAAGTATCTGATCTGCAATGCCGATGAGGGCGACCCAGGCGCATTCATGAACCGCTCGTTGATCGAAGGTGACCCACATTCCTTGCTGGAAGGCATGATTATTTCCGGATATGCCTTGGGTGCCAATACCGGTTACATCTACTGCCGGGCAGAATATCCGCTGGCATTGGAACGCTTGCGGCTGGCCATCGCTCAAGCTGAAGAACATGGCCTGTTGGGGAAGAATATCTTGGGGTCGGGTTTCGATTTCAAGATCAAGATTAAAGAAGGTGCCGGGGCGTTCGTGTGCGGTGAAGAAACTGCCCTGATTGCCTCGATAGAAGGACATCGCGGTATGCCTCGGCCGCGCCCGCCGTTCCCGGCGGTCAAGGGCTTGTGGGGCAAGCCGACGATCATCAATAACGTTGAATCTTTGGCCTGTGTATCCCACATCTTGCGCAATGGAGCCGAATGGTTCACTGAATATGGTACCGAAAAGAGCAAAGGCACCAAGACGATCGCACTGGTGGGCAAGGTTAAACGCCCTGGTCTGGTCGAGATTCCGCTGGGCACGCCGCTGCGCCAGATGATTTTCGATATCGGTGGTGGTATTCAAAAAGATAAAGAATTCAAGGCCGTGCAGACCGGCGGACCGTCTGGCGGTTGTATTCCGGCCGAATTGATCGACACGCCGGTTGATTACGACTCACTGAACGCAGCCGGTTCGATCATGGGATCGGGTGGCGTGGTGGTGATGGACGAAACGACCTGCATGGTCGACTTTGCCCGCTACTTCCTGGATTTTGCCACGCTGGAATCCTGCGGTAAATGCACACCCTGCCGCCTGGGCACGCAGCAAATGCTGGATATCCTGACCGATATTACCGAGGGACGCGGCCAACCGGGCGATATCGAATTATTGGAAGAAATTGCCGCAGGTGTCAAACAGGGTTCGTTGTGTGGCTTGGGACAAACGGCACCCAACCCGGTGCTGACCACGATCCGCTATTTCCGGGATGAATACGAGGCTCATATTCACGAGAAACGCTGCCCGGCGGGCACCTGCAAGGAATTGATTCACTATGAAGTCGATGCCAAGCTGTGTGTGGGTTGCGGATTGTGTGTGAAAGTGTGTTCAACCGGAGCGATCACGGGTGAATTCCGAGAACCATATGCTATTGACCAAGAAATGTGCTCGAAGTGTGGTCTATGTTACGAGAAATGTCCGCCCAAGGTGGCTGCAATTAAAGTGATTTCTGGCGAACCGGTAGCTGAAAAGGTTTAACATGGAAAAAGTAATCGAGAAGATCAAATTCAAGATCGACGGGGTCGAGGTAACAGCCGAGCCGGGCACGAATGTGCTGGACGCAGCCTTAGAAAACGACATTTATATCCCGCACCTGTGCCACCATCCTGACCTGGTTCCGGCGGGCGTATGCCGCCTGTGTGGGGTGGAGGTCAACGGGCGCGTGGTGATGTCTTGCCTGACACCGGTGCAAGAGGGTATGGAGATCAAGACGGAGAATTCGGAGATCGACCAAACTCGACAAGTGGCGTTGAAATTATTGCTGACCAATCACGAGTTGGTGTGTCACTCGTGTAGTGCCAACAACCGCTGTGAATTGCAGAAGGTGGCCTCCTATATTGGTATCACCGCAGCCGATATGGGGCAAATGCGCCGCACACGTGCTGTGCTGCCCATGGATTCATCGAATCCCTTCTTTGAGTTTGATCCCAATAAATGTATCTTGTGTGGAATTTGTGTGCGCACCTGCGACGAAATCCAAGGCGTGTTCGCCATCGATTTCGTCAACCGTGGCTATGACACGGTGATCGGCTCGTTCGGCGGAAAATCGTGGGTCGAGTCGACCTGTGAATCCTGCGGTGAGTGTGTGGTGCGCTGCCCGGTAGGGGCGTTGATGCCCAAGCAAGCGCAGCCCCCGGCGCGGGAGGTCAAGACGACTTGTGTGTACTGCGGCGTTGGTTGCGGTATTTATCTGGGGGTGCGCGGCGATGAAGTTGTGAGCGTGCGGGCCGACCGCGAAAATCCGATCAATAAGGGCAGCCTGTGTGTCAAAGGACGCTATGGTTTTAAATTCATCAACCACCGTGATCGCTTGAAGACACCGCTCATTAAGAAGGATGGCGAGTTCGTCGAAGCGACTTGGGACGAAGCGCTTGACCTGGTTGCCGAAAAATTCAACCAACGTAAGGGTGACCAGTTTGCGGCCCTGTGCTCGGCAAAATGCACCAACGAAGATAATTACATCTTCCAGAAATTTACGCGCAGTGCGATGGTCACCAATACCATCGACCACTGCGCCCGGCTCTGACACTCTCCCACCGTGGCCGGTCTGGCCGCTTCTTTCGGTAGTGGAGCAATGACAAACTCGATCAATGAGATGGATGATGCCAACTGCATCCTGGCAATCGGCACGAATACGACCGCGGCGCATCCGATCATCGGACTGCATGTCAAGAAGGCGGTCCGCAACGGTACGAAGCTGATCGTCGCCAACCCCAAAGAGATCGATCTGGTGCGTTTTGCAGATATCTTCATCCAGCATCGGCCAGGCAGCGATGTGGCTTTGCTAATGGGCATGATGCGCGTGATCGTGGATGAAGGCTTGCATGACGAGGCATTTATCCAGGAGCACTGCGAAGATTTCGAAGTCTTCAAGAAATCCCTGGAAGAGTACGACCTGGCGTTCGTACAGGAGAAAACCGGTGTGCCCTGGGAAAAGATTGTGGCGGCGGCACGCATGTTCGCCGAAAACAGCCCGGGATCGATCCTATATGCGATGGGCATTACCCAGCACACGCATGGCACGGATAACGTTTTCGCCACCGCCAACCTGGCGATGCTGACCGGTTCGATTGGCAAACCGTCCACAGGCGTGAACCCGCTGCGCGGCCAGAACAACGTGCAGGGCGCTTGCGATATGGGCGGGCTGCCGAATGTGTATCCTGGCTATCAGAAAGTCACTGACCCGGCTGCCAAGGCCAAGTTTGAGGCAGCCTGGGGCGTTGAGTTGGACGATAAGGTTGGTCTGACACATACCGAAATTTTCGATGAGGTACTGAATGGGCGCGTAAAAGCGCTCTATATGATGGGCGAAAACCCGGCTTTGAGCGAAGCCAATGCCAGCCATGCGGTGAAGGCGATGGAGGAATTGGATTTCTTTGTGGTGCAGGATATCTTCATGTCCGAGTCGGCGCGCTTCGCTGACGTAATCCTGCCGGCGGCTTCTTATGCTGAGAAAGACGGCACCTTTACCAATACTGAGCGGCGCGTGCAGCGTGTCCGCAGGGCGATCGAGCCAGTGGGTGATGCCCGGCCGGATTGGTGGATTGCGTGTGAGATTGCCAAACGTATGGGTGTGGAGGGTTTCGATTTCGAAAACCCGCGCGAGATCATGCAGGAGATTGCCTCGCTTACACCAAGTTACGGCGGTATTTCCTACGAACGTATTGAGGAAGTCGGTTTACAGTGGCCGTGCCCGACGGAAGACCATCCCGGTACGCCTTATTTGCACAAGGGTAAGTTTGCACTGCCGGGCGGCAAGGGCGTTTTCCATGAGTTGACCTACAAACCTTCGGCGGAGAACCCGGATAAGGAATTTCCGCTGCTGCTGACCACCGACCGCAGCCTGTACCATTACCACACTGCCACGATGACGCGGCGCGTGGAAGGCCTGGAAATTTTAGATGGGGAAGAGTTCCTCAAGATCAACCCCAAGGATGCCGAGAAGTTTGGGCTGGATGATGGCGAGATGGTCAAGGTGATCTCACGCCGCGGCGAGACGCCGGTGCGCACCAAGGTGACGCGTATCTGCCCACCAGGTGTGGTTTCTATGACCTTCCACTTCCACGAAAGCCCGACCAACATGTTAACCAACGACGCGCTCGATCCGGTCGCAAAAATTCCGGAAACGAAGGTTGCGGCGGTGCGCATCGAGAAGATGAATGGACATTAAAGGAATTTCTTTCGGCGGTTTTGTTGTCGGTGGCAGCTAAAGATGCACCAACGGAATGGCAATGTGAGGTAGTCAGCAATGACTGCCTCTTTTTTTGTGAAACGATTAGTAGGAATAGGTTTTAGGCTTATCCCTACGAAGAGAAAAATATGCATATCCAGTAAAACCTTCTATAATTGAAAGTATGGTTGAACTTAGTGTTGTGTTGCAGGCTGGTGGAAAGTCCAGCCGCATGGGACAGGATAAGGCCTTGCTGCCTTTTATGGGTACGACCATGTTGGGTTATATCCTGAAGCAGGTGAAAGGCTTGGGGGACGAAACGTTTATTATTACCAACCAGCCCCAATATTATGGCGATTTCGCATATCCATTATTCAATGACGTTATTCCCGATGTAGGTGCGCTGGGAGGGTTATATTCGGCTGTTTATCATGCGCGGTGCGCACATGTGTTTGTGTTGGGCTGCGACATGCCCTTCGTCAAACGTGGCTTGTTGGACTACATGTTAGGGCTTACGCCCGATTTTGATGTGGTGATCCCGCGGCTGGAGCCAAACGGTTTTGCGGAACCATTCCGGGCAATTTATAAGCAAAGCTGTCTTGGACCGATCAAGACTGCCATCGATTCCGGGCAGCGCAAGGTGATTAGTTTCTTCAACGCGGTGGATGTGCGCTACGTTGAAAGCGCCGAAATCGAGCGTTTCGATCCGGAGCATCGATCATTTTTTAACGTGAATACGCCGGAGGATTTTTCGCGTGCGGAGCAGATGGCGAGAGAGGGGTGAGGGGGAGCTGGGATGTATGGGAGTAAGGGAACAGGGGAGCGGGGAGCAAAAAATTACAAATGGCAGATTACACGATGCATGATGTATAGACACTTAGACACCTAGAAATACGATAGATGGGAGTTTATTCTTTCGCGCCCAACTTCTCAAGCTGTGGTCACCATTCACGTCTCTCGAATTTCGATTTATTGCTGATCGCTGTGTGCACAAACACAAATTCTGCCTGCCCGCGTGCGAAATTGGATGAACCTTCTCCAAAACAGAGCTGACGTGATAAACTAATTGATGGAATAGTTTCTAAGCTTGCAGTGATAATGTGAAAGGACGGGTAGCTTGGCTGACATGGGAATTGATGTCAAAGACGGCAAACTGGCTCGCAATGAGGTTCTAGATGATTACGTGCTGGCTTACGAAAGCAGGCAAGCCAGCTTGATCGGTAGGCGGGAAGTATTATCCGGTAAGGCAAAATTCGGGATTTTTGGGGACGGCAAAGAAGTGGCGCAGATCGCGATGGCGAAATCCTTCAAACGCGGCGACTTCCGGGCGGGCTATTACCGCGACCAGACCTTCATGTTCGCGATTGGGGCGCTGACCATCCAGCAATTCTTTGCCCAACTCTACGCCCACGCCGATGTGGAGGCGGAACCGGCCACTGCCGGGCGCTCGATGAATGCTCATTTCGGTACACGCAGTCTCAACCCGGATGGTAGTTGGAAGAATTTGACCGAGATGTATAACTCTTCGACGGACGTCTCACCAACCGGGGCACAGATGCCGCGCCTGGTCGGGTTGGCGTATGCCTCCAAGTTGTATCGAGAATTGGATGAGCTAAAATCGCTTACGCAGTTCTCAAGGAATGGGAACGAAGTCGCCTTTGGCACGATTGGCAATGCAAGTTGTGCTGAAGGCATTTTTTGGGAATCGGTGAATGCATTGGGTGTGCTCAAAGCGCCAGTTGTCTTATCGATCTGGGATGATGATTACGGCATTTCTGTGCCCAATGAATTCCAGCTTTCGCGCAGTTTGTATGATTTGTTGGGTGGGTTCCAATGTTACGAGGATTCGGGCTTTGGCTGTGACTTGTATTCGGTGCGCGCCTGGAATTACCCGGAGCTGATCGAGGGTTACCAGATGGCGGTGCAGCGCGCCCGGGAAGACCACGCGCCATCTATCCTGCATGTGGTTGAAGTTACCCAGCCGCAAGGGCATTCGACGTCTGGCAGCCACGAACGCTATAAATCCCCAGAGCGGTTGGCCTGGGAAGAGGCGCATGATTGTCTCACAAAAATGCGTGATTGGATCATCGAGCAGGGATTCGCGACTGACGAGGAATTGACTGTCAGCGAGAAGGATGCCCGCAAGCGCGTGGAGGGAATCCGCAAGCAGGCCTGGGAAGCATATCAAGCCCCGATCCTGGCGGAGCGGGAACAATTCTTTGAAATCGTCGATAAGCTCGCCGCGGAATCCGAACGTGAAACCGAACTCATGAAGATCAAACAGCGGCTGCAAGCGACGCAACTACCGGTGCGGCAAGGTATTAACGTTGCTGCCCACAACGTTCTTTTTGCAATCCGAGATGAGCAAAATCCTTTCCGTGAAGAATTGATCCGTTGGAGAGAAAGCTTCAATGCCACCCAGCAGGAACGGGTCAGTTCATACTTGTACAGCCAATCGGCGGAGTCGGCGCGCAAGGTGCCGGTGGTTGAGGCAGTATATTCGGATGTTTCACCCACTTTGAACGGCTTCGAAATCCTGAGCCGCTGTTTCGATGCCATGCTGGAGCGCGACCCGCGCGTGGTTGCTTACGGCGAAGATGTGGGCAAGTTGGGCGGAGTTAATCAGACCTTCGCAGGTTTGCAGGAAAAATATGGTCCGCTGCGCGTGGCCGACGCGGGTATCCGCGAGGCGACCATTGTTGGGCAGGCAATTGGTATGGCAATGCGCGGATTGCGGCCAATTGCCGAAATTCAATATCTGGATTACTTGTTGTATGCACTGGAAGTAATGTCGGATGATCTGGCGACGCTGCAATGGCGTTCGCACGGTGGGCAGAAAGCGCCGGTGATTGTAAGCACGCGCGGCCACCGTCTGGAAGGTATCTGGCATTCTGGCTCGTACATCGCCGCGCTGATTGACTTGCTGCGCGGTATGTACGTATTGGTTCCGCGCAATATGGTGCAGGCAGCAGGTTTTTACAATACATTGTTGCTGTCGGATGAGCCGGGGTTGGTGATCGAGGTGCTGAATGGATACCGCCTGAAAGAAAGGTTGCCGGACAATATTGGTGAGTTTACACTGCCAGTTGGTGTCCCCGAGATTATCCGAGCGGGCGAACATGTCACGGTAGTGACCTATGGAGCGTTGTGCCGGATCGCGCTCGAAGCAGCTGAGCAGTTAAGTGCAGCAGGGATCGAAGTCGAGATCATCGATGTGCGCAGCCTGCTGCCCTTCGATGTAAACGAGATGATTGGCGAGTCGTTGAAGAAAACCAACCGCATTTTGTTTCTGGATGAAGACATGCCCGGTGGGACAACGGCTTACATGCTGCGCGAAGTGATCGAGAAGCAGGGTGGCTATTACTGGCTGGATGCCGAACCGCGTACGCTCACGGCCAAGGAGCATCGCCCGGCTTATGGTACAGACGGTAATTACTGGTCGAAGCCCAATGTGGAAGATATCTTCGAGGCGGTGTATGGCATGATGCACGAAGCTGCTCCAGCGCGCTATCCGCTTTTCTTTGCATAATTAAAGAATTACCACAAAGACACAAAGCTATTAAAGTATTTCTTTGTGACTTTGTGGTCAGGCAGGAGGTTGTAGATGCGGTTAGGGTTGATGTTGGGGTATTCGGGTTCGAAGGTCGAACTTCCCATGGATCTGGTCAAGCTGGCTGACGAATTGGGTGTGTACGCGGTTTGGACGGCGGAAGCCTGGGGCTCGGATGCAGTTACGCCGCTGGCCTGGATCGGGGCACAGACCGGACACATTCATCTGGGCACGGCTATTATGCAAATACCGGCGCGCACTCCTGCCAATACCGCCATGACGGCGATGACGCTGGACCAACTATCAGGTGGACGTTTCTTGTTGGGGCTGGGCGTTTCGGGGCCGCAGGTGGTGGAAGGCTGGCACGGGGTACCCTATGGCAAGCCGCTGCAACGCACACGTGAATATGTTAGTATCTTGCGGCAAATCTTCGCACGCCGGGGCGCGTTGGAATTTGAGGACAGTGAGTACCAGATTCCATATCGAGGGGATGCTGCTACCGGATTAGGCAAACCACTCAAGAGTATGCTGCGGGGGCGAGCAGATATTCCCATTTACCTGGCAGCGATTGGCCCCAAGAACGTGCAGTTGGCAGCCGAGATCGCCGATGGTTGGCTGCCGGTCTTCTTTTCTCCTCAGCATTACGATGAACTGTTTCGCGAGAACGTGAAGCGTGGTTTTGCCCTGGCTGGAGATGGTAAAGGGTACGCCGATTTTGACATTGCCCCGACCGCGCCGGTGGTAGTTGGAGCTGATGTGAGCGCCTGCCGGGATGCGGTCAAGCCGCGCTTGGCTTTTTATGTGGGCGGGATGGGGGCAAAAGATAAGAATTTCTACTATGACCTGGTATGCCGTCTGGGTTATGCCGACGCGGCAGAGCAAATCCAGGATGCATTTTTAAGTGGAGATCGCGTAGGGGCGATGTGGGCCGTGCCCGATGCCCTGGTCGATGAGGTGGCGTTGTGTGGGCCGCGGGAACGTATCCAGGAATTGTTAGTTCAATGGCGGAATTGCCCGATCACAACCTTGAATGTGATCGTTGAGGATAAAGCCAGTTTGCGCACGATGGTCGAATTGGTGAATTAGCTTTTCAAAGGAGAGAATCCGGTGAACGTAAAAGAAATTGTCGATGCGATTATTCGGGAGTGTAAAACTCCTCCGCTTGAAGAAACCTGCGATTTGTTGATCACCGGTGATTGGGAGAATGAGGTCACCGGAATCGCGACCACTTTTATGGCAACTGTCGATGTGATCCGGGAAGCCATTGCAAATGACGCCAATCTTATTATTACGCATGAACCAACCTTTTTCACTCATTCGGACAAGACCGATTGGCTGGAGCAGGATCCCGTTTACCTGGAAAAGATGCGATTAATCCAGGAGCACGCTGTCAATATCTGGCGTTTTCATGACCATATGCACATGACCGACCCCGATTTGATCTATGTTGGGTTGATAAAAGAATTGGGATGGGAGCAATATCTTGATTCGATTGACAAGCATTGTTTCACGCTGCCGCGGACAAGTGTAAGGGAATTATCGGATTTCTTGAAGCGGAAGCTGGAAGTCAAGATTTCTCAAATTGTGGGAGATATCGAGGGAAGCGCTGAACGCGTTGCCGTGCTTGTCGGTGGGGGGAGCCTGGGTTTGGGGCGAGATGAAATGCCGATGGAGTTGATGCGAGACCGTAATTTGGACGTGATCGTTTGTGGTGAAATTTTGGAATGGACACTTACCAGTTATGTGCGGGATGCCGCTCAGCTTGGGATGAACAAGGCCTTGATCGTTTTGGGGCATAACCGCACTGAAGAAGTGGGGATGAAATACCTGCCAGAGTGGTTGCAGAAGATTTTCCCCACGCTGCCGATCAGCTTTGTTGAGGCGGGGGAACCCTTCGAGTATATTTGAGACAACTCTAGCAGTGCCGCGGGGAGATCAGCGCCCAGCCGAATCATACTGAGAGAGGCTAGCGGCCAAAAGCTGCCAGTATTCGCTGCTGAGTGCGGTGGGGGATGTGGAATTGAGAAAGTCCAGGCAAGCATCGGGCAGCGCACCAGAATCTAGCCAGGGTGCGGTGATTATTAGATAACTAAAAAATTCGGATAGGTCATTGGTGGTTTCCAGGGGCTTGTTCCACTGTACATCCAGAGCGCAATTCACGGCGCTTTGTGAGATCGTGCCGAAGGCGGGCAGGGGGCGGCATTCGGCGGCGTTTTCGATGCAGGCAGCGGAGGCATTAATGTTCGCCAAAGCGGCCTTGCGGGTGGTCTGCGCCAGGGATTCTGCATGTACGAATTGGTAACATTCGTTGGGTATATCGCCGTAGCGCAAGGAAAACTGGTCTGTGACGTAAGTTGAGAGTAGATCTATGCTGCTGGCGGCGTTCAAGTCGCCGTTCCAGGCCAGCTTATCCGCGCAGGTGTTGGCCACACCTCGGTTATAGCCTTGCTGGCAGAGGGCGGAGGGCACGCTGCTGCTCTCGCAGGTGGAGACCGTTTCGGATTGATCGCCAAGTGCGTTTTGGGCTTCCTGCTGGATCAGGTGGCTTTGGAAAGCGCGGCAGTCCGCCGGGCGTGTACTGGAGTCAGGGTAGGTCTCGGCGAGGTATTCCGCCAATTCGAAGTCGCTGTAATTGGCTGTGCCCAGGCCGAGGGTAGTTGCGCAGCTTGCGGCGCAGTCCGCCAAATCGGTGCAGGTGGTGTCAATGGTGTTGGTTTCCGCCAGGCCGGACTCCCAGCCTTCCCCGCCGATGACCTGGATGAAATCACCTAATCCGTTCTGACTATTGAATTGGGCGAATTGGCGACAAGTTTGAGGCAATTCGTTGTTACCGGTGCTGTATTGGATCGTATAAAAAATTAATTCCCAAACATCCCAATGATCCTGCACTTCAAGCGGGTAACCGACATCGTTGGCGCAGGATTGAGCGGCCTGGAAGGTGGTGTTGGCATTGGCGTTGAGCGTCTGGCCGCTTCCGGCCGGTGGTGTGGGCGTGTTCTGTGGTTCGGCTGTGGGCGGAGTATCGGCGTTTTCTTCAGGATCTGCGGGTTGTGAATTTTCTTCGGTGCTGGTTGGCCCAGTCGCCGCTCCGTCTGCGCCGGTTGTCCCGGCTTTGCCTTCGTTTTGTGCCCCTTCGTTGGCAGGGTTCGCGGCCGGGCCGGTGCCGATCAGGCCAGGGAGTACGCCGCTGGTCAGGCAGACGTAAGCGGCGGCAAGTAAGATCAACAGGAGCGTGAAGAGGATCGAGCAGGTGCAGCCGTTCCTGCCGCTTACGGGCTGATCTTCTTCTGGGACTTCGTTCTGGGGATAGCTCAAGTTTTTTTGGAACTCGCTTTGTGCTGGCTTTTCACCAATTCGTCCGGCAGGTGGGTGATGTCGATGGCAGCATCATCGCAGAAGAGCATGGCGCGCTCGATCACGTTGCGCAATTCACGGATATTCCCCGGCCATTTGTGGTTGATGAGCGCCTGCATAGCATTGGAAGTGACATCCTGGATGTTCAGGCCCATGCGGGGATTGTTTTGGCTAATGAAAAAACCGACCAGTTCGGGGATATCCATTTTGCGTTCGCGCAATGGCGGGATGTCCAGATCGACGACTTTCAGGCGGTAGTAGAGATCGTCGCGGAAATTCTCATCGGCGATCATTTTCTCCAGATTGCGGTTCGAGGCCGCCAGGACCTGTACGTCAACGTTGATTAGCGTGGTTCCGCCCATGCGCCGGAAAGTGCGTTCTTCCAGGGCACGCAGCAATTTTGCCTGCATGTCGGTTGGCATGGAGGAGATTTCGTCCAGGAAAAGCACGCCTTCGTCAGCAACTTCCATTAAACCGTGCTTGCGTTTTTCTGCACCGGTAAAGGCACCGGCTTCATAGCCAAACAGTTCCGATTCCAGGACGGTGCTCTGGATGGCAGCACAGTTGATGGCGATAAAAGGTTTGTCGGCGCGTGGCCCCATTTGGTGAATGGCGCGTGCCAGGATTTCTTTGCCGGTACCGGTTTCTCCGGTGATCAGTACAGATACCGAAGCTGTCGCCGCCCGTTGAGCCTGGCTGAAAACCTTTTTCATGGCGGGGCTTGCGCCCAGGACAAAATCGGCCTGCTGGGCCTGACGGAAATGGGCAAGTTCACGGCGCAGGCGCACGACCTCTTCGGCGCGCTGGATGGATTGTTCCAACTCATCCAGTTGGATCGGTTTTTGCAGGAAATCGTGCGCGCCGTTCTTCATGGCTCCAACGGCCATGTCGATGTCGCCGTAAGCGGTGATCAGGATGATCGGTGGGCGAGAAGGCATGTGGGCGGTCTCTTCCAGCAGGACAGGACCGAAACCATCAGGAAGTTGGGCGTCGAGCAGGATGATGTCGGCGTTGCCTTGCTGCAGACTGTTGCGCGCTTCTGCGAGCGTAGCCACGCCAATCACTTCATACCCTTTATTTTCCAGGAACGTGCCGATGTTGAACCGGGCGTTCTCTTCATCATCAACAATCAAGACTGTCATACTCATGCCGATTCACCTTCTGTCGTAATAGGTTCCATTTCTTCGCAAACCGGTAGGCGGATATGGAAGATCGTGCCGCCCGGAATACTGTTTACGCTAATTGTGCCTTTGTGGGCGTTGATGATGCGTTGTGTGATTGCTAGGCCAAGCCCGGTACCGCCCTTGCTGGTGGTGAAGAAGGGCTGGAATATCTTTTCGCGGATATCTTCTGGAATGCCGGGGCCGTTGTCCATCACATTGATCTCGACCATATCGCGGGTACCGGAATCCTGGGTGAGACTGAGTACCACTGCAAGTACCCCGCCGCGTTCTTTCATGGCAGTGATTGCGTTGCTGAGCAGATTGGTGAAGACCTGCTCTAGGGCGCGGTAATCACCGAGGACTTTGGGCGTGTTTGGGGCGGCCTGGAGGCGGTGCTTGATGTTGTTGCGGTTCATGCGCGGGTGCCAGCGGTCGAGCAGGCGTTGGATGAGTTGTTCGAGATCGACGGCTTCCAGTTTGTATTCACGCGGACCGGAAAAGGTGAGTACGGATTTCATCAGATGTTCCAGACGGTCGCAATCTTGCTGCATACGCTCGATCTGCCCGTGCCGGGGATCTTCCGTAGGGATGTTCATTGCCATCAATTGCAGCCCGGTGCTGATATTATTGATTGGGTTGCGGACTTCATGGGCGAAGATGGCGGTCACTTCGCCCAGCAGGGCTTGCTGCTCCAGTTGCTGCGTGCGCAGGCGGAACTCTTCATGCTTGCTGACATCCGAAAACAGGATGATGATCTGCCTGACCTGTTCCTCGCCTTCGACTGGGATAACCCGCATCTGGACGGAGATGGTTGATCCGTCTCGACGGTGCAGACGGAAATCACCCATGTTGTCAGTGGCTACACCCGACTGGGCTGATTTCAAGGCGGGGGAGAGTGATTTTGTGCCGATCAATACGTTTTCGATCTGCTCGCCGCTCACTTCCTCGCTGGCGTATCCCAAAATGTTTTCAGCCGAGGCATTCATGTTCAATATAGTGAGGTCTGGAGCCAGGTAAATGATGCAATCATTGACCAGATCGGTGACCGGGCTTTCGATCAATTGAGACGCGGGTGGGCGTTCCTGGATTTTGAGATAATCCTGGTGGAGGATGTCGAACTCCATGGCGGTTGAGATCGTCCCGGCGATGATCTGGAGGTAGGTGAGGATATCGTTGGGGGCTTGTGAAATCTGGTCGGCAACCACGATCAGGCCGTCGAGTGGGTTAGTCTGGTCGATAGGTACCGAAGCCATGTACTTGTACTTTTGGGCCAGGGCGTTTCGGTGGACGCTTGCCAATGTGCGTTTGCCCGGCATCCAGATGTATGGTTCGCGTAACTGGCTGACTTCACTCAATGTCAGCGATTCTGGCAGGTCGGTCTGGTGGCCCCAGCACGCAATGCGTTGCAGCAAGGGTTCGTTACCGTCGGCTTGAAAGACACAGATCAGGCTGGCGCCAGTCAGGAGTTGACCGGCCTGGAGGGCTTGCTTGATGTTTGCGTCCAGGGTGGGGCCTTGGGGGGCCAGGGAAAGAATGTGCAGGGCATTCCAACGCTGGTTGGCAAGCTCCTGTTCGATCTCTTTTTGCTGAACGGAGGAGGCTTCTTCCAGGGTAATCACCGCCCATTGCGCCGACTGTCCTAATGCATTGAGGGCAGCCTGTACAGAAAGGAGCGAGCCATCGCGTTTGCGGATCATCAGGTCCCAGGAACCATAGCCGTTCATGAGCATATTTGCCAGGAGCTTTTGGTTCAGTTCTGGGAAGAGGGTAAAAAGGTTTTGCTCGCGGATCTCCTGGCGGGTGTAGGCGGTAAGCTCGGTGGTGCGGGCGTTTGCCAGAATGATTTCTCCCTGCTTGACCTCGACCAAAACAGCGGCATTGGGAAGGATTTCCAACAATGCCGCGAATTCAGCCAACTCAGGCGTGCGCCGCTTGAGCAGGGAGAGGTCAGGAAAGAACTGGCGAGCTTTCATGTATTCAATTGCTACCATTGGCGCGTGCCGCCACGCGGGCGCGGCGGAGGTGAGCGGGCATTATTCCTTCCATAGAGCGGTACTTGGCTACAGTGCGGCGGGCGATTTTGTAACCTTGCTCTGCCAGTATTGTAGCAATTTTTGTGTCACTTAGGGGCGAAGATTCATGGTCAATTATTTCTCTGATGGCAGTGCGGATGTGCAAGCTGCGGTCGAAGAACTGGGATATGGGGACGATCTGCCCGGAGGGCAACTGGACAGACTTCCCAGAAACAGCCCGTGAAATGGTCGATTCGTGTACGTCGAGTTCAACTGCCAGGCTGGCACGCGTGATTGGTTTGCTGTGGGCATTACCATGTAGGATGTACTCGCGCTGCAAGCTGGCCAGACGCTGCATCAAGCGCACGAGTGTGTGGCTGCGTTGGCTCAAGCATTTCACCAACAGGTTGGCGCGCTCGATATCAGCTTTCCATTGTTCGCCCTTCTCTTCAGAGAGTTCCTTGATGGCTTTCTTGAAAAGCGGATTCACACGCAAGGTTCCGGCAATCGGCCAGAGCACTTCGACGATCAGGCGGGAATCGTCAGCATGCTCCATCGGGCGGATAATCACATCGGGTTTGTGGTAGGCTTTGGGGGTGTTATCGGTCTGGTGGCGGTCATTGCCCCAATGTGCGCGGCCTGGGAAAGGATTCAGATTTTCGCTGATGAAGGCGGCAATTGCTTTGGCTTGCTTTGTGGGGATATCGAGCAATTTAGCGAGTTCGCCGTAATGGTGGCGGCTGAGTAAATCCAGGCCATCGGAAATCGCTTTTTGGGTCAGTTCCGGGAAGGGGACGACCTCACCCAATACCTCGACCTGAACGAGCAAAGCTTCTTTGGGGGAGGGGGCACCGACACCAATCGGGTCGGCATGCTGGATGAGGCTTGCTACCCGTTCAACTTGGGCTAGCCCGATGTGGTAGTAGCGGGCAACTTCGGCCAAGGTGGTCATCAGTAAGCCGTCATCGTCCAGGCTGGAGAGCAGGTGTGCGGCAATGGGGCGTTCTTCGAAGGTGAGATCGGGAGCGATTTGTCGCAGTACGAAGGTTGGTAGATCTTCTTTTTCGGCTGGATAAATCTCTTCGGTGATTTCTTCTCCATTGTACGTTCCGCCAGAGGTATAATTATGCTCGGGTGGGGAGACGAATACGATTGGCTCCTCGGCAGCTTTGACTTGATTGTCAAAACTGCATTTCGGGCAGGCCCCGGTGGCGGGCAGGCGGCGGTTGCAGGTTGGGCAGCGCCTTTCCTCTACGATTTCCAGGGCGGGATTTTCAGCCAATTCGCTCTCGATCTTTTGGCGCAGTTCCTGGGTGTTAAGTGCTAAAAGAGTCATCGTCTGCGCTAAATGGGCAGTCGTGAGCGGTTGTAGGGCGTGTTTTTGATAGTGGGTGTGCGTTAATACCATGAGCCTCACCTCTGATTATAGTCGTTTCCTGCTAAGGTTGCAAGTTTTGTGCCATATAGATATGGAGAACTGAATGTGCGGAATCAGGATTTAAGGAGTGGTATTTTTTGCCACAGAACCGCGGAGACGCAGAGAAAATACGAATGGTACAAATGAAGCGAATACCATGAATAATTTGATAGCAGATACTGCCATCCAACACCTGTTGGGCATTTACTTGGTAAAATAGCGCGATGAGATACTTTTCGAAAAGACCGGTGAAGTAACGTGGACCTGATCGTTATTGGTGGTGGTTTGGCGGGGAGCGAAGCGGCCTGGCAAGCAGCAGAGCGCGGCGTGCAGGTTCGTCTGTATGAAATGCGCCCGGAGGTTGAAACCGGCGCGCACGCTTCCCCGCATCTGGCTGAATTGGTCTGTTCGAATTCGCTGGGTTCGAAATTGCCCGACCGGGCGAACGGCGTGCTGCAAAGCGAACTGCGCAAGCTGGGTTCGGTGCTTCTCGAAGTGGCCGAGCAGGTTGCGCTGCCGGCAGGCGGGGCGTTGGCCGTTGACCGGGAAGCTTTTGCCCAGGGGGTGACCGAAAGGATTGCCGGACATGCTAACATCGAACTGGTGCGCCAGGAAGTCACCGAAATTCCTGAGGGGCCAACGATTGTTGCGTCGGGGCCGTTGACTTCATCAAGCCTTTCCGAGGCAATTGCTCGCCTGAGTGGGGAAGAGCACCTGTATTTCTTTGATGCGATTTCTCCGATTGTCAGCTATGAGTCGATCAATATGGATGTGGCTTTCCGGGCCTCGCGTTATGAACGCGGCGACCAGGAAGCAGGGGATTACATCAACTGCCCAATGAACAGGGCTGAGTATGAAGCCT
The DNA here is from genome assembly GCA_016935415.1 of Anaerolineales bacterium. Classification (GTDB taxonomy): domain Bacteria; phylum Chloroflexota; class Anaerolineae; order Anaerolineales; family UBA11579; genus JAFGRA01. The sequence goes on from JAFGRA010000141.1 coordinate 18,823, forward strand.
TTGTCGCCGCGCTGGCGTCGGCTAAGCGCATCGAACTTAAGGTGTTCGAGCAGGTCATGGAAGACGGCGTGAAGGCTGGCGCGCACACTTTCTTTGAAGGTTGTTTGCCGGTAGAGATCATTGCCCAGCGTGGGGAGAGGGCGTTAGCTTTTGGCCCAATGCGCCCGGTGGGATTGGATGACCCGCGCACCGGAAGGTGGCCGTATGCGGCGCTGCAACTGCGCCAGGATAATCTTTCTGGGACAATGTATAACCTGGTTGGTTTCCAGACCAACTTGACATTTTCAGAACAGCGGCGTGTGTTCCGCATGATCCCGGGATTGGAAAATGCGGAATTCCTGCGTTATGGGCAGATGCATCGCAACACGTTCATCTTTTCCCCGAAGCTACTGCGGCCCACGATGCAGTTTCATGACCGCGATGATCTGTTCTTCGCCGGGCAGATTACGGGGGCAGAAGGGTATATGGGCAATATTGGCACAGGCTTGTTGGCCGGGTGGAATGCGGCGCGTGTGCTCAAGGGCGAACCGCCGCTGAGTTTGCCGGAAACAAGCATGTTGGGTGCAATTTGTCACTATATTACCCATGCTGATGCGTCCGATTTCCAGCCGATGAAGGCCAACTTTGGGATTATCCCGGCACTGACCGACGGCAAGAAACGCAATAAAAGGGAACGCGCTACAGCCTACGCGGAAAGGGCGGCTAATGATCTGGATGCTTTTCTTGATAGGCTTAATCTGTGATAATTGCGCATAGCCAGAATGGTGAGAGTGTTGATGCAGAATATGCAGAAGAAACATAAAAATAACCGACGCTTATTCTTTTGGGCTTGCATTATTGGGATGTTCTTGGCCTGTTCCCTTTTTCCCGGAGCGCCTGCTCCAACGGTCACGCCGGTGCCTTCAGATGTATTCCCGCCTACAGTAACGGTGACGCCAACGAGCGCCCCGCCACCAACGCCTACCAAGCCAGTTTTTGGCGACCGGTTCGATGGGGAGCGTGCCTTTGCGGATGTTGCCCATCAGGTTTCGTTGGGGCCGCGCCCGGTTGGCTCGGTGGCGCATGCCCGGACGGTGACATGGATCGTGGAAAGCCTGGAAATCGCGGGGTGGAAGGCTGAAGTCCAGGAGCTGGAGATTGCCGGGCATCCGGTACGTAATATCATTGCCAGCCGGGGAGATGATACGCAGGGAGAATGGATCGTGCTGGGCGCACACTATGACACGCGCCTGCATGCCGATCAGGATGCTGACCCGGAAAGATTGGAAGAACCTGTAATGGGGGCTAATGACGGCGCGTCCGGTGTGGGGGTGCTGTTGGAACTGGCGCGGGTGCTGCCTAAAGACCTCGATAAACGCGTCTGGTTGGTGTTCTTCGATGCGGAGGATAACGGCCGTATCGGGGATTGGGATTGGATTTTGGGTTCGACTGCTTTCGTAGCTGCCCTGGATGAGCATCCTGACTTGGCTGTGGTTGTGGATATGATCGGGGATGCCGACTTGCAGGTTTATTATGAAATCTTTTCGGATCAGACCATCCGGGAGGAGATTTGGACAACCGCGGCTGGACTAGGTTACCAGGATGCCTTTATTCAGGAGGAGAAATATACGATCCTCGATGACCACAAACCGTTCCTAGATGCCGGAATTCCGGCAGTGGATATCATTGATTTTGATTATCCTTATTGGCACACAACCGAGGACACATTAGATAAAGTGTCGCCGCAGAGCTTAAAGATTATCGGTGATACGCTGTTAGCTTGGCTAACCGCTCGCTAGCGCTTTGCCTTTCAAAATCGGAAGTTGAACGTGGTTGGCAAAAGTCCTAACCTATCGTAAACTATATTCACATGCGCGCATACGACTTGCTTCTCAAAATCCGGGAACCCTGGTTACAAAGTGTGACGCTTCACTTATCCAAAGGTGAGGGGGTCAGGGATGCGCTGTTGGAAGAACTCAATCGCTTTTATGACATGCTAATGCAGTCCGTGGAAACCGGTGATTCCGGTTGGTTGAAGCCCGTATTGATCGAATGGGCACAGGCGCGCACGGAAACGGAACTGCGTGAGGAAGAGATCACGATTTCCCCGGTGTTGAAAGAAGTGGTAATGCAGACTACCACGGTTGCAAAAGAGGAATTGGCACCAGCCGAAGCAGTTTTTCTGGTCGAGACACTGATGCCGATCTTTATCTATGGGTATGAGATCATCGCCCAGCAAGAATCGCTGGTGCGCATCAGTTACGTTTCCACAGAATTGGAGCAAGTGCGTTCTGAACTTGAACGCCTGGACCGCAGCAAATCTGATTTCATTGCCGTGGCGGCACATGAATTGAAAACGCCGCTGACCTTGATCGAAGGCTATTCTTCGATGTTGGGCGATATGCATGCGGATGAAGATGAGAATTCCCCCTCTGCACTATTGATCAAAGGGATCGGAAACGGCACCCGCCGATTGGAAGAGATCATCGATGATATGATCGACGTGTCGATGATTGACAATAATCTGCTGTCGTTGAATTTCCAGCCGACCTGGCTCAATCGCTTGTTCGATGTGTTGATCGTTGATTCGGAAAATTCGATCAAGGAGCGCAAACAGCATCTCGAGATCAAGGAATTCCCTGGCTGCGATGAAATGCTCTTCGCCGATTCAGAGCGACTGTATCAGGCTTTCCGTAATTTGCTGACCAACGCGGTGAAGTATACGCCAGATGGTGGCACGATCATCATTGACGGGCGAACATTGGCTGGATTTGTGGAAATTACGATCTCAGATACGGGGATTGGCATCGATCCTGAAGACCACAGCCGTATTTTTCAGAAATTTGGCCGCCTGGGAGACGCATCGCTGCATTCGAGCAGCAAGACGCGCTTCAAAGGTGGCGGCCCGGGGTTGGGTCTGCCGATCACGAAAGGTATTCTTGAGGCGCATGGTGGAACGATTTGGGTTGAATCAGAAGGTTATGATGAGGAAGCGCTGCCCGGGGCGGTTTTCCACGTGCTTTTACCGCTGCGGACGGAGCCGCCTGACGATAAATTGGCAAAATTGTTCCAACCGTTGTCCGACACAGAGCAGGCGGACGTAAGCGGCAAGAAATAAATGGGATTGATGGTGGATAATTGGGGGAAGGATTAAACCGCTCTTGTGCACATTTGAACTTTAGGTATAATAAAATAACATTTTAACTAACCACCCCTGGTTATATATCTCTTAAACTATTCCGGCCCCCAATGGATTTGTTCCTTTTCGCACAATCAAGCATTTGGTGATGGAGGATGCGGGGTACCGGAAATTATTTTTAAAGTACGATGGATGACTTGGAGGTCAACCTGTATGAGTATCAGCACTCTGGCTCGTTCAATTGAAGCTTCTGAGACCTTGCGTTTGAATGAGGAAGCGCGTAGTATGCGCTCGCGGGGGGAGCCCGTAATCCACCTGGGCGGGGGAGAGCCGAAAAATCAGGCCCCGATCACTGCTATTCTGGGTTCCGCTGCAAAGCTAAAAGAAGGCGACATCAAATATGTGCCGACAGATGGGTTGCCGTCGTTAAAGAAAGCCATCATTCGCTATACAGAGGAGAGTTACGACCGCCAGGTTGCACCCGAAAATGTGATCGTTTCTACCGGCGCGAAACAAGCGATCTATAATATTTTGTTCTCGATCATCAACCCGCAGGATGAGGTGATCGTATTGGCTCCCTATTGGGTCAGCTACCCGGAAATGGTGAAAATGGTCTATGGGATTCCGGTGATCGTAACACCAGAGGACGGCAGCTTTTACCCGCACATGGAAGAAATCGAGGAGGCGGTCAGTTCGTATACCAAGGCGATCATCATCAACAGCCCCAGCAACCCCTCTGGGATGGTGTACCCCGAAGAGTTCATTGCTGAGATTGTGGCGTTCTGTGAGCAGCGCGATATTTACATCATCATGGATGATATTTACCACAAGCTGGTTTTTGATGGCGTTCAGGCTGCACCGGTTTACAAGTATTCCAAGCGTGATGTCGATGATTCGAAAATCTTCATCGTCAATGGCGTTTCCAAGGTTTATGGTATGACCGGATTCCGGATTGGTTGGGCGGTTGGCAGCCGGAAACTGATCGAGGTGATGGCGAATATTCAGGCGCAGACCACTTCCTGTCCGGCAGTTGTTTCCCAGGCTGCGGCCGAGGGGGCATTGACCGGGATTCAAAGTGTGATTGAGAATTTACGCCTGACCATTCAGAACAATCGCGATGTGATGCTACAAGAACTGCGCACGATGAGCGATTTGGTGGTTACCAAACCACAGGGCACGTTTTATGTATTGCCCGATTTTCGCGCTTATCAGGGTGATTCGATCGCTTTGGCGCAGTTCTTACTTAAAAAGGCTTTGGTTGTAACGGTTCCCGGTAAACCATTTGGCATGGAGGGCCATTTGCGTTTGAGCTACTGTGGATCGATCAAAGAGATCAAAGAAGGAATCGAGCGGATCAGATGGGCATTGGATCCAAATGCTCCGAATGAAATTTACATTGGAGATCGTAAATTGATGAGAGATTGGCTATGAATAATTTATTGAATATTAAAACACCTGCACAAGAGCAAGCATTTGAATTAAAGAGTGATTACGGCCTGGCTAACCACGGGCTGAGAAACCAGAATATGGTTTACTGGAATTTACCGACCGAAGCATTGTATGAAGAAGTTATCTTCCGGCGCGAAGGACAGATCACTGCACAGGGGCCATTGGTGGTGTATTCGGGCAAGCACACGGCGCGCGCCGCTCAGGATAAATACGTGGTGCGGGAACCGACCACGGAAGATAAAATCTGGTGGGGTGAATATAACCGGCCAATTGGCATGGATAAATTCAGCGAGATTTTCAGCCGTTTGCAGGGGTACCTACAAGGGCGTGATCTTTTCGTGCAAGATTGCTATGCCGGGGCCGATGAGAATTACCGGCTTTCGACGCGCATCATTACCGAATACGCCTGGCACAGCCTGTTTGCCCGCAATATGTTCATCTTGCCGGAATCGCGCGAGGAATATCGCAACCATGTACCCGATTTTACAGTATTGGCGGTACCTTCCTTCCAGGCGTTTGGCCCCATCGACGGTACGCGCTCGAGCACGTTCATCATTCTCAACTTTGAACAGCGTATCGCTATCATTGGTGATTCTGGCTATGGTGGTGAGATCAAGAAATCGATCTTCACGGTGATGAATTACCTGCTGCCGTTGGAAGGCGTGATGACCATGCACTGCTCCGCCAACATGGGCGATAATCCAGATGATGTGGCGCTGTTCTTTGGTCTGTCTGGCACCGGAAAAACCACTTTGTCGGCCGATCCGAACCGCGGCCTGATCGGCGACGATGAGCATGGTTGGAGTGACGCCGGCGTTTTCAATTTTGAAGGCGGCAGCTATGCCAAGGTGATCCAGCTTTCGGCAAGTGCGGAACCGCAAATCTATCAGGCTGTCCATCAATTTGGCTCGATCCTGGAAAACGTGATCTATGATCCGGTTTCCCGCAAGATCGACCTGGATGACGATGAGATCACCGAAAATACGCGCGGCTCGTATCCGCTGCACTACATCGAAAATGCCTTGCCGGAGAAGAAAGGCGGACATCCCAAGAACATCATCTTCCTGACTTGTGATGCTCAAGGCGTGATGCCGCCGATCGCCAAGCTGAGCACCGAGCAGGCCTTGTATCACTTCATTTCCGGGTATACGTCGAAGGTGGGTGGTACGGAAGTGGGCTTGGGTGAAGAGCCTGAGATCGCGTTCAGCGCCTGTTTTGGTGCGCCCTTCATGGTGCATCACCCGGCTTATTACGCCGAATTGCTGCGCCAGAAGATCGAACGCTATAACGTCAATTGTTGGCTGTTGAACACCGGTTGGGTTGGTGGCCCGTATGGGGTAGGCAAACGTATTAGTATCGGGCACACACGCGCGCTGCTGACGGCGGCTTTGAATGGTGCTCTGCTGGACGTGGAATACTACACCGACCCGATCTTTGGCTTCGAAGTGCCTGCCAGCGCCCCGGATGTCCCGTCTGAAGTGCTCCGCCCAGCAAAGTCCTGGCCGAGTGAAGATGAGTATTGGAAGAAGTACAAGCAGCTAGCGGCGCGTTTCGTCAGCACCTTCAAAAAATATGCTCCAGATACACCCGAGGATGTCGCTGCGGCCGGGCCAAAGATTTAGGCTCAACTATTGAAAGAGTGAACTTTAACAAGAGCAGAAATGAAAGCTGGTGAAATCCGTTTCAGATTGACCCGGCACTCATGGAC
>JAFGRA010000142.1 GCA_016935415.1 Anaerolineales bacterium
AGCATCAAAAATAAGGCTGGCCCAAACCAGTTTGAAAAGGAACGTTTGCCTGGAGCAATCAACCCAAAGACAAAACCAATAGTAATGATCAACCCGTAAATTACAAGGGTTACGCAGAAGGTTTTGATATTTTTCATATTGAAATCCTCTTTGTGAATTTCTGCACTCCCACGCCAGCCGGGTATTTTAGTCCGAAAAAGTTCCTTGTAAAAGCTTTTCAGGAAACTCGCACATATATTGAACTTATTGTGCACGCGCTCATGTTAAAACCGAACCAGTTAAAAATCTGTACCTTGAAAAATGAATATCGTTGATATCCGGCCAGAGGATATAATTTTGTTGGAGGTAAGCAATTATGGATGATTGGATTACAACAGCTGAAGCTGCTCAAATCAGCGGTTATCATGTTGACCATATCCGTCGACTTATTCGTGCTAGAAAGCTCAAGGCTCGTAAATGGATGCGAGACTGGCAGGTGAGCCGCCAGTCGATATCAGATTATCTGGATCAGATGGAAAAACATGGGGAAAAACGAGGTCCAAAGCCCTCAGAAAATTAGAACACATGTTATAATGTCTTGTATAAAAGACATTCGAATAGATAAAAAACGGGCCATCAGAGCGCTGGCACGCATCCGTGACCCTAACCCAACCTACCGAGACAACGGCGGGTTGAGCTATTGATAATTATATCAAGCCTGAATGAGACGCGCTCTGGTGAAAACAATCTACCAGAGCGCGTTTTGTAATTTCTAAAGCAGCAAAGATATAGAGAATTTTGGAGGTGTTACCAATGAGAAGAAGAGCCATAATCTACGCAAGGGTTTCTACTGATGATCAACGTGATAACTATAGTATCCCATCTCAAATCCAAGAATGTATCGCATATGCGAATCAAATGGATTACATCATTATAGGGAATCAGTTTGTTGATCCACAAACAGGCTATGATGTTTTCGAATCAAATGGTGCTATTCCTGCTTTCGTAGATGATTACACCTCTCGCGAATTATCTCGTCCTAGCTTAGACGCTGCAATTTCTTATGTGGAAAATGTTGTTTGCGATGTGATGATTGTGCATGCACTAGATCGATTAGCGAGAGATCCCTATATCCGCCAGACTTTGGAAATAGAATTAGGAAAAAGAGAATGTAAAGTTGAATATGTCGTAGGAAATTATGAAGACTCACCGGAGGGAGAGATTCGAAAAGATCTCGATGCTACTTTTGCTAAATGGGAAAATGCAAAACGCATTGAACGTTGCAATAGGGGAAAACGGAAAAAAGCAGAAGCTGGAATTTTTGTAGCTGGTCGTATTCCGTACGGTTACTTGCGTAACGATGAAGTCTTAGGAGGGTTGGGTATTAACCAAGAGCAAGCAGAGATTGTGAAGATGATATTTGATTTTTACGTTGAGGAGCGAAAATCTATTCGCGAAATTGTCAGAAGTTTGAATAAACAGGGTATTCCATCTGCACTAAACAGGAAATGGGGAAAGAGTTCTGTTCACAGAATTTTGAGCAACACTGCCTATATTGGAAAAGTTTATTTTAACAAGCACAAACGAAATGGAACACAATTGATTCCACGCCACGAATCGGAATGGATTGATATTGAAGTTACACCAATTGTTGAAATAAGTATCTTTCAAGAAGCACAAAAAATGCTGGATGAAAATAAGAAGACTTCAAAACGATATCCTAAGCGTTTCTACTTACTAAGAGGAATGGTTTATTGTGATCATTGCAAACGAATTTATGGTGGTGGAGCATCTAAAAGAGGCAGTCAACGAAGAAAGGCCGATGCGTTGTACTATCGTCATCGCATAATTAGTGGGCATTGCAGAAACCATATGATATCAGCTAGGCGCTTGGAGCCCATTGTGTGGGATGCAATTCTCAACTTACTCAGAAATCCAGAAATCATCAGACAGAGTTACCAAGATGCCGTAGCTCTTCAAGATCAAAAACAACAGTATCAAAGAGCGCACTTGGATTTACTTCAACAAAACAAACAAAAAATTGACCTGATCCGACAAAACTTAACACTAGCCTATATTGATCCGGATATTCAAATGTCGAAGCATGAATACTTAGAGCAAAAAGAAGGCTTGGATCGTAAATATGGTGAGCTAATTAGTGAAATACAGGGAGTAGAAAATTCTTTGCTAGATATTCCGCACTTTGCAGATATCGAAACAATAGAAGCTTTTTCAACCCAAATCAGAAACCATCTTGATCAACATGAGAGGATATCGCTTCAGAATAAAAGAAAAGTGTTGGAAATGCTTCAGGTACAGGTTTGGGTATTGGATAATGAGAGGATTAGAATCAAGGGGATGTTTGCACCACCCCAAGAGCGGCTTTTGTCCCAAGTATCAGCAAGTTGTGCGCCCCGGCTGCGGCCACCTCCAGGGCGCGCTTGACGTGCTCCTGGCCTTTGACCTCGCTGAAGTCGGTGACGTAATCGGCCAGCGGCAGTGCCTCGGGCGGGGCATAATCCAATGCCGGGATGGGCGCATCGGCCGCCAGGTGGGCGCGCAAGGCAAATAACGAGGCGACCGGAATGACCTGCAGATCAGGGATCAATGCCGCTTCTGCCGCGTCGCTTTCCGGCACATAGATCGCCTGAAAGCCCTGTTGGCGAGCCAGGGCCGCCATGGTCAGCACGCCGCGCACATGCCGCACACTGCCGTCCAGCGAGAGCTCGCCTACGATCAGGGCGCCTGCCATGCTGGGCGCCGGCAGCTGCCCGCTGGCGATTAAGATGCCGACCGCGATTGGCAGGTCGTAGGCCGGGCCTTCTTTGCGCACCGCAGCCGGCGCCAGGTTGACGGTCAAACGCTTGCGGGGATATTCCAGGCCGGCGTTCTTAATGGCGGCGTGAACGCGCTCGCGGCTCTCCTGCACGGCCGCATCCGGCAGGCCGACGATGGTAATCGTGGGCAGGCCCTGGGCGGTGTCGACCTCGACTTCGACGATCACCCCCTCCAATCCAACCACAGCACAAGAAAAGACGCGCGCTAGCATCGCGCAAGTTTAGAGCCAGGATTATGAAATGTCAATGGGGTTGGAGACGAAATATGCTACAATTATTGGTGATGAACACCACCCAACCTCCCCGTAACCCCCATACCCACCGGCGGCACCGCCGCGAGACCTTCTGGCAGATCACCTTGCCGCTCATCCTGGGTGCGCTGGTGATGCTCGGCCTGGCCGTTTGGGCCGTGCTCACCGCAACCGGCGGCAGCAGCGTTGAACACGCTGCCGGAGCGGCGCTGATCTTCCTGCTGATCCCGGCCATGTTTATGGCGCTCTTCGTCCTGGCCATTCTAGGCGGGCTGGCCTACCTGGTGATCCTGGTCAACGGCAAGTTACCGCCCTATCTGCGCCAGGCTCAGGACTTCTTCGCCCGGGCTCGGGACTTTGTCGGCATGACTGCTGACAAGCTGGTCGAGCCGGTGCTGCGCGCTCAGAGCGGGATAGCCGCCCTGAAAGCCATCCAACGGGAAACATCTTTTAAGAACTTCAAGACAAAGGATTCATGATGACCGAACAGAACGGAAACGAGATCGTCCCCAGCTCCAACTTCAAGCAGCGCCTGCTGATCCTGGGAGCCGTGCTCGGCGCCCTGACCGGCCTGGGTGCCGCCTACCTGCTCTCCCAACGCATCGATGAAGAGACTGAGCTGGAGTTAACGCCCGGGGAAGGCGTCAAGTTGGGCATCGCCATCTTCGCCTTCTTCCGCCAGATCACCCAACTGGGCGACTGAGTATGACTTCGCTGGCCGAGTTGATGTGCGTGCCCTGCCGGGGTGGCGATCCGCCGCTCTCGCCGGCCGAAATTGAAGCCATGCGCCCCGAAGTGCCGGACTGGCAGGTGGTGGAAGAAGACGGCGTGCCCAAACTGACCCGCACGTTCAAGTTCAAGAACTTCGCCCAGGCACTGGCCTTTACCAACCGGGTGGGTGAAATTGCAGAAGAACAGGACCACCACCCCGTGCTGGTAACCGAGTGGGGCAAGGTCACGGTCACTTGGTGGACACATGCCATCGCCGGCCTGCACCGTAACGATTTCATCATGGCAGCCCGCAGCGACGAGTTGTACAAATAAAATCATCCCGACATCCCTTGAACACAGCCGCAGTTGCTTGCGGCTGTTTTTTTGTCTCACGCCAGATCAAGCACCGCAAAGTTCGCAGAAAGCGCAGAGCGATTTGGATAAATAACTCTCGGCGTGCTCTGCGATGCGCTTCTTAACGTCCTCTGCGGTTAAATTCCAGGCGGGGGGAAAGTCACCAGCAACTCGTCCGATAAGGCCGGGAATTCAACCGCGAATAACGCCAATCCACGCTAAAACTTATAAATTCGTGTCGATTAGCGTGATTATGCGGTTTGTTTTGCCTTGACAGTGGGGGGAAATGCGCTACAATAAAAACGAACGTTCGTTCATAACGCAAAGGAGCATGTTTTGAGTGATCCCACCCCCACCAAAGGTGAGCAGACCCGCACGGACATCACTGCCGCGGCCCATGACCTGTTCATCACCCAGGGCTACCACGGCACTTCCATGCGCCAGATCGCCCAGCAGGCCGGCATCGCCCTGGGCGGCATCTACAACCACTTCAACAGTAAGGAAGACATCTTCGAGGCGGTCTTCATCGAAAACCACCCCTTCCTGGAGATGCTGCCAGCCATCGAAGCCGCCCAGGGCGAGACGGTCGAAGCACTGGTGCGTGACGCCGCTGATCTGATGGTAGCCACCATGCGCCGGCGCACCGATTTCCTCAACCTGATGTTCATCGAGATCGTTGAGTTCAAGAGCGTACACGCCAACCAACTCTTCCAACACATGTTCCCGCGCGGCCTGGGCATCGTGCAGCGCTTCGCCACCGTCGAAGGCCAGTTGCGCCCCATCCCAGCCCCCATGCTGGTGCGGGCCTTTATCGGCCTGTTCTTCTCCTACCAGCTGGCCGAGATCATCTTCGGCACCAGCGCCCCACCGGACTTCAGTGAAAATGCCATGCAGCATTATGTCGATATCTTCTTACATGGCATTTTAGAAGAATGAGCTGTAGAGACGTTGCATG
>JAFGRA010000143.1 GCA_016935415.1 Anaerolineales bacterium
CAGTCGCTGGTCGGGATTCCGAGTTCAGGCGTTGAATTTCCACCCGAGTGATGGTCTATGCGAAAGGAGCCAAATTTATGCACGGTCATGTTCGAAAAGCTCTCCTCTTGAGAGCCCTGGCAGCACTTTGCCTGGTGGCTGCCATTGGCGGGGCGGCCTCCCTGCTCATCAGGACTCTGCAAATCCATGAGGTCGCCAGCGACACTTATTATGTGGACTGCTCAGCCAGCCTGGAGGGCGCAGGCACACTGGACAGCCCCTGGAATTCGCTGGAGACGGTCAACGAGATCGAATTTGCAGCGGGCAGCCAGATCCTGTTCAAAAGCGGCATGCGGTGCGAAGGGACGCTGTCCCCCAAAGGGTCCGGCAAGGCGGGGAAGCCGATCATCATCGACCGCTATGGCGACGGCGATAAGCCGCTCATCGCCGGTAATGGCGCCGCCAACGCGGTTTACCTCTACAACCAGGAGTACTGGGAGGTCCGGAACCTGGAAATCACCAACGACAGCGCCCAGGCCTCCAACCGGCGCGGCGTGTACGTGGTGGCGGAAAACATGGGCGCAGCCCGTTACTTCCGGCTGGTCAACCTGGCGGTGCATCATGTGAAGGGGGATAACACCAAGAACCAGGGCGGCAGCGGAGGAATCATGTTCGAGGTCCAAGGCTTGATCCAAAAGACCTGGTTTGAGGATGTAATCATTGACGGCTGCACGGTCTATACGGCGGACCGCACCGGCATCACGACCGACTCCTCCTGGCGCTGGCGCCCGGCAATTGGCTCGAAGATCAATAACTGGGTGGGGTGGACGGACTTTGTCATCCGCAACAACACCGTGTACGACATCGGCGGAGATGGCATCGTGATCCGGAATACCCGCGGCGCGCGGGTGGAGTACAACGTGGTTTACGACGCCAATATGCGCTCGGGCGAATACTGCGCCGGCATCTGGCCGTGGAACAGCGACGACACGGTGTTCCAGTACAACGAAGCCTACCGGGTGCGCACGATGAAGGACGGGTTCGGCTTCAATGTCGATTTCGGGACAACGGGGACGATCTTCCAGTACAACTACAGCCACGACAACGAAGGCGGCTTTATGCTCATCTGCACCCCCAGCAACCGCGCCAACCAGGACGCCATCATCCGCTACAATATCAGCCAGAACGACAACGCCCGCATCTTCTCCTTCCACGGCTCAACCGTCAATACCCAGATCTACAACAATACGGTTTACATCGGCCCGGGAAAGCGGGTGCGCATCGTCGAGCAGGAACCCTACGGCCTGGGGGATACTCAGAGCAAGCCGGTCAGCGCCTATTTTTACAACAACATCCTCTATAACGAGGGGAACGCCCTGTACCTGTTCACCCAGGGCACGGCGAATGTGTTCGACTATAACCTGTTCTATGGTCGTTACGCCCAGGGGGAGCCAGAGGACCTCCACAAGCTGGTGGAGGACCCATGGTTGGTGGATCCGGGAAGCGGCGGGACGGGCCTCGATACGCTGGGTGGGTACCAGTTGCAAGAGGGTTCCCCGGCGATCGGTTCAGGGAAGATCATCGAGGGGAATGGAGGCCAGGACTTTTGGGGCAACCCCGTGCCGCAGGATGCCCCGCCGGATCGCGGCGCGCACCAGTATTCCGCGCCGGGGCGCTAAGGTCGCATGCAATCCTGTCACTCTCTTGACAAAGACCAACAAAACCACTATAATGCAATCGATTGCAAATGAATGTAGGAAACCACCCATGAGTAAGCAGACCGTTCAAACGCTTGCAGATATCGCCCGGTTGGCGAACGTCTCAAAATCGACGGTCTCACGCGCTTTAAATAACAGCCCACTGCTCAGTCAGGAGACCAAAGAACGAATTCAGGCGATTGCCCGAGAGCACCATTTCCGCATTAACGCCTCAGCCCGCAATCTCAGAATGCAACAAAGCCGTACCATAGCCTTTGTGGCGCCTGACTATTCCCCGGAATTCTACTCTGGGGAAGATTTATTTGGACAGGCGATTTTGAGGAGTATCGGAAAGGGATTGCGCGCCCTGGATTATGATCTTCTCATCGTGCATGTTGACTCGGGCGATCCTTCCTGGGTGCACGATTATCTTGACAGCGGGCGCGTCGATGGTTTCATCCTCATGACTTCAAACTTCAAGCCATCGCTCATAAAAAATCTGGTTGAGATCAGCGCGCCCTTCATCGGTTGGGGCACTCCAGTGCCAAACCTCAACTACTGCTCTGTCTCTGGAGATAACATCTCGGGAGGGCTGCTTGCCACCCAGCACCTGATCCGAATTGGCCGGAAGCGGATTGCATTCCTGGGTGGCCCGGGAGATATTTTGACGGTGCAGTATCGTTTCAAGGGCTATCAAGATGCTTTACAAGCTTCTGGACGCAGCGCGGATCCCCATCTGGTCACTTACAGCGATTATTCTTATGCTTCTGGGATCGCCTGCATGCAACACCTGTTGGAGCAAGCTCCTGATCTGGATGCAGTCTTTGTAAACAGCGATCTGATGGCAATTGGGGCCATCCAGGTTATTCAGGAGCGCGGCAAACACGTTCCAGAGGATATCGCCATCATCGGGTACGACGATTTACCCATCGCTCTTTATAACAACCTGCCACTCACCACCATACGGCAGAATATCCCTTTGGCTGGCAAGCTACTGGCTCAGAATCTGATCCAATATATCCAAACCAAGGTCATCACCCACGTGACTCTTCCCGTGGAACTGGTCGTTCGGAAATCCACTTAGGCTGAATTCTGTTCTCTTTTTTTAAACATAATTGCAATCGATTGCAAGAAAAGATGGGATATGAACCAAACTCAATTAATCAACAGCGTGATCGAATGGGAAAGAAGATTGATATTTGAGGAAGAGGCTCCCCAAAAACGCCGATTTGAAGCGTATGTGAACCATTGGCAGGGCTTTCACAAGGGACGGCGTGGGAGTTATTGCGATGGAGAAGCAATCCCCACCGCAGCAGGAGATCGCCACGATGACGGCGGCGCGTTGCGAACGCGCCCTACTTGCTTGTAACCATTCTTATGAAAGCCGTGAGGCAAAAGGCACATGACCTATAAAACCCCGTTATAATTATCTCAACGGGGTATTCAATTAAAATACATTACCGGTAAAGGAAAACAATGGAATCCAAAACGAAAAACCGAAAAACGCGCGCCCAGGTCGAAGCCATGGTCTCCAGGGCCCTTGATGGTATGGCGCTGGCAGACGGCGAAGACGCAGTGACCGAGCTGAATGAAGGCTGGTTCAATGCGTCTTACGAAGTCCGGCTGGCCGATGGGCGGGAGGTTATCCTCAAAATTGCCCCACCTCAGGATGCGGAAGTCATGCTGTATGAAAAGGACATCATGAGGACCGAAGTGGCAGCCATGCGCCTGGTACGGCAAAACCCAGCCATCCCGGTGCCCGAAATCTATTTTTACGATGACGCCCATGATTTGTGCGACTCGGACTACTTCTTCATGGAGAAGATCCAAGGAGACCTGCTTGGGCATGTGAAGGCCGGCCTACCCGCTGAAACGCTGGAAGCCATTGAGCTGCAGATCGGCGAGATCATGCGGGAGATCAACACGTTTCCTGGCGCCTATTTCGGCCTGGAGGGGAACCCGGAACTGCGGGCGAACACCTGGAAAGAAGCCTTCCTCAAACTCGTGGAATCGGTGCTGGAGGACGCTGCCCGTAAGAAGGTGGAATTTGACTACAGCTATGATGAGCTGCGCGCCGCCATCCAGAACCAGGCCTCCGCGTTGGAGGAGATTACCCGACCTTGCCTGGTGCATTGGGACGCCTGGGAACTTAATTTCTTTATCCAGGAGAGCAAGGTCACCGGCCTTATTGACTTTGAACGGGCGATGTGGGCCGAGCCGCTGATGGAGGCCCAGTTCAGGGCGCTAGCTTTCAGCCCGGGCGTCACGAACGAAATGCGCGGTTATGGCAAGACCTCTTTCACCTTTTCCGAAGAACAGCGCTGTTGGCTGTACACGCTGCACCTCGGGCTGGTGATGAACGTGGAATGCTATTACCGCAATTATGACACCGATGAGATCTTCAACATCTCCAGGGGTATTATCGGCGCGGCCATGGGGTGGCTAAAAGCCCACTAAGCGTACATGGGCAGTATCTCTAAAGTTGAAAGCCTGGGCACCGAGAAGATCTGGAAGCTGCTGTTGGAATTTTCCTCCCAGACGACATTTTCACTTATGGTGTATGCCATCTACAGCCTCACGGATACTTATTTTCTCTCGGTGGGCATCCATTCGTTGGCGGCCGCCGGGGCCTCGATCATCTCGCCGGTGCTGATCGCCCTGGGCGCGGTAGCTACCACCGTGGGGGCGGGCGGCGCTTCGGTGGTTTCCAGGGCGCTGGGCGAGAAGAATGTGGAGAAGGCCTCGCGGACGGTGGCGAACACCTATTTGATCTTTTGGGTGACGGCGATCACCATCACCGTGCTGGGCACGCTGTTCATTGAGCCAATTGTCCGTCTGCTGGGGGCTACCGATACCATTGCACCCTATGCTATCACGTATGGGCGGATCATCTTCCTGGGCGCCATCACCAGCACCGGCTTTTCCACCATCATCCGGGCGGACGGCAATGCCCGGTACTCGACCGCCATTTGGGTCATCCCGGTCACGGTCAATATCTTCCTGAGCTGGCTGTTCATCATGGTGTTGAAGATAGGCGTGGCGGGGGCAGCCCTGGCGACAGTCGCCGGTCAGGCCATCTCCGCCGGGATGAGCATCTATTTCTTCTATTTTCGCAAGAACCGTTCTTATGACATCCGGGCGCCTTATTTCAAACCGGATCGCGCCATCATCGGCGAGGTGGTGCTGATTGGCTTCCCCTCGTTGATCAAAAATCTAAGCGCCAGCCTGGTGGTCATTGTCACCAATAACCTGCTCAAAGTGATCGGCGGCGACACCGCCCTGGGCGTGTTTGCGATTGTCAGCCGGCTTTATTCCGGGTTGAACATGCCACAAACAGGCATCGTCCAGGGCATGCAGCCGCTGGTGGGCTACAACTTCGGCTTGAAGAAATTCGAACGGGTGGGGGAAACCATCCGGCTTTCCCTCAGGGCGACGGTCGTGTATGGCATGCTGATCTGTGGGATTTGCTTGTTGTTCCCGGCAGCGCTGATCTCCTTGCTCTCCAAAGAAAGCGCCATCGTTGCCGAAGGGGGGACTGCCTTGCGCTTGCTGGCGCTCTCCTATCCCCTGACCGGCGTGAGCATGATCACGGCAGCTTCGTTTCAATCAGTTGGCCGGGCTAAAGA
>JAFGRA010000144.1 GCA_016935415.1 Anaerolineales bacterium
ATATTGCCTCCTTCTGAAACTCCAATCGTGCCAACCATTACACCAACTTCCTCTTTTCTAGCGATCAATGAGACTACAGCCGCATCGGTTGAGTTATTGGCTGCTTACACTTCTCATTTGGGAAGTGTCACTGATATGGCTCTACTTCCTGGTGGCGAGCAAGTCGTATCTGTCAGCTATGATGGCGAGAACCGAATTTGGGATGTACTGTCGATGCAGGACTTACATATCAGTACCTCTTCAATTGAAAACGAAGCAAGGGTAGCAGTTATTGATGATGATCTCGTGGTGGTTGCCAGGGATGGAAGCAGAAAGTTTGGGGGAAACATTGTCATTCAGAACGTTGCTGACGGAACGATAGTCCAGGAATTCGAAGGGAGACAATTTCCATTAGGTGTAGTCTTTTCACCTAGCGGAAAGCACATAGCAACTCAAAACAAGGATTATAAGACCATCATTGTTTGGGACGTTTTGACTGGGCAGTCAATTCAGAGAATTTCAGGTGATTGGTCTGACACGGGTGATCGACCCTGGACGGGCGCATTCTCACCGGATGGTAGCATCCTGGTTGTTTTGTTCACTAATTCGGATCTTGTTGCATATGATGTCAACTCGGGGAAGGAGCTCCACAGATTCATGGAAGGCGGACTTTTTGAATTTTTGGGGGATGGTGAAGTCTTAGCTGTTTCTAGGGCAAATGTTATCCAACTGTATGACACTCGATCATGGGAGCTCATCTCAGAGTTTGGTGACAATAAGCTCAAGATCAACTTCACGTCATTTGCCCATCATAGCAATATAGTGGCCATAGGTCAATTTGGTGGTGAAATACAAATTTGGGATATGCAAAACGGTTCACTTCTGACCACCTTACACGATCCATCCGGATTTTTGAATATGCGTTTTTCTTTTGATGATCGCTATATATTTACTTACAGGGGACAAAATGGACAAATCAACATCTGGGGAATACCTTAATTGTTTTACATTTTTATATACAATCAAATACAATTTCAAAAGTAAATGGAACTTGACGTATTGATTCCATCACACCATGCTGCGCATCTACCAGTGTGATGGGGCGAAAATGAACCACGCCGATTTCCTAATTCATATCCCCCCACGGGTATGGTATGATTAACCGCTTTTAAATGTAGACATCGCAATTTATTCGTAGAACGATGCGAAACACATTTGTACGACACTAAAAAGGAATATTGATTGACCTATGATCATTGAACGCAACACCAATAAGTACATCATTTCCCCTCAGGAAAGTATTTCCAACGCTTTAGATAAACTGATCAATTTCGAGAACCGCATCATCCTGGCCGTGAACGAGCACGGCAGCATGGAAGGCCTGTTTACGCAGGGTGACTTCCTGCGCTGGGTGCGCCAGCAGGAACGCATCGATCTGGGACAGCCGGTTTCGGTGATCCTCAACCGCAGCTTCGTGCGCGCCTCCACGGACGACAGCCCCGAAGAGATCGAAGAACTGCTCACTGATAAGATCCTGCTCGTACCCGTGTTGGATGCCCAGAAACGCCTCAAGGCAGTTGCCCGCCACCGCAAGCTCGATGAAGGTATCCACATTGGCGATGCCGTCATCAACCAGAACTCGCCCACCTATGTGATCGCCGAGATCGGTATCAATCACAACGGCAGCCTGGAGCTTGCCAAGCAGATGATCGACGCGGCCAAAGCCGCCGGGGCCGACTGCGCTAAATTCCAGATGCGCAATATGGAAGCGCTGTACGCCAATGCTGGCGACTCGAATGACAATCGCGAGAACCTGGGTTCACAATACACACTCGATATCCTCTCGCGCTTCAACCTCACCGACGAAGAAATGTTCGAAGCCTTCGATTACTGCACACAGCAGGGCATCCAACCGTTGTGCACGCCCTGGGATTTACACAGCTTGCAAGCCCTGGAAGACTACGGCATGCCCGCCTACAAGGTGGCCTCCGCCGACTTGACCAACCACGACCTGCTGGCGGCGATTGCCGATACCGGCAAACCGCTGATCTGCTCGACCGGCATGTCCACCGAGCAGGAAGTGCGCGAATCGGTCGAACTGCTGCGCCGCCTGGGCGCGCAATATGCGCTCTTGCAATGCAACTCGACCTACCCGGCTCCCTTCAAAGATATCAACCTGAACTACCTGGAGCGCCTGCACGAGATCGGCGAGTGCCCGGTCGGTTATTCCGGCCACGAGCGCGGCTACCACATTGCCGTTGCCGCCGTCGCCAAGGGTGCCAAGATCATCGAGAAACATTTCACCCTCGACCGCACCATGGAAGGCAACGACCACAAGGTCAGCTTGCAGCCGGACGAGTTCAAGGTGATGGTCGAAGGCATCCGCCAGGTGGAAGAAGCGCTGGGCACGACCGAACGGCGCGTCAGCCAGGGTGAATTGATGAACCGCGTTACATTGGCGAAGAGCCTGGTGATTAACCGCGATCTGAAGAAGGGTGAGATCATCCGCGAAGAAATGATCGAAGTCAAAAGCCCGGGGCGCGGCTTGCAGCCCAACCGCAAGCCGGAACTGATTGGCATGCCTGCCAAGCGCGATTACCTGACCGGAGATTTCTTCTACCCCAGCGACCTGAATGATGACGAAGAGGAGGTTGTGCCGCGCAGCTACCACCTCAAGCGCAAATGGGGCGTACCGGTGCGCTGGTACGACTACCCCACCATTCTGGCGAAGTCCAACCCCGACTTCCTGGAATTTCACCTGAGCTACAAGGATATGGAAGCCGACTATCTCAAGTTCTTCGACGAAGTCTATGACCTAGACCTGGTGGTACACAGCCCGGACACCTTTGCCGGGGATCACCTGCTCAGTCTTTCGCACCCTGATAAAGAACACCGCGAACGTTCAATTGTTGAGTTGCAGCGCGTCGTAGACCTGACCCGTTCGCTCAAGCCCTACTTCAAACGTGCCGAGCGCCCGCTGATCATTACCAGTCTGGGTGGCTTCACGCGGGACCGCCTGCTGTCTGTGGCCGAACGCGCCGAGCGCTATGACCGCCTGGCCGAGAGCCTGACTAAGGTGGATATGGACGGTGTTGAGATCATCGCCCAGACATTGCCGCCTTTCCCGTGGTACTTTGGCGGCCAGCTTTACCTCAACCTGTTTGTCGACCCTGATGACACGGTCGAGTTTTGCAAGGCGCATAACATGCGCCTGTGCCTGGACATCAGCCACGCTAAACTGGCTTGCAACCATTTCAAATGGTCGTTGAAGGAATACGTCGAGAAGGTCGGTCCGTACTCGGCGCACCTGCACATCGCCGATTCGTCCGGTGTGGATGGCGAGGGCTTGCAGATCGGGGCCGGCGACATCGACTTTCCCGCCCTGGCCGAATGGCTGGACAACTACTCTCCGGATTCTTCCTTCATCCCCGAAATCTGGCAGGGGCACGAGAACGAAGGCGAAGGTTTCTGGCGAGCGCTGGAACGGCTGGAGAGTACGTTCTAACGTCGCGCTAATCAACTGTGTAACTCGAAGTGCCCAGGGCAAGCATCGCTTGCTAAGCTGGGCGCTTTTTTGTGCGCAGGCGGATGGCTTGCGAAATTCTTAATCGTAGAACCCGCCGCCTGTGCTAGAATATGCAGCGGTGTTTAAATTTTGATGAATAGGCAGATAAGTTCTTGTAGAACTTATTCTGTGCGGAGTGTCCCCATGCTTACGATGCTGGTCGTTATTCTACATGAGTTGGATTATTTGCCCGAACTGCTGGATGCCTGGCGGTCGATCAATGTGCCCGGGGTGACTATCTTACAGACCATGGGCGGCTTCCAGGCCGAGGCGTTCGTCAACCGCGGCGGGTTGGGGAGCTTGTTGGGCGTATTCGAAAACAACAAGAGTCAGCAGCGCACCCTGTTCAGCCTGATCGACGACCCTGAACTACTCGAACAGGCCATCGCCGAAGCTGACCGCGTGGTGAAGGGTTTCGATCGTCCGCATAGCGGCATCCTGTTCACGATCCCGTTGGGGCAGGCTTTGGGTTTGCAGAAATGGGGCAAGCCGGACGAGAAGAAAGCCCAGGAGTTGCTGGAAGAACAAACCACCAACAATGATAAAGGGAACGAAAATCTGGTCAAATGGCTGGAAGAAGGCATTAAAGAAAAGAAGGGGAAGCAGGCGTTATCAGAAGGCAATGCCATGCGCAAAACGCCGGTTTCCGAAATTATAAAAATCCTTGATCAGGACGCCGTCATCGTTCCGGCCGACGCCCCGCTGAACGCGGTGGTGCGTGCCCTGGTTGCCCGGCCCGATCTGCCCTTTGCATGCGTGGTTAACAATGAGAAACGTCTGGTCGGCCTGGTGAATCCGGCTGCGGTGGCCGAACAAATGATGGTCAATGTCATGCCGGATGAGTACGTCGATGACCCGCTCGAGTACGAGAAAGCCCGCAAACTGATCGACGCCGGAGAAGACCGCATGGTTTCTGATGTGATGGGCGAACCGGTCTTCGTACATATGGAAGACAAGCTCGATAAGGCCTATCATGAGATGCGCACGCATGGCTTGTCCGGCGTTCCTGTGGTCGACAAGCATTACCACGTCCAGGGTTTCGTCAGCCTGGTGGCGGTGATGGCAGTGTGTACGGCGGAAGAAGAAAAATGAGCCTGTGTTAATAAGCAAAAAGACCTCCACGCGTGGAGGTCTTTTTTTGTGTTTGGGCAGGTTTACGGGCAGGTGGTAGCGTAATCGAAGGAATAGATGTCCGAATTCTTGGTGTTATTCTCTTTGTCTCTGACCACGAAGCGGTAATAAATGGTCGTGCCGCCTCCTGCAGGTATGGCGAACGCCCGCTTCCAGGTCCCGTCGAATTCATCGCCGCCATTCAAATTCAATAAGAACTCATCATCGTATGGCAGGCCGTCATTGAAGTCATTGTCATTGGTCGAGTAGACCACTTTGACGAAGTAAACGCCGTCCGGTTCGTAGACACCAACGCTGTATTCCTGAGAGCAAGTCGAAACCCCTGAACCGGTCGGGCCGGTGATGTTGGTGAAATATTCATCCGCCCGGGAGTTGCCGCTGCTTTCACATTCGAGTTTGTCTTCAAAGGAGTAAGGAGCGTCATCCAGGCTGGGGTGGTAGGTTTCGTTGTCGTCCTTATCGGTGGCTACAAAGCGCCAGTAAACGATGTCGTCCCCGGCGTCGGATGTGTCGATCGAGTATTTCTTGCGATACTTGGAACGACCGTCGTCGTAGGTGGTCACGAAGTCGAGTTCCAGGCGTTCGGGGTCATCCATTTCTTCGTCATTGATGGCATATTCGATCTCTACTTTGTCGATGCCATCCGGGTCTTCCACGTAGACGCGGTACAGGTTGACGCACTCATCGAGTTCTTCATCGTTTTCCGGGCCGAGAATTTCGGTGAATTCGGTATCGGAATTGTCGTCCCCGCTGCCTGCCTTGGTGGCTGTAGGCACCGGCGTTTTCAGCGGCGTGATCGTCACCGTGGGGGTGCGGGTGGGTTCGTTGGGCACGAACAAGGGCTGGTTCTCGACGATCACGGTCGAGTCACCCAGGCAGTTGGCTCGCTGCAGGGCGCTGACTTCCACACCCCAGGCGCCCGCCAGGCCCTCCAGGGTTTCGCCAGCCTGCACGCTGTAGATCACCCAGTCTTCCGGCGGGCCGCAGTTAAAGGCCGTTGCGGTGATTGTGGGGGTGCCGATCCCAAAGATTGGTCTCTGGGTGGCAGTCGCGGTTGGGGTTAGCGGCGGAGCATACAGCACCGCGCCCACTTCCAGCTTGGCGAACAGGTCCAGGCAGTTGCCGTCGGCCAATTCCTGCGGGGTGATGCCGTGGCTGGCAGCCAGGCTGATGATGTTCTCGGCTTCGCCGACCTGGATCAACGTCCAGCCTTGCGGAACCGGGCAGGCTGCGCCGGTCGGGGTGGAAAGTTCGGGGACGGGCGTTTCGCTGGCCGGGGCAATGCGCGTCAGCGGCACAACCACCAGGGTGGCTTCGGGGTTGTTTTGCAGCCAGGCTTCGATGTCGGTGTGGTCCATCAGTCCGGCTTCGGGTTTGGTGTCTGCGTTGATAATGAGTGCCGTTTGTCCGGCGGTGATTGCAATCGTGCCGCCGTTATTGCCGATCTGGCAGGTGCCTTCCAGGCAGGTGATCCAGACCTGGTTAGTGCCCTGATAGACACGCACCTGCATGTACGAGCCGCGCACCGAGGCCAGGCCGGAAGGGGTGTCCACTTCCAGCGAGCCGCCGTTGAGGATGATCCACAGTTCGCCAATCTCCAGGTCCAGCAGCGTGTAAGCGCCGTCTTCACGGTCTTCCAGGCTTTGCAGGGTGAAGGCGGTCAGCGGCCCAACGCGCACGATCGTGCCGTTGGAGAGATCGAGGCGCGCCCGGCCGTCATCGAAAGTAATGACCTGGTCGTTTTCGACGATCTGCTGCCCGTTGCGCGCTTCGCTGAGTTCACCGTCCGCGGCTGTGTTGAATACCTGCACAACCCCGAATTTCTCGTTGAGTGTGGCGGTCAGTACGCCGCTGGTGCCGCCGTCGCCACCCAGCATGGTGCAAAACAGGGTGCTCAGCCCCAGCATGGCGAGTGCGAGTAATAGTTTGTTTTGTTTGGATAGGTTGAACATAACTTCACCCTGCTCCTCGGTTCCTGAATAGTTGCGTATAGCCTCCGCCTGGATTCAGGCGGCCTCTCAATTCTTATGTTAATCAAGGAATCGGGAAATCACGATACAAATTCGTATCATCATTATAACTTTTGCCATGCCGAAGTTTCATAATAATGTAGGACGTGGCCTGCGCTGCTCAACGCAATTGCAATGCTTTGGACTTTACATTTCGTTTACTTGGGCCGCATGCGGAAAATGGTACAATGTGTGCTCGTAAGTTGGTACTTTGCAATCTCTAATTTGTAATCTGCAATTTGCATCTTGTATCCTGTAGCTTAAATAAGGAATTGCCTTGAAATTCATACGTCTGCTTATCAAAAATATCAAGATACTATTCTTCCGCCTGCGCACGCAGGGCCTGTGGGTGACGCTGCAATGGGCGTACGCCCGCCTGATCCCGCTGCTGACCGGCAACCCGCCGCTGCGTTTCAGCCGGGTGACCCCGCAGTTGTACGTTGGCCCGCAGTACCGCCAATGGGGACGCAACGCTTTACTGCGCAAGGGCATCGACAGCGGCATCAACATGCGCATCGAGTATGATGACGCCGCCTACGGCCTGGACCTGACCCATTATTGCTACCTGCCCACCGTGGACGACGACCCGATCTCGACCGAGCATTTCCAGAAGGGCATTGATTTTATCCGCGAACGCATCGCCGCCGGTGGCAAGGTCTACATCCACTGTACGGCCGGGGTGGGGCGGGCGCCCTCGATGGCGGCGGCTTACCTGATCGCCGAAGGGCAAACCCTGGATGAGGCATTGGCGACCATCCGGGAAGCACGCCCCTTTATCAAGCCCACCCCGGTGCAGATGGAAGCCCTGAAAGCATTCGAGCAAACGCTTAATCAAGTGTAAGTATTGGTAAATGAAACTTATTGGTGAAAAGAGGTAGTGGTGGAGAATTATTTTGCATTTCGTAGTGCAAAATAATTCTTAAATATTGCCACGCAATATCATGGATGTAGGGATTTTTTCGCTCAGTTTAGCGGTGCAGGATATCAAGGTGTCCCGCCAGTTCTATGAGCAGCTTGGGTTTACGGTGCTCGATGGAGATGAAGCGGAAGGTTGGTTGATCCTGGAGAACGGCGCTACCAAGCTTGGCCTGTTCCAGGGTATGTTCGAGAAGAACACGCTCACCTTCCACCCGTCCGATGTGCGCGCCATTCAGAAAAAGCTCAAGGCGGCAGGCATCAAGCTGGAGAGCGAAGCCGCCGAGAACGAAACCGGCCCGGCCAGCATCTTCCTCTTCGACCCCGACGGCAACCCGATCCTGTTCGACCAGTATTAGGGGGGCGTGGTTGTTGACAAATGCCAGGGGGAACAAAAGATTACGATCATTCGGCGGCCGATTGTGGCCAGATATCGATTGGTGTCTTCAGGCATTGTGCCGGGTCTTGGAATTGTTCATGGAATTCATCCAGGCTCAAAGATGTCGCTTCTTCAATAGGAAAAGTATAGTAATCTTCCAGAGATCTAATACTCGCCGCGGCAATTTCCGTATCTCCAGGTGTCCATAAGGCTAATCCAACCATTGCTTGAGCTGGGCAGCCGATATAGTAGTTTCCATCTTTTGAAAGGGGCATTATGTAATCAATATTCCAGCCTGACTCAGCATAATCTAGGAAAAGGTGCAAGCGGTTCTCAACTATCATAGGTGGCTCTCTCAATATGGGGTACATTAAAACCCGTTCGGGTGGCCCATAGTTGAAGAGAATTTTGGACAAGCTGTAATATTGAGTGTATTCGACAAAATAGGGATTGTCGTATTCGTAAACATTATATTTTTCGTTTTCGGACTCAAACACCCAATAATTAGTCATCCTAACCCGAAAAGACTCGATTGTTACAAAAGGATCTTCAGAGTATCCATAACTGAATGCTATGTCAATAATGTTTTCGTTTCTAAGTATATTGAATAATCTGTCAAGATTTTTGAAAGTGGATAGTTGGGAAATGAATGTTTGATAGGTTATTTCCCCCGGAACAAACCCCCAAAAGCAAGGCAACCGGCAGCCGCCATTATTTTTCAGAAGTTCGATCACCATTTCCTCCGCCTCGGCTTGGGGCAGGGGAGGCACCCAGGTTTCGGTGGGTTGGATGGTCGCGGTTTGTGAGATCGTAATGGTTGGTGTTGCCGTCAGCGTGGGGGACGCGGTGGGAACGGCCGTGGTTGCAACGGGCGCGGGGGTGGCGGTTTGGGCGGCCGGGCTGCAAGCTGTAGCGAAAACGATTATTATCAGAAAGATCAGTGCGCATCTTTTCATCGAGTTACCTCCGCTGTCAAAACCATTATACAACCTAATGCGACGCAAACAAAATAAAAAGACCTGGGAGGCCCAGGTCTTTTCGTGTTCGCTAAAAATGTGTGAAGCTTAGCCCAGCATCTTGCGGACGGCTTCGAGCTGCCCGGCGCTGCCGAGTTTCTCGTTCTTGCCGGCGATGAAGTCGGCGTAGGCGGCCATGAAGATCTTGCCGGGGCCGCGCAGGTCGAATTTTCCGGGTTCGTCGCGGAAGAACTCACGGTGCACGCGCGTCCACACCAGGCGGCCGTCGGTGTCGATGTTGATCTTGGTTACGCCCAGTTCGGCGGCGCGGCGGAATTGGCCTGCGTCCACGCCCTTGGCGCCGTGGATCTCGCCACCGGCGGCGTTGATGCGCTCGACCTCTTCCTGCGGGATCGAGCTGGAACCGTGCATCACCAGCGGGTAACCGGGCAGGTTGGCTTGGATTTGCTCCAGCACATCGAAGCGCAGCGCTTGCGTGCCGGAGAATTTGAAAGCGCCGTGGCTGGTGCCGATGGCGCAGGCCAGCGAGTCGCAGCCGGAGCGTTCGACGAATTCCTGGGCCTGGTCGGGGTCGGTCAGTTTGGCGTCGGCCTCATCGACCTGGACGTGCTCTTCCACACCGCCGAGCATACCCAACTCCGCCTCGACAACGATGCCCTTGGCGTGGGCGGCGTCAACCACGCGCTTGGTAATGGCGATGTTCTCATCGAAGGGGGCGTGGCTGGCGTCGATCATTACCGAGCTGTAAAAGCCGCTCTCGATGCAGTCGTAGCAGGCTTCCTCGTCACCGTGGTCGAGATGAACGGCGAAGATCGCTTCGGGGAAGACCTCGTCGGCGGCGCGGATGATGCCTTCGAGCATGCGCTTGTCGGTGTAGGAACGCGCGCCTTTGCTGATCTGGATAATGAAGGGAGCCTGGCTGTCCAGGTTGCCGCGGAACAGGCCCATGGTCTGCTCCAGGTTGTTAATGTTATACGCGCCGATCGCATATTTTCCGTAGGCGTGTTCGAACAGTTTTTTGGTGGTTACGATCATTTCAATCTCCTTGTTGATAATATATTAACCCATTTCGGGGTGGGGTTTGTGTAGGGGTGTTGAACCACGGATATACTACCACCAGTAAGCGGTCTGAACAAGGTAAATACGGGTTGGCGGCGGGTTTGTATACGGCTTTCAGCGCGAGCTTGCGATTTTATTGTGCAAAAATTGACGGCGCGAACCAGCGGGCGATCAGGCCCGCGTGGTGCCGGCGGAAGCCATTGAGGCCAGTACTTCCTGGGTCACGTCTTTGCCGCCCTGGAAATTGGTCACCAATGCCTGGATGGTGTAAATTGGCCCCCAGGGAATGCCCCACCAGCCCAGCAGCAGGGACAGGATGGTGAAGCCCAAACCATTCGGCAGCGCGCTTTCCCCGGCTCTGATAAAATAGATGTTGGACCGCCGCTTGAAGGTCATGATCAGCACGGAAATGCAATACTGGTAAATGACGAATTTCGCACCCTGATTGAGTTCGGTGCGCAGGTCTGAACCGGTCATGTTTTCCAGCCCATTGATTTTCATGATGCGATCTCTTTGTGGGTGTATTCGTGCTAACCCACTTATCATACAATACGTAACATCATTTTGGCATTGCAATTTTGTACTATGGACCCACGCCTGTATCACGCTCATCACCAACACTATACCGAAGACCTGCCGTTTTGGCGGGAGCTTGCGGCGCGCCAGGGTGACCCCATCCTGGAATTGGGCTGCGGCACCGGGCGCGTCTTGCTGCCGCTGGTAAAGGCCGGGCATACGGTTTTTGGGGTGGATAACGATGCTGCTATGTTGGCCTTCCTCAGTGCCCGCCTAGCGCCGGAACAGACCAATCACGCCCTGATGCTGCTGGCCGATATGGACGATTTCCAACTCGCCGAGCGCTTTCCATTGGTGCTGCTGCCCTGCAATACTTACAGCGTTTTGACGGCCGAGGTGCGGGGGCGCGTGCTGAATATTGTGGCGCAGTTGCTGGCTCCAGGCGGCATGTTCGCGGTCAGTATGCCCAACCCAACTTTGCTGGCTGACCTGCCTGCCGAAGGCGAGTCGGAACTGGAACTCGAGTTCACGGTGGGCGAGGATGCCGTGCAGGTCTACAGCGCCTGGCAGCGCGCGGGCGATGCGCTGACTTTCATTTATGATTACGACCGCTTGCTGGCGGATGGCCTGGTGGAGCGTCACACCGTCCAAACCACACACCGGCTTGTCTCCGCGGAGCAGCACGAAGGCGAATTGGCGGCGGCCGGTTTGCGCATCACCGAGACGTATGGGGATTTTGATAAAAGCGCTTACACCGCTGACTCTCCGCACCTGATCTTTCTGGCAACCATAACCTGATTTTTGAAATTTTAACCACAGAGCCACAGAGACGCGGAGGAAAAACGCTTCCCTGTTTACTCTGTTCCCCCTGATTGCTTGGTCACTTGGTGCCTATCCCCGCCACTCTAATAAATCGCCTACATTGCTTTTATATTTCTCGAATCTTTCGTTTACGTTGCTCTGATACGCTTTGATTAGAATTACAGCATACGAAAATAACAATTACTGGTAAGTATCCTTTTGGAGGTAGTTAGATATGATGACTTATTACGTTCCCCGCCACATGCGCCGCGGTTACCGCGACGCCCAAGCAACCCGCTCTGAGATCCACATCCCTGTGGATGTGATCGCCGAGGGCGACGACTACGTACTCAACGCTTACGTGCCCGGCATCGATGCAGACGCGCTCGAGATCGAAATCCTCGAAGATACCGTCACCATCAAGGGCGAAATGGTAGTCCCCGAAGTCGACGAAGATGTGCGCTATCTGCTGCGTGAACGCCCCTTTGGCAGCTTCAGCCGCACGCTGCGCCTGCCCAAGGCCCTCGACGCCGAGAATGCCCAGGCGGAGATCAAAGCCGGTGTGCTTTCCCTGCGCATCCCGCAGGCCGAGTACGCCAAGGCCAAGCAGATTGCCGTAAAAGCAAAATAATTTGCTGGTGATCGACCAACTTATTGATGATTGGGCGGGGCGTTTCCCCGCCCATTCGCTTTGAGGGAATTACTGTAGCGTTATCGGTCAATTTATTTGGAGTGATGTAGTCCAAAATTCCTATTTTTAGTGATTATTTACGCGGAATTAATCCTACCCTCATTGAAATTAGTAATAATAATGAAGGTTTTTAGCAATCGTAGCGATCGTGAATTTTTGGAAGGAGCGTGAGCCATGTTACCGTTACGAGATACGATTCGTTCGCGGCATTTCCCGGTGATGACCTGGCTGCTGGTGGCAGCCAACGCGGTGGTGTTTATCTTCGAATTACTGCTGGCTCCCCAGGAGCGCGGCATGTTCATGAATACGTTCGCACTGGTCCCGGCCGAATTGTTCTCCGGGAATATGTTCGCCTGGTTCACGCTGCTCTCAGCGATGTTCATGCACGGCGGCTGGTTCCACTTTCTGAGCAATATGTGGGTCTTGTTTGTGTTTGGGGATAATGTTGAAGACCGCATGGGGCCGATCCCGTACCTGATCTTTTATCTATTGGGTGGTACGGCCGCCGGGTTGTTGCAGGTGGCCGTGTTCCCGGGCAGCCAGCTGCCGGTGGTGGGGGCCAGCGGGGCGATTGCCGCTGTATTGGGCGCTTACCTGTTCCTGTTCCCTGGGGCGCGCGTCGTCACCCTGATCCCGATTTTCATCTTCCCGTGGATCGTGCAGGTGCGGGCG
>JAFGRA010000145.1 GCA_016935415.1 Anaerolineales bacterium
AGGGCAGCCTCAACGGCCGTACCGTCAGGAATGTAGATTTCCGCGTTGGGATTTCGAAGCATAACCATCTCAACCCTCGATCTGCGGCAGGCAGGCCGCCGCAATCGACTGCCCCACCCGGCGGCTTTTCTCGTCGGGCAGCTCGATCTTGATCTGAGCCGCCAGTTCCGGGAATTGGGCTTCGAGCACCTGGCGGGCGCCGCCGCGCAGCAGTTCGCCGCCCTGCCCGGACGTACAGCGTCCCAGGATCAGCACGTGCTTGATCGCATAGAAAGCAGCGTAATGCGCAATCGTATAGCCCAGGTAAACGCCCATCGTTTCCCAGATCTGGCGGGCACCGGTCTCCCCGGCTTCGAGTTTGTCCTGTACGAATTTCAATTTCTGCGCATTGGTCAGCGCCGGGGAAATCTCGATGCCCACTTTCGGAGCCAAACGAAAAACACATTGCTGCGAGAAATATAATGCGCCCACGCCATGATCCGTAGACCACGGATCGCACGGTGCACTCGAGCTGTAATCGACCGGGGCAAAAGCCAGTTCATTGAGCCAGTTGGTGATGTTGCCGTTCAGCGTCACGTAGCCCGTAGCCTCGCTGGAACCCATCGCAATGCCCAACACGCCATTATCTTCCAGCGACATCGACCCGGCCAGCGCGGTGACTTCGCCATCATTGACGATTTCTAACGGCACCCCCATATCGTCACGAATATCGAGGAACAGGTTATGCACTTCGTCGAATTTTTCTTCAGGAATACCGCGATACAGAGAAGCCACCATCGGGCGGTTGTCCACGTACACGCCCGCCGAACTGCCGCCGACTGCATCAACGCCCGGCATTTTAGACGCGGCCAGGGTCAACGCCTCACGGATGCGCTGGCGATGATAGTCCGGGTCGGTTTGCTCGACCGGCTGCCATTCGATCTCCGTGCTGAAGACCACTTCCCCATCGACCACGGCGGAGACTTTCAAATCGGACGCGCCCAGGTCGAACCCAATCCGGTTGCCGTCCAGGTTGCGGCTGAGCGTTTTCTCTGCTTCTGCTTCGGCCGGCACTTCATCCACCGCGCAGGCTACCACCGTAAAAGGCTGGTCGTAGATTTTGCTCATGAAGTCATAGTCGAAGGCGCGTGCTCCAGATGGCGCGTACAACGCCTGCAGGTGCTCGGCCACTTCCGGCGAACCGCCCACGTAGAGCTTGCATCCGCCTCGCTGCCATAATAAGAACTTCACGATCCGCTCTACAAAGAACAAATTCTGATCAATTTCTGGATGCCCGGCGGAGAACACCTGTGTTTCATAGCGCGACACCGAACCATCCGGCCGCTCCAGGCCAATTACCAGAGGTGCAGCGGCACCGGAGGCGCGCACCGCCTCTAAAAAGGCTTGATTTGCCAATATTGCCGGACGATAATCTGCATCCAAAACGGGAACGATTTCCGGCTTGATTAAATAATTGAACTGATCCACAACATCCTCTCTAATTACATAATGCCAAGTTCGTATTGCAAGACCATCCCGGCCGCTCCCAGGATAACGATTTCTTCCCCAAGATCCGAGACCTTTATCTCTGTGCTGCTTGCCAGATTGGGCAAAATCCTGGATTGGAACTGGCTTGCCGCGGGAAGGACGATCCCATCTCCAAATTGTGAGACGCTTCCAGCCACGATCACCTGGTGGATATTCAGTGCACTGACCATATAAGCCAGGGCTTTCCCCAGGCTGGCACCGGTCTCCTCTACAATTTCAACGATTTCGGGCACCCCGGCCTGATAAGCCGCCAAGATTTCATCCAGCGTGATCGCCTGAATATCCTTCGCAAATGCCTGCATACCCGAATCTGGATGATCCAGTATCATCGCCTGTACGCGCTGCCGGAGGGCACGGCTGCTGATCTTGGTTTCCAGACAGCCCGTATTGCCACAGCGGCACAGCTCGCCATCCTCATCGACCTTGATATGCCCGATCTCACCGGCCCCAAAACCATCGCCCTGGTAAAGCTGCTGGTTGATGACGATGCCCGAACCGACACCCCGCCCGATCTTGACCACCAGCAAATTCTGCATGCGCTCGTGATCGCCGAAATTGTATTCGGCCAACGCACTGACCTGGCTGTCGTTCGCAATGTGCACCGGCAGTTGGTAGCGCTCACACAGGATGTCCCGGATCGGCAAATTCTCCCAATCCAGGTTAACGGCGCTGTGCACGATCCCTTTTTCCGAGTCCATCAAACCGGGGGCACCAATGCCAATCCCGATCACCGGCGTCTTTGCCAAACCGATCAATTGCTCCAGCAATTCATAGACCAGTTCGAGGGCGACATCTCCTGAGCGTTCATTGATGGCGATGCTGACGCGTTCTTGCACCTCACCGCGCAGGTTGACCAGCGCCCCGCGGAACTCGCCGCTCGCCAGGTCCAGCCCGATGATCTGCCGGGCTTCCTTATCGACCTCCAGCAGCACCGGCGGCTTGCCGCCGGACGGCTGCCCATAGCCCAGCTCGACCACCAAACCTTCTTCGATCAATTCACTGACGATATCGGAGACCGTGCTGCGGGTCAGGTGTGTCAGCCGGGAGAGATCGGCCCGCGAAAGGTCCTCATTCTTATAGATGGCATTCAAGACCAGGGTCTTATTATGGTTCTTGGTTTGTGCGCGGGTCGCCTTTTTCATGCTGCATTCCTAACCGGGACTTTGTTTGTTCAATGAACTTACATAGCCATTGTAGTAAAAATTTACCCGCTTGTCAAGCTCTGATTTTCAAAGTGATATTTTCTCTACCCTACGCTTCGTAGATCCCCCTTTAGGAATCCAGATAAGTTTGCAGAAGCCTGCTTTGTGTTCGTATCCCCATTTCAGGCCGACCTAGGTAGCCGATAGATAGGCAGGGATTTTATTCCCCCGTTCTGCCTATCCAGAGCTAAAAGATTGGCGCTTAGCCTCACACCATCAATTAATCGCTTGAAATCGCAGAAAGCTCTACATAATACAATTGGTCAAACACCAATAACCACAATTTCTGATTGTGATCCTCCACCATTGTGGCTGGATAACTCGTAAACCAACAGCTATCCCCGGTGTCAGGATCAAGCCAAGCCGTTCCATTATACCGATGCTCATAACTTCGAAACCAAATATAGCCATTCGAGCTCTCAAAAAACAGGAAGGGAGGACGCCATTCAAAGGCATAGTCATCCCCCACATTGGCAAAATATTCGTCCAGATGTGTATGGAGCAGATGCCATTCATCATTATTGATGTTCCACCACCCCATGGCACCTATCCAAAGTCTATTCATTCTATCTACATGTAACGGTTCATAATAAGGAAAGGCGACATCCGAGGGTGGGTTGATTGGTGACAAAGTATTGGTCGGCGGATCAAATACTAAAATCTCACCTGGCTGAATACTGAAAGGATCCTCCTGCTCAATCCATTGAGACATAAATAATTCCCCATTGTTGCCGAGACTGAGCCCGTAATAGATTGGACGTCCATCTTCTAATGTCAATTCCATTTCGCCTGAAGCAATGTCATAGCGATAAACACCTTCTGCTGTAACATACATCCAAAAGCGATCTTGCTTATCTAAGGCAATGTTATGCTCAAAATCAAAACCGCGAAAACCCATTGTTTCGTCAGCCACTACTTTAGGGCTGTTCAAGATAACCTTGAATTGTCTGGCAGTTTCATCAAACTTACTCAAAATCGGAATAGGTCCTTTTGGATATTCATCAGTATAAATATTCGGTTCATTCACTCCCCAGATAGAGCCATCTTGCGCAAGAAAGAGTTGGCTGACAAAAACGCCAGGCATGTCTGCAACCTCGGCAGAGACGTGCTCGATTTGCCCATCTTTTGGCGTTAACAACAAGTAATGATACGAAGAAATTATGATCTCTTCTCGCACTTCATAGAAAACCCACAATTCACTGTTGCCTGCTTGTTCTCGAGCGAGTTGAAGCTCGAAAAAGCCTTCGTTATGAGATCTGTCAAACTGGGTATAGTGCTGCCATGGATCCTGTGGATACACTCTTTGACGGAATATTAATTCATCATATTCATCAGTGGGAGGGTCCCATGCAAAGTTTTCCATATTCCCAATGCAAAAAGCGCTTTGCTCAAGAACCGGAGTCTCTTGAGCATCAGGGATGAGTGCTGCTCTGCACAGTGAAAGCACATAAAGGTTGTCATTCATACCATAAAGTAGTTGACCGTGATTATTCCAATCAAGAGCCCTCGTGTTGGAAGCAAAGTTTGTTACCTGGAATTCGGTTTCGGTTACTAAAGAGAAGATAATAATATTCCTGATACCAGATTTTTCAATAGAAAAGGCAATATATTGTCCATCCGGTGACCAGATCGGAAACCCACCAAATATATCGTTAGGTACGATCTTATTTGTAGTGCCCTCTATGACGTCATACAAGTAGATGTGCCCTTTAGACCAGGCTATTTTTCCATGCTCTAAAGATGCACCGCTATATGCTATTTTCGTCCCATCAGGTGACCATGACGCTCCCGACACAAAGAAACCAGAGGGCGAAATCTTTTCTGTTTCATTAGAGAGAAGATCATAGACAAATAAACCATTTTCCTGGATAGATCCTTCAGTGTAATTCAAATACAAAAATGATCTTCCATCTGGAGCTATTTCTGGGGCATACCCCTGAGCAATATATTGTTCACTTTGAAGTTCTGCTGGGCCCATGGGTGAATCTAGTGCATCATCCAGATGAATCTCAAAAATTACGTCATGGTAACCTGGCTTTTCGAGCTTATAATAGAAATTTCGCATGGACGCCAATAATTTATTGCTGTTAGGAAACCAATCTACGGAAGATAATTCAAATTCATAGCCACTATTCGCTGTGATTACCCTGGTTTCGCCGCTATCTACATCTTGGATCACAACTTGTCTACTATCATTGATATCAGCAACAAATGCAATCGAATTACCATCTGGAGACCACCTTGCCCCGATAGGGTTCCTGAAATCTTTGGCTAACTGAACAGTTTTAGATTCACACACCTCCTCCGTATTTGTAGCTGTTGGGACTTCTTCAGTTGGCAGAACAGTATTTGTAGCTGCTAAGATTTCCTCAGTTGGCGTAACAGCTGACTGGTCTGTACATGCACCAATCAATACTGCAAGTATCAATATCCCAAAAATCCGGTATTTCATGGGCGCACATCCTTCCCTGTCAATAATATGATTATTTCAAGTGAAGCGGCTCAAAACAGGCGAATACCACCTGGCATTATAGTCTATCCAGCCAATTTCGGTATTGTTACGCTGCCCGGCATAAACCTGTATCGGAGCATCAAGCCTCTGTAAACCAATCATTCGAATTAAGAATCAATCGCATCAGTTGAAATCCTCCGCTTCCGATCGAGCACGGAATGCAATTTGTACTATTTTTCCCAAATTTGGTGATATAATTCACATATCAACAAAACGGTGTGGGGCATAGCATATGCCGTATGCCGCCTTTCAAAGAAAACAGGAGTATGCAAGTGAAACGTATTGCAAGTGTAGGAATAATTTTGATTCTGGTTGGTCTCATCTCCGCCTGTAGCGCGCAAGCCCTCAGCGTCTCGGACGTATGGGCGCGCCCGGGCACGGCGGACAACAACAGCGCCGTATATTTCGTGATCGACAACCCCACCGCTGCGGACGATGTGCTGCTCAGCGCCTCAGCCACGGTAGCGCAGGCCGTCGAACTGCACGAGTCGATGATGGATGGCGACGTGATGAAAATGGTGCCCCAGGAAAACGTCCCCGTTCCCGCCAGGGAACAGGTCCAGTTCAAACAAGGCGGGCTGCACGTCATGTTGATCGGCCTGACCCAGGATTTGAACCCCGGCGATCATTTCACCGTGAATTTGAATTTTGAGAACGCCGGAGAAATGGCATTGGACGTGGAGGTCAGAGAACCGTAACCACACCCGATTAAACACAAAGCGGGCACTTAATCCAAGCGCCCGCTTTTTTTATTTCCAAATATGATTAGAAGATCAATGCATCCACCATCATTGCCAGGAAAATGAACGCCAGGTACATACTCGAATAGCGATACATCTTATAAGCGATCTTGTTGCCACCCTCGCGCCACACTTTCCAGGCCAGGTAGATCAAGGCCCCACCAAAGACCAGAGCCGAAACCAGGAAAATGCTTCCGGCAATGTTGAAAACCGGCATCAACAGCGTCAGCGCAACCAGTTCCAACGTATAAATGAAGATCTGCCAGCGGGTTTCCTGCTTGCCGCGCACGACCGGCATCATCGGGATTCCGGCACGTTTGTAATCCTTGCTGCGGATGATCGCCAGCGCCCAGAAGTGCGGCGGCGTCCACATGAACACGATCGCGAACAGGAACAACGCGGGGATGTTCAAGCTGCCGGTTACGGCCGCCCAACCCACCAGCGGTGGAATCGCCCCCGCCCCCCCACCGATCACGATGTTCTGCACAGTCGCTTTCTTTAAGAAAATGCTATAGAGCAGCACGTAGTAGATCATGCCCGCCAGCGAAAGCAGTGCCGCCAGCAAATTGACCAGCGCCGCCATCAGATAGAAGGAGATCAACAGCAAACCAACGCCGAAAGCCAATCCCTCGGCGGGCGTCATCCGGCCCGCCGCAATCGGGCGTTTGGCTGTACGTTGCATACGTGTGTCCAGTTCGCGGTCGATATACATATTCACCGCGCCAGAACCACCGGCTGCCAGCGCGCCCCCCAGCATCGTCCAGAAGGTCAGCCAGAAGGAAGGCAGCGCCTTGCCACCCACCACCATCCCGGCATACGTGGTGACCAGCAACAGCACCACGATGATCGGTTTGGTCAGCGTCAGCAGGTCACGGGCGCGCTGCCTGGCATCTACGGGTTGGGCAGCCTCGCGCCGCTCCTCTGCTGTAGTCCGCCCGGCCAGGCCAATCCCGGTTAGCAAAATCGCCATCGCAGCCCAATTGGCTGCCCCAGTGGCCACGTGCAGCACGAGCATATAATCGATCCCCTGGGCAGCTTGCAGCGCGCCCGTCATCACCTGAGCGAAGAATAAAATCACGCTGACAGTTGCTCCCGTCAGAATCAGGCGCTGTGAACGTTGGCTATGCCAGGCACTAACAAATAACATACCCATCAGCACGGCCGTACCGGCCACCGCCAGGCGGTGCACGACCTGCACCCAGCCCAGCGCGTTGGTCGGCAGGAGTTCATCCGGGCCGCACAACGGCCAACCGGCGCAAGCCCCGCTCGCATCCGCAGCCGAGACGAACGCCCCGGTAACAAAGACCAGCAGCAAACCGAACGTCGCCCACAGAACCAGCCGGGCAAAAGCGCTGCGGAATTGCAGCTTACGCCCAGCGGTGGTGTAGAAGGCAACTACCGTGGCAACCAGCACACTCCCCAACGTGCCCAGCGTCAGGGTAAAATGCACGGCCACGAAAGTCGGCGTCTGGCGGGAGAAAGCCACCACGCCACCCAGCAATACCTGGGCAAGGAACAAGGCTCCGGCCAGCAGCAGTGGGCGGACGATCAGGCGTTGTTGGCGGAATTGTCGCCACGCGCCAACCAAAGCCGCCACCAGCATCACGCCGGAGACTACCGTCAGCACGCGGTGGGCATAATCGACCAGCATACGGGCCGAATCCAGCGCCGGGAACCACTGCCCGTTGCAGGTCGGCCAACCGGTGCAGCCCGCGCCCAGCGCATCCAGGCGGGAAATGCCGCCCAACACGATCACCAGGAAAAGTGTGATCGCGGTGGTTAACAACAAATTGCGCATCATACTGTTTTGTCTTTTGCTTGGTGCTTTTTCATCCATGTTATTTACCTATACTTGACTGAACACGAATTCCACGAATATTACGAATAAAACAAAGTATTCGTGTTATTCGCCGGATTAGTGTCATTCGTGATAATCTAACTCCTCTGCGGTTAATTCCTTTTATCTTCCTGCCGCTTTACAAACACCGGATAACCGACCAGCAAGATCGTGCTGAACGAGAACCACTGGATCGCATAGCTCAGGTGCGGGCCGTTGTCGATCTCGACCTCTTCGACCAGCTTGTAGGGCAATT
Organism: Anaerolineales bacterium; assembly: GCA_016935415.1. Taxonomy (GTDB): domain Bacteria; phylum Chloroflexota; class Anaerolineae; order Anaerolineales; family UBA11579; genus JAFGRA01. Next base: position 8,075 of record JAFGRA010000145.1, read on the forward strand.
CCTGTTCCCCACCCGGGGGCACTGCCTGAATATACACATCCGGCAGTTGCACGTCCATCTGCTCGCCGATGCGTTCCAAATTGACAAAATTCCACGTATCCAGACGTTCCTGCCCCGGCATCAAGGTCGGGTCAGGTACACCAACGAACTTGGGTTCCGTTTGTCCACGGCGGACCACGCCCTGTACAGTGACCTCACCGGATTCGGCGAACTTTCCCCATGTTGCAAAGTTGGCATAATCGTTCGGCACCCAACCCCGGTCGATCAGGATCACCTGCTCGCTGCCTTTGATGCGTAATGGCGTCAATAAATGTATGCCATAATCCGTGACCTCGCCCGTATACCAGATCTGGTTCCGCCAGGCAACTTCGTTATCGAAATCATACTCACCAGCCACGGTCACTTCCCGGTATTCCATCTCATACAGGTCTTCCTGGAAGGCCGCATCGTCCAATTCAAGGGGTGCCTGATCCTGATAGGTGAGCACGCGCACATTGAAAGCCTTGCGCTGCTGCAAACGATCCAATTGCCAGATACCTAAACGCACCATTGCCCCGGCGGCGGCCAGTACGAGAATGCTGGTAATGATCCAGCGGCGGCCTACCAGCTTGCCTAACATCTAGTCACCTGCCCCGGCCGGAGTCGGACCATCCTCCGGTTTGTTGACCGGATAGGCCAGCAGGCTGTAGCCAAACAACATCACTAACGTAGCCGGGACGGCAAATGCAATCCCGATGAAACGCGTAAACAGCGTGGTCGGCTCCTTGATCTCCACCCCCAGGTAATTGGAGGGTTGGAACGAGCACGATAACGACAAATTATCGGCCTGATCCATCGGCATACTGGCGCTGGTATTGGGCGGTACGAGCATCGGTCCCAATTCGTGGGCAACGTTGTCGTTATTCTGTACGAGCAGCACATCGCCCAGCACAAAAACCATTTCGTCTGGGAGCGTGAGCACCGGCTCGCCTTGCTCAATGGCAGCTGCGGTGCCTGCCGGGATGGTCAATTCGATGGTTTGGGGAGCGCGGTCAGGGTCGCCCTGGCGGACTTGAATGCGGAAGGCAACCTCGCTGATCGCGAACACCAACAAGATCGATATACCTAACATAATCAAGAAACGCTTGAGATAAGGACGCAGGGTTTCTTTATTCACGGCTTAGCCTTCTTCTTCCAACAAATGCTGGATGTCTTGCACCATCGCATCCACACTGAGACCATAAGGGAAGGTCATTCTCCAGCCCCCTTGGGTGTCGATCACGTATACTGAAGCGGTATGGTCGACCACATAACCCGCCGCGCTGCCAACTTCCTGCTTTTCATGGTATACGCCATATGCCTGCCAAACTGGTTCCAGGTCGGCTTCATCGCCGGTGATGCCAATGAAATTGGGGTTGAAGGCGTTCACAAACTCACCCACTCGCTCCTGAGTATCGCGCTCCGGGTCAACACTGAAATACACGAACTTGACCCGATCAGCATCAGGGCCTAAGTTTTCATAGACTTGTTTGAATTCGGCCAGCGTGGTTGGACACACGTCCGGGCAGTTAGTGTACCCAAAGAAGATCAATACCACTTCCCCCGTATGGTCGCTCAACTGGAAAAGATCGCCGTCCGTGTCTTGCAGCGCTATGTCAAATGCCGGTGCCGGTGGGTCGATCAACGAACCTTGATACTGGTAGTTGGCATTCGTAATCTGTACCGCAACGAACACCGCCAGCACACCCACCAGGACAAGCAGGCCAATTACGAGAACCGTTTTTCCTTTCATTTCTTTTTACACTTTCTTATTTTATCGATAGTCATATGGCTACCGACCGCATCTATACGTTATTTCCGGATATTATGTTCTATCCAACCGCAAAACCGATCAGATACAGCGCCGGGTAGAAGAAAATCCACACCACATCGATGAAGTGCCAGTAAACGGCGGCCGCTTCGACCGCCCAGTGGCGCTCTTTGGTGTAAACACCATTGCGGCCGTTGTTATATACCACACCCAGCAAGATCAGGCCGGTAAGCACGTGAAAAGCGTGGAAGGCCGTCATCGAGTAGTAAATCGCGCCTTGGGCGCCATCAGCCGGGCCAAAGGGAGCGATCTGCCACTCAACGCCAACCACACCGATCAAGAAGATCAGGCCCAGGATGAACGTTGTGCCAACGTTGCGCAGGAAGCCCTTGGTATCTCCAAAGGACATCTGAATTTCGGCCCGGTTCATGAAGAAACTGCTCAACAGCAGGATCACAGTCACGATCAAACCGACGCCCTGCTCAACGTCCGGGCGGGCGCCACCCATCAAGAAAAAGCGCGTAATGAACAACGCCCCGAACACGAATGCATCCGAGAGGATAAACAACCACAGTCCTAAGCGGTACATGCTCAATTTCTCGTTATAGGTCTGGGTGGTTTCAACTTCGCTGTGTGCAGTCATTAATGGGCCTCCTCTTCGTTATCCCACAGTCGGGAAATGTGCATGTAATCCCGCACCACAAAGAACGCTTTACCGAGCGCGGCGATCAGCAGCACTGTGCCCCAGGCCGGTGCCACCGAACCGACGATGAATTCGCCAAAGGTGAGTACGCCCAGGATGATGAGCACGAACACGCCGTCGCTCAAAGCTTTCTTCTGCGCCTGTGCCAACGCTTCTTCAGCAGTCAATTCGTTTTCTACTTCTTTTTTAGCCATCAAAATACTCCTGATGATTCCTCAATCAACATCAATCGCCAACCGGAGCTGGCTCCGGATTCATATTCACGTACACAGCCCCTTCCAGGCCATAATCATAGGGATTACCAACCACAACCGGTGGGGTTGGGTAATTGTGCAGCGGGGCCGGATTGGGGATCTGCCATTCCAGCGAGCGTGAGCGCCAGACATTACCTTCGGCGACCTCACCCCGGCGCAGAGTCACGATGATATTGGTGACAAAGATCAACACGGCGATGAAAATCACAAAACCGGCAATCGTGATCCACAGGTGGGAATTTTCAAAACCCAGGGCGGCATCGTAACCGGCAATGCGGCGACGCATACCCAACAGGCCAACCAACAACTGCCCGCCCATCATCACCATGAAGGCCGGGAACATCAAGAAAAAGTGCACCTTGCCCCAGAACTCATTTAGCTTCTTGCCGCTGATCTTCGGGAACCAGTAATAGATCGCCGCGAAGAAGGGGAAGATATAGCCGCCAAACATGGTGTTGTGGAAATGCCCGACGATGAAGTAACTGTCGTGCAGGTGCAGGTTGGTAGCAATCGTAGCGTTTGGCGGGCCTGTCACGCCGCCGAACAGGAAGATCACAATCCCCCCCAGGACGAAGAGCATCGGGGTCTTGAGTTCGATCTTGCCCTGCCAGATGGTCGCCACCCAGCTAAAGAACTTCACACCGGTGGGGATCGCCACCAGCAGCGTACTGTACATGAACGGCACCCGCAGATAAGCGGACATACCGGAGGTGAACATATGGTGTGCCCAGACCATGAAACCGACCAGGGCAATACCCACCGATGAAAACGCAATCCATTTGTAGCCAAACAGTGGTTTGCGCACAAACACCGGCAATAACTCACTGATCACACCCAGGCCAGTGAGAATGAAGACATACACGGCCGGATGGGAATAGAACCAGAACAGGTGCTGGAATAAGACCGGATTACCACCCTGCGTGGCATCGAAGAACGACATCCCGAACAAGCGTTGGAGCATCACCATCTGGAACGAGAGGCCGATCAACTGGGTCGCCGTCAACTGGATCAGGGAGGTTGCCAACGCAGCCCACACGAAGATCGGCATCTGGAACAGTCCCATGCCGGGGGCACGCAGGCGGAATACGGTCACGATCACGTTGAGCGCTCCGAAGATCGAGGACAACCCGACCAGGTAAACGCCGAACAGGAACATCTGGATGCCCAAGGGAGCGCGCACGCTCAGCGGCGGGTAACCCGTCCAGCCGGTGTCGAAGCCGCCCAGGAACAGGCTGCTCAGCAAGATCAGTCCGCCGGGCAGGTTGACCCAGAAAGCGAAAGCGTTCAAGCGCGGGAAGGCCATATCGTTGGCGCCGATCATCAGCGGCACCAGGTAATTGGTCATTGCGCCTACACCCAGCAGGATCGAAGCGATCATCACCATGCCGTGCAAACTCAAGAATGAGTTATAGAGTTGCGCGCCCTGGTGCCCAAACAACACACCGAAAATACCATTGTCCAGAAAATCGACCGTACCGTTCACCAATTCGGTGCGGAACATGAGCGCAAAAATACCGCCAAAACCCAGTAAGAAGAAGGACAACACCCCATACTGGATGCCGATCACCTTATGGTCGTAATCAATGCTGAAAAAGCGTGTCCAGTTGGGTTTGTCCGGCCGGGCAACCAGGTCCAAACCGGGGTCCTTGCCCAACGCCCATTGGATCCAGTCGGCGAACACACCGGAACCGAACAAGAAAGCGATTGCGCCGATCACTACCCCACCGACCACAACCGGTTCGGTAGCTTCGCCGCCATATACTTGTAATCCCATCATACCGCGGATCGCCATCACAAAGAGCATCCCAAAGATAGTGCCGATCACTTCCGCCAGTAAGCCCCAAAACATTCCCATATATCTCATGCTGTTCCTCCAAGGCAATTCTGCAAATCTAAATTACCTATCGTTTTCATCCTTATCATTCACCAGTCTGTGTAAGCAGGAAGGCCACGATCTGGTTGATCTGTTCTTCCGTCAATTGTTCGGCAAAGTTCCCCGGCATCACGTTGGGCTGGAAACCCTCAACGATCTTGGCGTTGGGATCGACGATCGATTCGTGCAGGTAGATCGCATCGACGTTGATCGGTGTGCCGTCGTCCATCATTTCCGTGCCGGTCATCAAGCCTTGCCAGGTCGGACCGGTGCCGCTGCTGCCATCCAGGGAGTGGCAGCTCAAGCAGCCATACTGGTTCACCCAGCGCTTACCGCAAACCGCATCGTCTTCGTCACATTCGGCGGCCTGCGCGGTCACCCAGGTCTCGAATTCAGCCGGGGGAACCACGATCACGTCCGCCAGCATGGCGTAATGCTCGGTGCCGCACAATTCGGCACAGCGCACTTTAAATTCACCCTCTTCGTTGGGCGTAATTCGCAATTCACGCACAAAACTCTCATCGCCGGGGAGCACGTCCTGCTTGACGCGGAACTCCGGCACCCAGAAGGAGTGGATCACATCCTGGGAGCGCATGCGCAGCAAGACCTGCCGGTTAACGGGTAAATACAACTGGTTCGATACCGCCCCAGTTTCAGGATATTCGAAGCGCCACGACCATTGCTGGGCGATCACGTTGACTTCCAACGCCCCCGGGTCACGCCGCTCGACATCGGACAAAGTTCCGGCACCAAACACAGCCAGGCCGATCACGATGACCAGCGGGATTGCCGTCCAGTAGAGTTCCAGCTTGGCGTTGCCTTCAAAGTACTTGCCGTCGCTCTCATCCCCGCGCCTGCGCCGGAAAACGACCAGGCTGTACAGGATGAAGACCACGATCAGCGAGACAAAGAAAGAGATCAGCCAGATGTGAACGTGGAAAAGCTGGTCGATGGCGACCGCCTGTTGGCTGGCCTGCGTGGGAAAAAGGTCGGCGTTGATCAATCCATACCCCATCAACAGGGTTGAAACGATCACCAAAATTCCGACGATGATAAAGTGGATCATGAATTTTTCCTCCAGAAGTATCGCCCGGTCGCGCGCCTCACCACCACTTCGGCGTTCCCAGGGTCAAGCTTTGCTCCTCTCAAGAGGTTGTTTGAGCGTAAATTGGACAATTCTTACCTTTTTGTGCATTTAGTAACAAAACGAAGTATATCATAATAGTCCGATTAGTTCAATGTTTTTTAATATATTTCTGACAAAAACTGCTTAGTTAGGGGGAGATTAATGAATTTCTTATGGTGGTGAGGCACTCAGGCACTTAGTAATCAGGGTCCCCTCACCTGGCGCTGACGCGCTTATTACCCCCTCACCCGCCGGGCTACACGTCTCCCTGTTCCTGGCAACGTCATCATTCTGATGATCAAAGCTGGTTGCTTCGGAGAGGTTGATTTAACTCTAAAAAGACTACTGATAACACTATGTTTGCACTTTAAAAGCAGAATAAGATAGGCATGGACTTCGAAATCCAGGATAATTAGGTTTGCGAGAACCAAAAAT
>JAFGRA010000018.1 GCA_016935415.1 Anaerolineales bacterium
CGCTGCTGCTGGCCGCCGGAAAGTTGATTAGGGAGGTTGTTCAGGCGCTCGCCCAATCCCAGGCGTTCGAGCAATTCACGTGCCTGGCGCTTGCCGGTCTTGTCCAGTTGCTTGTTGAGGCGCAGCATCAGTTCGACGTTCTCCAAGGCGGTCAGGTAGGGCACCAGGTTGTTGGATTGGAAAGTGAAGCCAATGCGCTGGCGGCGAAAGGCGGTCAATTCTTTTTCGGATAGCGTCCCAATCTCCTTGCCGTCCACGCTGATGCTTCCGGCAGTGGGGGAGAGTAATCCGGCCAGCATCGCCAGCATGGTGGTCTTGCCCGACCCGCTGGGACCGACCAGGGCAACGAATTCACCCGCCTGTACCTGGAGCGAGGCCTGGTCGACGGCGGTAACGGTGCTGTTGCCTTCGCCGTAAATTTTGGTGATGTTTTCTGTCTTCAAAGCGATATTCATGATGATCTCCTGATAATTGCTACTGGTAATGAAACCTATAAACCCAGGGCTGTGAGCGGTTCGACGCGCAGCGCCACGCGGATGGAAACCAGCCCACCCAGCGGACCAATCACCAGCAGGGCAACGATAGCGATGATGATTGACTGCCCCGTGAAGATGATCGGGATACCTTCGGGCAAACCCAGCGCGAAACCGAGTACGGCCAGCACACCCAGGCCTACTCCGACGATGGTTACGATCACGATCTGCATCAGGGTGGCTGTGGCTACGGTGCGGTTGGGTGCCCCAACGGCCTTGAGCATGCCGATCTGCCCGACTTTTTGCAGGGTTTGGATCTGGAAGAAGCCGCCCAGCACCAGCACGCCGATCAGGAAGGTGAAGCCTTGCTGCGTATTGAGCGTGCTCTGTTGGGCGCTGTAGCCGGGCAGCACTTCGATCACGCTGGGTATGTCGGCGACTTCGATATCGTCCACCAGGACGCTTAAGCGTTGCTGCATCAATTCAATCGCGGCCGGGTCACTCAGCTTGACGGCGATGATATTACCGGTCAGGGGGGCATCCCCGGCGGCCGCGGCTTGCGGTTTGATCTCGTCCCAGGTGTAGAGCGGTACAAAGACTGAGGGTTGGAAAAAATAGCGCTGTTCCTCGGTGATGCCGACCACGCGCAGGTCGTAGTATTCTTCTTCAGTACCCTGTACGCTTTTGATGATAAGCGTATCACCAATTTCCACATTGGCCTGATCGGCCAACAGGCGGTCGATGACGACCTCATCGGCGCGCTTGCTGCGCAGGCTGCGCCCGGCGATGGGGGCAGGTTCACCTGGCTTGCCCGGCTCGACGCCCAGCAGGGAGATGTCGACCGGCTCGCGCCCGTCGGCGAAAACCACTGTGGCTGCGCTGGTACCAATCAGGCCCTGGTCGGCCACGCCTTCCACGCGGCGCACCTGGTTGACCTTGGATTGGCTCAGGCGGCTGGAGGTGATTTGCAGGTCGGAGTTATCCTGGAATACCAGCAGCTCGGCGTCCAGGTTGGAGAGATACTGCTTGTTGGATGTGCTAAGTCCGGTCGCCAGGGCGGCGATGAATAATACCAGCAGGGTGATCAGGGCGATCACCAGGCTGAATAGCAGGAAGCGCCCCTTGTTGCGCCAGACTTCTTTGAATGCCAGATAAAATGCCATATTTTCCTCTAAGTTACTAATGCTGTGATTACCGTTATTAGAAGTATTGTACATGTTTTGTAAAGAATTGTCAAGGGTTTTGTAAAATTGTTGGCTGGCATAACGGTTGCACCGCTTTAGGTGATCGCGGCGCTGAAATCCCCTTGAGCTACCCCTACATTGGTACTATGTAGGGCAATCGTAGGAGATTCGGGGGGTGTTCAACGCCTGACCGTTGAGCAAGAATAGGTTAATCGTCAAGCAAAACTTGCTGAATTGGCTTAGGATGGAGTCGATAAAAAAACTGCAAAGGAGTCAAATTTCAATTTCGAAACCATCCGATGCCTGAAGTCAATTTTAGCAATTTGGACAAGTTTAGCGATTTGAATGCTGAAAAAACAGATCGAAAGCATGGAGTGAATACCTTGCAAACTCCTTTTTTCATCCGAGCGTTAGGGCTGGCTTTCATCATTCTCCTGTTAGCCGGTTTCCAGGCGGTCTTTGGCGGGCAGGCGGTTGCCCCCGTAGTTGAAGACCGGCCGGTGCGTGTCCCGGCCCTCGATACCGGCTTGTTTACCTATACCGTGCAGGAAGGGGATACGCTGCGCTCGATTGCCAAAATATCCCAAGTCGAGGTGGAAACGATCATGGCGTTGAACGATCTGGGGGCGAACGCTATCCTGCGAGTCGGGCAAACGCTGCTGCTGCCGTATGAACCGCAGCTTTACCGTCTGGATACGCTGCCGGTCAATGTGCCTGCTGATGTCGAGACGACCAAGGGGATGCAGTAGGGCGGGAGCCGTAATCTGAATTCCAAAGATCGAGAAAGAATCAAAAACCGGGAGCATGTGCTCCCGGCTGTTGGTTAAGGGAATGTTGGGGCTTAATCTCCCGTCCGCTGCTGGGGAGCAGGCGGCGGGACCTGGTCGACGATGTTGTGCTGGTGTTGCAGGGCACGGATGCCGTTGCGCACCTGGTTGAGGGTGCGCTCCATTTCGATTTCCAGGTTGGTCAGCGTTTCTAACACGTACTGGTCGGCTTCCAGGCGGGTGGCTTCGGCTTCGCGCATGGCTTGCTCTTTGATCTGGTCGGCGCGGGCCTGGGCGGCCTCGACGATCGAATCGCGCTCGACCATATCTTCACTTTTCTCACGCGCCAGTTGCAGCGTGCGCTGGGCCTCTTCCTGGGCTTGAGCCAGGGTGCGGTCGCGTTCGGCCATCAGCTTTTGCGCCTTTTTTACCTCTTCCGGGATCGCCACGCGCATCTGGTCGATTAAATCCAGCATGCGATCCTCATCCACCACGACGTTATTGGTGAAAGGGATTGGGCGGCTCTCGTTGAAGAGTTCTTCTAATCGGTCTACTAAGTGCAATATATCCATACAGGTTCCTCTGCGATTCGGAAATTGAATCTTTCAGGAAGCGGTCTAAGCGCGTAATTTCATGGTGCAAGATTTGCGCCATGATCGCAAATACCTAGTACTCTAACTTACAGTTAAATGCGAAATTCGTCAAGCGTGAAAGAGAACCAGTTAATTATTATGGTGCCGGTCTCTAATCCCGCAGCGAATTCGTGGCATACTGGGCTTTGCCGTCCTTCAACTCGCTGAATCGGCGTTTCAAAGCCTTGGCTACGTGCGCAGGCACCATGCTGCTTACATCCCCATCCAATGAGGCGATCTCGCGCACTGTGCTGGAGGACAGGAAAGAATGTTCTTGGGCGGTGATCAGCGCCACGGTTTCGATCTCGGGAGCCAATTTGTGGTTGGCGTGCGCCATGCGGAATTCGTATTCGAAATCGGAGAAGACGCGCAGGCCGCGTACGATCACGTGGGCATCGACCTCGCGGCAAAACTCGACAGTCAGGCCGCTGTAACCGGTCACGGTCACTTTGGGTTCGTTCTGGAAGGTTTCTTCAACCAGCGAAATGCGGTCTGCCGGAGGAAACAGCAAGTTCTTGAGCGGGCGGTCATAAACGGCGACGAGCACTTCATCGAATAATTTTGTTGCCCGCAAGGCGATGTCGATATGCCCGTTGTGGATGGGGTCGAAGGTGGCGGGGAAAAGGGCACGGACCATATTAGCTGATATCTCCTTCCAAACTCGTTTCGCCACCGCTCCAGAACGTCGTCAGGGTCTGGCGCAGGAGTTGGTGTTCGGGCTTTTCGAGTTCGGGGTCCTGCTGCACGAATTCCTGGGCGTGGCGGCGCGCTTTTTCGATCAGGTGCACGTCGGTTAGGGCAGCCATTTGCAGCTCGGAGAAACCGGCCTGGCGGGTACCCAGGAATTCTCCGGGGCCGCGTTGTTCCAGGTCGCGCTCGGCCAGCACAAAGCCGTCCGTGGTTTCATGCATGACTTGCAAGCGTTCGTTCTCGACCGCGTCTGGTGTTTCCGGGATCAGCAGGCAGTAAGATTTGCCCTGGCCGCGGCCGACGCGGCCGCGTAGTTGGTGCAGTTGTGCCAGCCCGAAACGGTTAGCGCCTTCTACCAGCATCACGGTGGCATTGGGCACGTCCACGCCGACTTCCACCACCGTGGTGGAAACCAGCAAGTCGTAGGTTTTATCGCGGAAACCGGTCATTACGGCTTCTTTATCATCGGGGTGTAGACGGCCGTGCAGTAGGCCGAGCTGGTAGTTGCGGAAGACTTCCTTGCCCAGGCGTTCGTGTTCTTCAACGGCGGCCTTGGAATCGCTCTTGTCACTTTCTTCCACCAGCGGGTAGATGATGAAAGCCTGGCATCCGGCTTCGAGTTGGCTCTTGATGAGGTTGTAGGCGCGCTCGCGTTCGCGTGGGTAGAGTACGTGCGTTTCCACGGGCTGGCGGCCGGGCGGCATTTCGTCGATGATGGAAAGGTCAAGGTCACCATACACGGTCAGCGCCAGCGAGCGCGGGATCGGGGTGGCCGTCATCACCAGCAGGTTGGTCTGGTCACCCTTGGCGCGCAAGCGGGCGCGCTGTGCCACACCAAAACGGTGCTGCTCGTCGATGATCGCCAATTGCAGGTCTGCGAAAACGACCGGGTCTTCGATCAGGGCATGCGTGCCGACCACGACTTTGATCTGGCCGCTTTCCAGTCCGGCGCGAATGTCGGCTTTTTCGGCTTCGGGTGTAGCCCCGATCATCAGGCGGATTTCTTCAGGGACCAGGATGCCGCCTTCCCCGGCCAGCAAGCTGCCCAGGCTGGCGTAATGCTGCTCGGCCAGGATGCTGGTGGGCGCCATCAGGGCGGCTTGCGCCCCGGCGTGGTTGACCAGGGCAATGCCCAGCGCCGCCACCACGGTCTTGCCGGAACCGACGTCACCTTGCAGCAGGCGGTTCATCGGTTGGGCGGCAGCCAGGTCGTGTTTGATGTCTTCCAGGGCATGCTGCTGCGCGCCGGTCAGGGTGTAAGGTAAGCGTTCGAGCTGAGTTTGTAGCCAGTCTTCGGGAATCTCAATCGGGTGGCCGGCGCGGTTCTCCCAGGAGCGCTTTTGTTGCAGCACGCCGACTTGCAGCAGGAAGATCTCGTCGAAGGCCAGGCGGTGCCGGGCTGCTTTCAACTGCTCGACCGAGTCCGGGAAGTGGGCCTGCAATAAGGCTTCCGATAGATCCATCACCTCGGCGGAGCGGCGCACGGATTCGGGCAGTGGGTCTTGCACACGGTCAGCCCAATAGGTGACCACTTTGTTCATCAACTGGCGCAGCCAGCGCTGGGTGATGCGCGCCGTGAGCGGGTAAACGGGCACGATGCGGTTGGTGTGCAGATTATCGGCTTCGAGCATTTCCCATTCCGGGCTGTTCATCACCAGGCGGCCCATGTATTGGTCGATCTTGCCGGAGAGCACGACCTGAGAATCTTTCTTCAGGCTTTTGGCAATCCAGGGCTGGTTGAACCAGTTCAGGCGTAGGGCACCGCTGCCGTCGTTGACGATCACTTCGACCAGTTTGCGGTTGCCTTTGATCTGGCGCACGGTGGAACTCTGCACGGTGGCGATCACGGTAACTTCTTCGCCGTACTGGAGGCGGTTGATGGTCTTGAGCTGCGTGTAGTCGTCATAGCGGCGTGGGAAATGATAGAGCATGTCGCCGAGCGTTTCCAGTCCCAGGCGGGCCAGACGTTCGGCGTTCTTGGGGCCGACGCCGTCCAACACGGTGGTGGGTGCATCGAAGGCTGCCGGAGGGCCGTCCGGTTTGGGGCGTTCCCGGGTTTGTGTTGGCGCAGGCGGGGCCTGGCTTTCGGTTTGGGCAGGTGGCTCTTCGGGTGGTTTCTCGGCCGGTTTGGGCGGGGTGCTAGGACG
>JAFGRA010000146.1 GCA_016935415.1 Anaerolineales bacterium
CACTTTATTTAGCAGGGATTATGGATAAGAAAGATAGGAATAGATCAATAAATATTGAGGCGTTAAAGGGCACAAACGAAATAATCGAAAATCTCCCGCGTGATGTCTTTAGCGAAATCGGTAATAATAATCATTCTAAAGCAAAAAACATTTATCAGGTAATTTTCGAAACTACTGGTGATGCAATTGCCATCGTTGACGACCTTGCTCAATGTATCGAAATAAATCCCGCAGCCGGTGCGTTGCTAGGGTATTCGCGGAACGAATTGTTGGGGAAATCTTTCTATGAATTGATCCCTGGATTGCAATATCAAGCGGTTATTGAACCGGATGATATCGTAAATGTTTTAAACGGGATTCATCCGGTACAGCGCAAAGATGGAGAAACCATTACGCTGGTTATGAAGGTCACTGCCAATATTGTTGGTGGTCGGCACATGCTCAAGTTAAGTGGGGATGTTGTGCTGTCAAATGCTGCGGCAAATCATGAGTATCACGATCTGATCTACGCCATGGGAGGGATTAAAAACGTCGGAGCTTGGAGGTTGCATGTAGAAACCGGCGAGCAAGAATGGACCGAGCAAGTCTATCAAACTTTCGAGGTCGAGCATGATTTTCAGCCCACCTTGGAATCAATTCTTCCCTTCTGTGCCCCAGGAGAACGGAAAAAATATACAACCGCGATCCAACGCGCTGTCGACCATGGTGAGGATTTTGATCTGGAACTCCCGATCATTACTGCTAAAGGCAAACACCGCTGGGTTTACATGGTTGGTGCAGTCGCGCAGCAAGCTGGAAAGACGGTAGAGGTAATGGGGGTGGTCCAAGATGTGACCGCTCGTAAAGAAGCGGAATTGAAATTATCTAAGAACCAGAATTTGCTGGAAGACTTATTGAAGCATTTGCCCGGAATGGCTTATCGTTGTTTGAATGATGAGGCCTGGACGATGCTCTTCGTCAGTGCCGGCTGCCAGATGTTGACCGGTTATCATCCAGATGATGTGTTAGGCAATCGGAAAATCACTTTTACTGAGATCATTCATCCACAAGATCTCGATATGGTGCGAGCCACAATAAATGAAGCCATCAATGGCCAGGGAGTCTTCGAGATCACCTACCGCATCCAGACGGCAAACGGGCAGGTGAAGTGGGTGTGGGAACAGGGCAGCGCGGTTTACGACGAGCATGGGAAGTTCATGTTCTTGACCGGATTTATTCTAGATACCACTGAGCAAGTGGTCTATCGTCAGAAACTATTAAACATCCAGGCAGATCTAAACCGTGCCCAACAGGTTGGCAATATTGGCAACTGGGAATGGGATGTGCAAGCAAGCACAATAAATATTTCTGCCCAGACTTACCGCATCATTGGCCTGGAACCGCAGGCTGCACTTGTTCCGGAAACACTATTCGCCGTGATCCATCCCGATGATCGTGAGGCGGCGAACGCGTATTTTGATGATTTGCTAAATGGCACGACCGATACGGCTAATATTGAATATCGAGTGGTAAGCAAATCTGGCGAAATATTACATATTTACCAGCGGGCCGAAGCCACACGTTTGGGTGATGGCTCAGTTGATAAAATCTTTGCGACTGTTCAGGACGTGACCGACTTGAAGCAGACGGAACGCGCTTTGCGTTCCTCGGAGGCGATCTTACAAGCGGCCTTCAATAGCGAGTTGTTGGGCTTTGTGCTCTATGATGCTGAGATGAAGATCAGTATGGTCAATCAGACCGCCAACCAATGGTTCCAGCGCCTGATTGGTAAAACTGCCAAAGTTGGTAATCATGCCAGCGAAATCGTGCATCCTGAATACTGGCAAGCGTTCGTGGATAATTTCCACGCCGTCCTGAATGGCGAGGATATCGAATTTATCGTCAAGCTTGAAGATATAGATGGAGTCATGTATTGGTTTTCCCATAATCAAATCCCGGTCTTTGCTGGCGAAGGGGAAATTGTGGGTGTATTTGAATTGTTCATGGATGTGTCTGAGAGTAGACGCCAGCAGTTGCAGGCCGAACGCCAACTGCAAACCCTGAATGCTTTGCATAATATTGACCGGGCAATTGCCAACAGCCTGGATATGACCACCACTTTGAATGTGTTGCTGGACCAGGTGGTCAGTCAGTTAGATGTTGACGCGGCGGCAATCTTGCTACTGCAGGATGATCTTTATCTCAAATATGCTGCCGGGCGTGGTTTTGGGCTTAATTCTCCCATCTCTCGATCGATTGTTCGGCTGGGAGAGGGCTTTGCCGGAAAAGTGGCTTATGCCCGGACGATTCGTGTGGTGCCCGATGTAAGCCAGTTACAAGTCGATGGGGAGTTCGCACAGCTGATTCGGCAGGAAGGCTTCAAGTCTTTAGTGGCCATGCCTTTGAAAGCAAAAGGTGTGATCCTGGGGGTATTAAATCTGTTCCACCGCGAAACCCTTGATGCAGATGATGAGTGGTTGCATTTCCTTGAAATTCTGGCAGGTCAGGCAGCAATCGCGATTGACAATTCCACACTTTTTGAAAATGCTCAAAGGGCAAGGTTTGAGATCGAACAGGCTTACGATACCACGCTGGTGGGCTGGGCTTTGGCGTTGGAACTGCGCGATGAAGAAACCGAAGGTCACGCCGAACGCGTGACCGAAATGGCGGTTACGGTGGCGCGCAAAATGGGCTTTTCACAGGAAGAGCTGGTGCAGGTGCGCCGGGGTTCGCTCCTTCACGACATCGGTAAGATGGGTATCCCCGATAGTATTTTGCACAAGCCTGGTGCACTGACTGAGGAAGAACGCGAGGTTATTAAGAGCCATCCACAGATTGCCTACGATTTGCTTTCGCGTACGCCGTTTTTGCGGAAGGCACTCAATATCCCTTATTACCATCACGAGCGCTGGGATGGTAGCGGCTATCCTCATGGATTACAAGGTGTCACTATTCCGTTGGAAGCGCGTATCTTTGCGATTGTGGATGTGTGGGATGCACTCTCCTCCGACCGGCCATACCGTAAAGCCTGGCCGACGAAAAAGATCATCGACCACATCAAGGCTGAGAATGGCAAGCACTTCGATCCAGAGGTAGTTGAGGTCTTCCTGAAAATTTTGGAAGAAGGGGCTATTAGGTAACTGACCGTCGGTGGCGAAATGGTCAGCATTCTGATGATAACCATTTCGCTTTAGAATTTTTACAAAGACGATAAACAGTCAGTTCCTCGCAATCCAAACAAAGCGGGCGTACACGGTACGCCCTTTTACTTTTCCTAAGCACTTTCACGTGAATTGATTTGCCAGGGGGTTAGTTTTCAGGCAGCGTGATCTTGACCTTACAAACTTCGCCGCCGGACAAGACGCTTTCCAACACTTCAACCTTGACCGGTTCTCCGATGATCTCTTCCCAGATGCCTTTGTAAAACCCGGCTCCACAGTAACAATAGGTGGGCGAAAGGCTTTCATCCTGTTCCAGGGCGGAGCGCACACGCGGGCAGTGGCAATAGTAAGCACGTTTCTTTTGGGGGTCGTCTTCGCGCATGTAATCGATCAGAAATCCACTCTTGGGGATCTTGGTGGCGATGATGTGGTTGCCCACTCTGATCCCGGCCAGACCCCAGCCGCGCTTGACGATTTCGGTAAATATATCGTCCGGCAAATTCAGCGTATGCTGCATAAAGTCTTCGAACTTGATTTGCAGCATGCGGTCGGCGGCGTCCAGGTCGCCGGATTCCTGATATGTGCGTTTGACATTCTGGAGGTCTTCAACCGGGTATTGGCAGGCGCAGCCGGTCATGATCTGGCGGCGGTCGCCCTCATCTTCCACCAGGTCTTCGAGCAATTGCATAGCCTCCTGCGACCAATGGATAACGTCTTCCCGGGGGGAGGCCATCGATAGTCCTTCGCTGCCTGCCATGATCTGGTCGCGCACTTCCTCACCGGCAACGTCTTCCAGGCAGTTGGAGAACTTGCCTAACCAGTAGCGTTCAAAATCGAATTCTTCGGTCATGTCATTTCCTCGCGTGGTGTGCTATTTGTATTACCCCTACGCGGATGGGAAAGTTCAAGGAGGAAGATCGGGTTAGGTCTCGATGGATTCCGGTGGCCGCTGTTTTTTCTTATTCGCGGAGGTTTCCGGGGCAGCCATAGCGGGAGGGGAGCCGCCCAGAGCGGGGTTGAATTCCTGGCCGCTGACAGTACTCTCCCTTGGTTGGGCTTTCAGGGCAGCTTGCAGGCGGGCGTCGATCAGGTCTTCGAGTTGGCCGCGTTCGGCTTCTGCCAGCAGACGCTGTTTGAAGACTTCGAAATGGGTTTGCTCCAGGTCTTCGGCGCGCGCCTGGGCCAGGATCATTTGGGGGTCGCTTTCGCCGATCTGCTCCAGGGCGCGGGCGCGTGAATAGCCGAGTTCGCGCACGGCCAGGGCAGCAGCGTTGATGCGCGCCATGCGGTCGGTGGGCACGTCGGCGGTCAGTTCCACGTCAAGGAAGAGGTTCTCGACATCGAAGTCGCCGGGATGGATGGTGTAGACGCTGCCGGCATCGTCGCGACCCTGACCATAGGCCACCAGCGGCTCGCCGGTGTAGTCGATCCAGTAGAGCATATGGGTGAAGACGTCGGCCAGGGCCAGTTCGGCCAGCTCCTTGTAAGGTGCCAGTGCCTTTACCCCGGCCTGGGTAGCCAGATTGAGGGTGGCGAAAGGCGTGCTGGACGGGAAATCGCCGGTTTGCAGCACGCGCGGTACGGTGCTTTTGCCGATGCGCGCCCCGATGCGGTCGGCAATGGCGGCCAGACTCTCGTCCAGGCCGGGCGGCGAGAGCGGACTGAGATCGTGGCCGGGGGGCACGTAGGCTGGGCGGCCGGGTTCACCGTAATCGACATCGACGTTATCGGTCGGCCCTTCGATCTTGAGGCGCGGGGCGGAAGCGTAGGCGATCACCTCCGAGGTCATCAGAGTTTCGACGATGTTCTGAGTGTCCCACTGCCCGGCCTGGTAGACGGAATAGAGCAGCGGGTTGCGCTGGTAGGCGGGATCGTTTTCCAGGGTGCTGCCGCCGACCTTGGCAACCCAGGGCAGGAAGCCCAGATCGTGCTCTTCGCGTAATAGTTCTACTCCGGCGGCGACGTCCGGCTCGACCTGGGAAGCAACACCCTGATGCAGCTGGCCCCAAACCACACGCACATCGAGGTCCATGTAGTCGTAGAGGGTGACGTGATCCATCCC
>JAFGRA010000147.1 GCA_016935415.1 Anaerolineales bacterium
AGAATTGATCGTACCAGTAGCGTTGGAACAAGGTCAGAACTTCGCCGTTCGCGAAGGCGGCCTTACCGTTGGCGCTGGTGTGGTCACGAAAATACTGGAATAAAAAATTATGGCCGTAAAGCAGAAAATCCGCATTCGTTTGAAAGCATACGATCATCGTGTCCTCGACCAGTCCGCTAAGCGGATCGTCGAAACCGCAGAACGTACAGGCGCCCGCGTGGTTGGCCCCGTACCTTTGCCCACCAAAATCGAACGCTTTACCGTGCGCCGCTCGACCTTCATTGACAAAGACTCGCACGAACACTTCGAGATCAGAACGCATAATCGCCTCATCGACGTGCTTGACCCTGATTCCAAGACAATTGACATGCTCATGCGTTTGAATCTGCCGGCCGGCGTTGATATCGAAATCAAGATTTAGCAAGTTAACATCAAGGATAATGCTTTACCTGTAGCGTGCGACGCACGTTCGCACGCTACATTATGGTGGCATAAGAGTTCGTTTGTGCGGATGGCAAGAAGCGCCTTCGGCAAACCAGCTTACTGTGCTGCTAGGGATGATGCAGTCAAGCCCTGACTGACAGTCCCATAATCTTTTTGAAGAATTTAGGAGACAACAGAGATGTTTAAAGGGCTCATTGGTAAGAAAATCGGTATGACCCAGATTTTCGATGAAAGTGGTGTCGCAATTCCCATCACGCTTATCGAAGCTGGGCCTTGCTATGTTACCCAGGTGCGACGGCCTGAAAAAGAAAAATATATGGCCGTGCAATTGGGCTTTGGTGAATCCAAACCCAAGCACCTGACCGGTGGACAGTTGGGGCATTTAAATGCAGCGGAATTACCTCCGTTGCGCCACCTGCGCGAATTTCGGGTAAAAGAATTTGAACTCAAGACTGGTGACAAACTGACCGCAGACGTTTTTGCGGTTGGCGAGTACGTAGATGTGATTGGGACCAGCAAAGGCAAGGGTTTCGCTGGTGCGATGAAACGCCATAATTTCGGTGGCGGCCCCATCACCCATGGTCAGTCCGACCGGCAACGTTCGGTTGGTTCGATCGGTGCTACGTCCACCCCCGGGCGTGTTTTCAAAGGTAAGAAGATGCCTGGCCGGATGGGTAACCAGCGCGTGACCGTCCAGAACCTGATGGTTGCTCTCGTCGATGCCGAACGAAATCTGATCGGGATCCGCGGGGCCGTGCCTGGTTCCAAAGGCGGTTTGGTGATGATAAAGGAGGCGCGCAAATCATAGGTGGAGTTTTCGCCAATGAGACGCGAGGAGCATAGCTATGAAAGTTGATATTTACAACATGCAAGGTGAAAAGTTGAGCCGCAAGGCCGACTTGCCCGCTGCAATTTTCGAAGCCCCTGTTAACGCCGACTTGATGCATCAGGCTTTCGTCCGCCAGACGGCAAACGCCCGCCTGGGAACGCATAAGACCAAGACGCGTTCGGAAGTGCGCGGCGGTGGCCGCAAACCGTGGCGGCAAAAAGGTACCGGCCGTGCCCGTCAGGGTTCGATCCGGTCTGCACAGTGGGTAGGTGGTGGCAAGATCCACACACCCCGCCCGCGTGATTACGACAAGAAAATGCCGCGCAAGATGCGCCAGGGCGCACTGCGCTCGGCCCTTTCCGTGAAAGCTGCTGGGGCAGACATCGTTGTTGTCGATGAAGTGAAATTGGAAGAAGCCAAGACCAAGCTGATGGCAGAAGCACTCGGCAAACTGGCCGGAGAAGCCAGCGTGCTGGTGGTCATTCCCAGTAAGGATGATGAGAATTACGAGACCGTAATGCGCTCGTCCCGCAACCTGGCGAATGCCAAACCGCTGCTGGCTCAATACCTCAATATTCGTGACCTGCTGGGATACGACAAGATCGTGCTCTCGGAAGCGGCCATTGAGGTCATCAACGGGTATCTTGGGTAGTTTGGAGGTAATGATGACGACTCTATACGATGTTTTACGCAGGCCTATCATTACAGAGAAATCCAATTACCAAAATGGTATTCTCAACCAGGTCGTGTTTGAAGTAGCGCCTGACGCAAATAAGAAAATGATCAAAGAGGCGGTGGAAGTCCTGTTCGATGTGCAGGTAGAGTGGGTCAATGTGCTCAACATGCCTGCCAAACGCAGCCGTCGCTGGCAGAGCCGCCGGGTATTGATCCGCAAACCCGGCTACAAGAAAGCGATTGTGCAGCTCGCCCCCGGCGATTCCATCGACGTATTTGAAGGTGTAAGATAATGGCTGTAAAGAAGTATAAACCGACAACTCCCGGCCGCCGGGATATGACGAGCTACACTTTTGAAGAGATCACCAAGTCCGAGCCGGAACGCTCGCTGCTGATTTCAAAGAAGAAGCAGAGCGGCCGCAATGCCCAGGGCCGCATCACCGTCCGCCATCGAGGCGGCGGGCATCGCAAGAAGGTGCGTGTCGTCGATTACAAGCGCGACAAGCACGGCGTGCCTGCAACCGTAGCGGCGATCGAGTACGATCCGAACCGGACGGCCCGCCTGGCTTTGCTGCACTACGCCGATGGCGAGAAGCGCTACATTGTGGCTCCCCTGCAAGTGCAGGTGGGTGACATGTTGATGTCCGGGCCGAATATCGATATTCGACCTGGCAACAGCTTGCCGATTGCCAATATCCCGACCGGTACGACCGTTCACAACATCGAGATGAAGGTTGGTAAAGGCGGCCAGTTGGTACGCGCGGCCGGAGCTTCCGCCCAGTTGATGGCTAAGGAAGGCGATTATGCCCAGATCCGCATGCCGTCCGGGGAAGTTCGCCTGATTCATCAAGATTGCTACGCTACTATCGGTCAGATCGGTAATGTCGACCACAATAACATTTCCCTGGGTAAGGCCGGGCGCAAGCGCCATCTGGGTCGTCGCCCACACGTCCGCGGTGTAGCCATGAATCCCAACGACCACCCGCATGGTGGTGGTGAAGGGCGCTCACCGATCGGTATGCCGAGTCCGAAAAGCCCGTGGGGTAAGAAAACCCTGGGCAAGAAGACCCGCCGCAATAAGCAGACAGATAAATATATCGTTCGGCGACGCCGCTCGAAGCGCCGCAAGTAGTTAGATGGAGTAGTGATTATGGGACGCTCATTAAAGAAAGGGCCGTACATCGCCCCCAAGTTATTAAAGAAAGTCGAAGCCATGAATGAACGTGGCGACAAAAAGGTGATTCGCACCTGGAGCCGGGCAAGCATGGTCTTCCCGCAAATGGTGGGGCACACCATCGCCGTTCATGATGGCCGCCGTCACGTGCCGATCTATATTACTGAAAACATGGTCGGTCATCGCCTGGGCGAATTTGCGCCGACGCGCACTTTCCGTGGTCATGTGCAAGAAAAGAAAGTCCGCCGCGGACCGGCAGGAGGTCTCTAAGGCATGGCTACCAATTATCAAGCCCAAGCAAAGAATATCCTCATCTCTGCCCAAAAAGTTCGCCTGGTGGTGAACCTGGTGCGTGGTAAGGATGTAGTGGAAGCGCTGGATACGTTGAAATTCGTCAATAAGCGCGCGGCCCTGCCGGTTTCGAAGGTGATCTCATCGGCCATGTCGAATGCAGAAGAGAATTTCGGCATTAGCCGCAACGATCTGTACATTCACACGATCTTCGCCGATGAAGGTCCCACCCGCAAGTGGCGACGTTTTGGTGCGCGCGGCCGTTTCAAGCCGTGGCTGCGCCGCTCGTCTCACGTGACGGTCGTATTACGTGAAAAAGCTTTATAGGATAGGTCAGGAGTAAACATGGGTCGTAAAGTACATCCAATTGGCTTCCGTCTCGGAATTAATAAGACCTGGGAAGGTCGCTGGTACGCCGAAGGCGAGCAATACGTCGATCAACTGCACCAGGATTTCGCAGTCCGCGAATTGATCCGCGAGATGTCTCCCCGTGCGGGTGTTTCCCGTATCGAGATCGAACGTTTCCCCGGAAACGTGAAGATTTTCGTGCACACCGCCAAGCCCGGTATTTTGATTGGACGCAAGGGCGAGAACGTCAAGAAGCTGCGCAAAGAGCTTGAAGCATTGATCGGCAAGAAGATCGACCTGGAGATCAAAGAGATCAAGGATCCTGACCTGGATGCTTATCTGGTTGCCCAGAATATTGCCGAGCAGCTCGAACGCCGCATCAGCTACCGCCGCGCCATGCGCCGCTCCTTGCAGCAATCTATGCGAGCCGGGGCGGAAGGCGTGAAGGTAGAAGTATCGGGCCGCCTGGGTGGCGCCGATATGGCCCGCCGGGTGTGGCTGCGTGAGGGCCGCGTGCCCCTGCACACATTGCGCGCCGATATCGATTATGCGGTTGCAGAAGCGGTTACTACTTATAGTGTGATCGGTGTGAAAGTCTGGGTTTATCGGGGCGAGATTTTGCCCACCAAAGACGACGAAGTAGAAGCCACTGAAGGCGTCTACGTTAGTGAATGAGAACGCAAGCACTTTACTCATTTTGCAGTAAAGTGAGCGATTGAGAGGTAGCAATTATGTTGATGCCAAAACGTGTCAAATATCGCAAGCAAATGCGTGGACGTATGCGTGGCCGCGCTTCGCGTGGCGCCGAAATCCATTTCGGTGAATACGGCTTGCAATCGCTGGAACCCGGATGGGTTTCCGCCCGCCAGATCGAGTCCGCTCGCCGGGCGATCGTGCGTGAAACCCGCCGCCGTGGTAAGGTGTGGATCCGCATTTTCCCCGACAAGCCCATCACCAAGCGTGCTGCTGAAAGCCGCATGGGTAAGGGTAAGGGTGCGGTTGAATTCTGGGCGGCAGTTGTCAAGCCGGGCCGGGTATTGTTCGAAGTCGGCAGTATGGACGAAGAAGTAGCTCGAGAAGCACTGCGTCTGGCTGCCCATAAGCTTTCGGTCAAGACTCGCATTATTGCCCGTGAGGACCTTTCTGGAGAATAAAGATGGAAATTCAAGAGATCAGACAATTGTCCATTGGTGAAATCCAGACCGAGATCGACGATGCGCGGGAAGAGTTGATGCACTTACGCTTCCAGCGCGCCACCGGCGAGCTAACGGATCACAACCGCCTGCGCATTACGAGAAGAAATATTGCCCGTTTTATGACCGTATTGAATGAACTTCTGCGGGAAGAACAGGCAGATGTAGAAGGTGAAGCATGAAAGAGACTACTCGCCGCAGATTGACAGGCGTCGTGGTTAGCGACAAGATGGAAAAGACGGTTACGGTCGAACTGGCCCGCACTTACCGCCATCCGCTCTATCAGAAAGTGGTCACCAGCCACAAGCGCGTCAAAGCGCATGATGAAATTGGCTCGAGCATCGGTGACATCGTTTTGATTATCGAGAGCAAGCCCATCTCCAAGACCAAGCGTTGGTTCGTGCAAGAGATCGTCAAGCGCGCAACCGAGGACGTGGTCGAAGAAATGCTCGAGGAAGTGGAGGAGCAGGAATGATTCAGACCGAGTCTCGACTGAAAGTTGCCGATAACACCGGCGCGCGTGAGATCCTGGTCATTCGTGTCCTGGGTGGCTCTCGGCGAAAGTACGGCGGGGTGGGCGACATTGTGGTTGGCACCGTCAAGGCGGCTACGCCGCAGGGCACCGTCAAGAAGAGTGACGTTGTATATGCGGTGGTCGTGCGCACTGCCAAAGAGTGGCGGCGTGATGACGGTTCCTATATCCGTTTCGATGATAACGCCGCGGTCATTTTGGATAGTGACCGCAAGAATCCCAAAGGCACGCGCATTTTTGGCCCGGTGGCCCGGGAACTGCGCGAACAAGGCTACATGCGAATCGTGTCGCTGGCTCCGGAAGTTTTATAAGGTAGATAAGGAGTAATCAGGTGAAAGTAAAAATTCGCAAAGGCGATACGGTTGAAATTATCAGCGGTCGGCGCCAGGACAAAGGCAAGCGCGGTGAGGTAATCCGGGTCATTCCGGAAACGCAGCGCATCGTTGTCCAGGGTGTCAATATCCGCAAGAAGCACCAACGCCAGGTGCAGACCGCTCAGGGCCGCCAGATGAACCCGGGTATTATCGAGTTCGAAGCCCCATTTGACATCTCTAATGTGATGTTGATTTGCCCTAATTGTAAGGAACCCACCCGCGTTGGTGTTGAACGAGATGACGAGAATGTACCGCATCGCGTTTGCAAAAAATGCGATGCGTGGATGGATTAGTCGGAGCGTACGATGAGTATTCGATTGAAAGAAAGATACCAAAACGAAATCGTGCCAGTCTTGCAGAAGAACCTGGACATCCAGAACGTGATGGAAGTGCCGCGCCTCGAGAAGGTCGTTCTCAATATTGGCCTGGGCGAGGCGATGGATAACCCCAAGGTGCTGGATGCTGCCGTGGAAGATCTGTCCATCATTACCGGACAGCGCCCGGTGATCACCAAGGCGCGCAAGAGTATCGCCAACTTCAAACTTCGTGAAGGCCGGGCGATTGGCACAAAAGTAACCCTGCGTGGTGAACGCATGTGGTCGTTCCTCGACCGCCTGATGAACATTGCGTTACCCCGTGAACGTGACTTCCGAGGTGTTTCCCCCGATTCGTTCGATGGACGCGGAAACTACACTTTGGGTTTGCGAGAACAACTGGTGTTCCCGGAGATCGACTACGATCAAATCGACCAGGTGCGTGGCTTTGAAGTTACCATTGTAACTACTGCACAGAATGATGAAGGTGGTCGAGAGTTGTTGAGATTGCTCGGAATGCCGTTCAAGGCGGAAGGATAAGTCTATGGCAAAGAAAAGTATGGTAACTCGCGAAACGCGCCGCAAATACCCGACGCGTGTGCGCAATCGTTGCAAGGTATGCGGCCGCCCCCGCGGTTATATGCGCCGTTTTGGTTTGTGCCGCATTTGTTTCCGTGAATACGCGCTGGAAGGTAAGATCCCCGGCGTGGTGAAATCATCTTGGTAGCTGGCGGAGGAAAACATGGCTGTAAATGACCCAATTTCCGATATGTTGACTCGCATTCGGAATGCGAATATGGCTGGCCGGACCCTCATTGCTATGCCCAGTTCAAAGCTGAAGGTATCGATTGCCAATATATTAAAAGAAGAAGGCTACATTGACGATTATCAGGTGGTCGATGGTGAAGTTATCGGTCAGAAGGTATTGCGCCTGCGCTTGAAATACGTCGGTGAACGCCGCCAGCGGCGCCCCGTGATCAGCGGGATCGAACGTGTCAGCCGCCCTGGCCGCCGTATCTATGCCAAGAAGCAGGAAATTCCCTGGGTCTTGTCTGGTCTCGGTGTTGCCATCGTGTCTACGCCCAAGGGCGTAATGACCGGCCGCCGCGCCCGCCAACTTGGTGTTGGTGGCGAAGTGCTGTGCAAGGTCTTCTAGGCCAGGCTGGCAGGAGGTAGAACCATGTCTCGTATTGGAAGATTACCGGTTGAGATTCCATCCGGTGTCGATGTAAAAATCAAGGGTACACACGTATCCGTCAAAGGCCCGAATGGCGAACTTTCGCACATTTTCCCGCCGGTGGTCAGCTTCAAACAGGAAGGCAACGAGCTAATCGTTGAGCGCAAATCCGAAGAGAAGTTCGACCGCTCTATGCATGGCACGGCCCGCGCCGTCGTCAATAACATGGTGGTGGGCGTAAGCGAAGGTTTCCAGAAGGCTCTCGAAGTTCAGGGCGTGGGTTACCGCGCCGAGATGCAGGGCAGTACGTTGGTGCTCCACGTGGGCTACTCCCACGAAGTACCGATCGAGCCGCCCGAAGGCATCAGCTTCGAAGTCGAGAATCGCGGCCGGGAAATTCGAGTAAAAGGCGCCGACAAGCAGGCGGTCGGGCAGATCGCAGCTGTGATCCGCAAGATGCGGCCCCCGGAACCCTATAAGGGTAAAGGTATCCGCTACGTTGGCGAACATGTCCGCCGTAAAGCTGGTAAGGCCGGTAAGGCGCTGTAGAAGGTAGATAACAATGGCAAGAATTAAACGAAACCAAGCACGTAAACGCAGACACTTACGCGTCCGCAAGC
The DNA here is from genome assembly GCA_016935415.1 of Anaerolineales bacterium. Lineage (GTDB taxonomy): Bacteria > Chloroflexota > Anaerolineae > Anaerolineales > UBA11579 > JAFGRA01. Next base: position 7,972 of record JAFGRA010000147.1, read on the forward strand.
GCATCAGCGGCACTCCCGATAGACCGCGCCTGAACGTATTCCGCAGTCTGACCGAAATCTACGCCCAGGTTATCGACGATGAAGCCGGGATCACGTTGGCTTCGGCCTCGACGATCGACAAGGAACTGCGCGGGAAGATGGATGGCCTGAACAAATCTGAGCAGGCAGCCCTGGTTGGCAAAGCTGTGGCCGAACGTGCCGCAAAGCAAGGTGTCAAGACCGTAATCTTTGACCGTGGCGGCTATCGCTATATCGGCCGAATCAAGGCGCTTGCAGACGGTGCGCGTGAGGGCGGCCTGGAGTTTTAGGCATTAGGAGAATTCTATGAGCAATTATAAAGGATCAGGCTCGGATTTCGAACAAGAATTTATCGAGCGCACTGTAGAGATCAATCGTGTCGCTAAAGTAGTTAAAGGTGGCCGGACCTTCTCGTTCCGTGTGACCGTTGTCGTCGGCGACGGCAGTGGCCGGGTGGGTGTTGGCATTGGTAAGGCACGTTCCGTGCCCGATGCGATCCGCAAGGCTTCCGACCGGGCCAAGAAGCATATGCACCCCGTGTATCTCTTCAATACGACCATTCCCCATGCAGTGATCGGTCGCTCCGGTGGGGCGCGCGTACTGCTCAAACCGGCTTCGCCCGGTACGGGTTTGATCGCGGGTGGCGGCGTGCGTGCTGTTTTGCAGGCGGTTGGTGTGCATGATATTCTCACCAAATCGCTGGGTAGCGCCAATATCTTGAACGTGGTGAAGGCGACGATGGATGCCCTCAACCAGCTCAAATCAGTGCAGGATATGGCAGCCATCCGCGGCAAATCTGTTGAAGCAGTCTTGCCTTTCTGGGAGCGAAAGAAAAATGGCTAAGAAAAAGCAGCAACAGCTTACAATCACGTTGGTCAAAAGCCCAATCGGCTATACCAAACGTCAGAAAAATACAGTTCGCGCCTTGGGGCTGCGCCGCATGAATCAGTCGGTATCCCATGAGGATACCCCGGTGATCCGCGGCATGATCGACAAAGTTGGTCACCTGGTGCGCGTTGAAGAGAAGTAGGTTTGAAGATGAAGTTACATGATCTGAAACCCAACGAAGGAAAGAAAAAAGGCCGTAAACGCGTCGGTCGTGGTATTGCTGCCGGTCAGGGTAAGACCGCCGGACGTGGTACAAAAGGCCAGAAGTCGCGCGCCGGTGGCGGCACCCCACTATATCACGAGGGTGGTAACCTGCCAATGTTTCGCAAGCTGCCGTTCAAGCGTGGTTTTACCCCGCCGAACCGGGTAACCTATAATCAGGTTAACCTCGACCAGTTGACCGATTTTCCGGCAGACAGCGAAATTACGCCTGAAACGCTGGACCAAGCCCGCTTGCTGCGCAGCCTGAAAAATCCTGTGGTGATTTTGGGCCGTGGTGAGCTGAAGGTTGCACTCAAAGTGCGCGTCCACCGTGTGAGCGCCGGTGCTCGCAGCAAGATTGAAGCTGCGGGTGGTAGCGTAGAAATCATAGAAGCGTAGGGAATAGACTTGTCTGAGGAGACCAAGAGATGAAACGATCTCGATCGGCCTGGCGTTATTTATGGACGGCCCAGGACATCCGGCGAAAACTACTAATCACCCTGGGAATCCTGGTGCTTTACCGCCTTGCGGCACATGTACCTGTGCCCGGCGTAAATCGCGAGGCTATCCAAACACTGCTGAGTAGTGGTGGCGCCGGCGCTAACCTGATCAATTTCATCGACATGATTTCGGGCGGTACGGTGAGCAATTTCTCTGTGCTAGCGATGGGTGTGTATCCTTATATTACCGCCCAGATTATCTTGCAGCTGCTTGTGCCGATCATTCCGGCCCTGCAGCGCAAGATGGAAGAAGACCCGCGTGAAGGCCGTAAATGGCAGGAACGTTGGACGTACATTCTGTCGATCCCGATGGCGGCGTTGAATGCCTTCGGCCAGATCCAGATCTACTCCAACTATGCCGGTCTTTCGATCATCCCCGGCTTCGGTTTTGGAGCCAGCGCGGATGTTTTGAAATCGGTCACCATCTTACTGTCGATGACGGCCGGGACGATGTTCGCGATCTGGCTGGGTGAGTTGATCTCCGAATACGGTATCCGCAACCAGGGCCTTTCGCTGATCATTTTCTCGGGTATTATTGCCCGCATCCCGCAGAACTTTGGCCAGATTTTCCTCAATGAAGAAGGGCGCTGGGTGCTGTTGGCTTTCATGGTGGTGTTGACGGTCCTGACTGTGTTCGCGATCGTATTCGTGCAGCAGGGGCGTCGAAACATCCCGGTGATCTATCCGGGGCGGCGCGTCGGCCGGCGCATGTCGATGCCGGTTGAAAGCACGCTGCCTTTGATGGTCAATATGGCTGGCATGATTCCGCTGATTTTCGCTCAAGCGATCTTGCAGTTTCCGAACCTGGTGGCTTCTTTCTTCATCGGTTCGGAAAACGAGGGTGTGGCGAACTTCGCGGTGAATGCACAGCAATTCTTCGACCCGAGTGGTCCGTGGTATTGGGTGTTCTACTTCCTGATGGTGGTATTATTCGCCTTTTTCTATACGGACGTGCTTTTCGCCCAGCAGAACTATGGCGAAAATCTGAAGCGGGTTGGGGCACGCATCAAGGGCGTCAGCCCAGGTGCACCGACCCAGCGCTACCTGACCAAGGTGTTGCGCCGCATCACTTTCCCCGGGGCACTTTTCCTGGGTATTGTGGCCGTGCTGCCTTATCTTTCACAGATAATTGTTAGCACCATGAACCTGGGCGGCGTGAACTCCAGCGCCTTGCTGGTCAGTTCGGCCGGTTTGCTGATCGTGGTCGGTACCGTGCGTGATACGTTCTTCAACATCGAAGCCGAACTCAAGATCCACGGCTACGAAGACTCGCTCCTCGTACGCTAGATAGGAACATAAGGTCGTGCCTGATTACATTGTCATGCTAGGAGCGCCGGGTGCCGGTAAAGGTACCCAGGCTGCCCGAATCGCCGAGAAAGTGGCATTACCGCATATATCCTCCGGTGATATTTTCCGGGAGAACCTTAAAAACGAAACCGTACTTGGCAAGAAAGCGGCCGACTACATGAACCGCGGCGAATTGGTGCCGGATGATCTGACCATTGAGATGATCGCCGACCGTTTGTCCCGCCCAGATTGCGCCAACGGCGCTATTCTGGATGGTTTCCCTCGCACCCCGGCGCAGGCCGAGGCGTTGGACGGAATGCTCCAGAAGCTGGGTGGTGAAGTCGTCGTGGTACCGTACATTAAGGTGCCTGAAGAAGAGTTAATCTCCCGCCTTTCCGGCCGGATCGTCTGCAAGGAATGTGGCGCGACCTTCCATAAGAAGTTCAAACCCTTCGAAAGCTGCCCGTATGGTAAGTGCGAAGGTGAATACCTGTATCAGCGCGAAGACGATAAGGTCGAAACGGTGACCAACCGCATCAAAGTGTACCTTGAAAATACAGCGCCACTGATCGCATACTACCAGGATAAAGGTGTATTGCAGGAAGTGGACGGCGACCAAGCCATCGACGATGTGCTGGCCAGCCTGATTGCGGTTCTGCCGCAGCAGGAGTAGAGCATGGCCTGGGAACGTGACGTTGTCTTAAAAAGCGATCATGAGTTGGAGATCATGCAGGCAGCCGGGCGGATCAATGCCATGGCGTTGGAAGCCGTGCATGAGGCCATCCGGCCTGGGGTAACTACCCAGGAGTTGGATGCCATTGCCGAACAAGTGATCCGCGATAACGGCGCTAAACCGGCTTTCTTGAATTATCCCGGCCCGTACCCCTACCCGGGGACGATCAACGCCAGCATCAATGAAGAAATGGTGCACGGTATTCCCAGCAAACGTGAGGTGCGGGAAGGTGACATCATTTCGATTGACTGCGGGACGATCTACGAGGGCTTTGTCGCCGACTCCGCATTCACCACCGGAGTAGGCGAGGTTTCGGCTGAAAAGCAGAAACTGATGGATGTGACCAAGCGGTCATTGGAACTCGGCATCGAAAAGATGTGCCCTGGAAACCGCATCGGCGATGTAGCCTCGACCGTGCAGCGGTATGTCGAAGGGCAGGGTTTCTTTGTGCCACGCGAATACACCGGGCACGGTGTTGGCCGCAAACTGCACGAGGGACCGCAACTGCCGAATTACGGTATGCCCGGCCGGGGCATGGTGCTCCGCAAGGGCATGACCATCGCCATCGAACCGATGGTGCTGGTGGGGACCTTCCGCACGAAAGTGCTGCCCGATAAATGGACGGTGACCGCGGCAGATGATTCGATGACCGCTCATTTCGAACATTCTGTCGCCATTACAGATAACGGCCCACTCATCCTGACTGTAAATAGGAAAGATTGAGTCTGGACGAAAAAGCGTAAAAAAGGTATAATCGAGGTTTGGCTGTCGCTGTATGGCAAGCCAAGTAACATAGGAGTAATGACATGAAAGTATCAGCTTCTGTAAAGAAACGCTGCGCTAAATGCAAGATCGTAAAACGCAAAGGCAGACTGTACGTGATTTGTGAAAACCCGAAACACAAGCAGAGACAAGGATAGAGGTAAGCGATTATGGCACGTATTGAAGGCGTTGACCTGCCACGTGATAAACGGCTGGAAATTGGTTTGACCTATATTTACGGCGTCGGTCTACCCACCGCCCAGAAGATTCTGGTGGAAACCGGCGTAAGCGGCGATACGCGCGTCAAAGATTTGACCGACGCGGAGATCGCTTCGGTGCGTGAATATATCAACAAGAACCTGACCGTCGAAGGTGACCTGCGCCGCGAGGTGCAGATGAACATCAAACGGTTGATGGAGATTGGTGCATACCGCGGCTTACGCCACCGCCGAAACTTACCGGTGCGCGGCCAGCGGACGAAGACAAATTCTCGTACCCGTAAAGGGCCGAAGAAAACCGTGGCCGGCCGTGGCCGTCGCCGTGGTGTAGCTAAGAAATAACGATAAGTGCATTAATCTATCGTATCGAAAACAAAGGAAAGAGGAATTATGGCTCGAGGAAATCGTTCTTCCCGCCGTGGCGCGCGTAAGACAAAACGCACACTGTCTTCAGGACAGATTCATATTTTCGCCACATTCAATAACACCATCGTGACGATCACGGACAATCAGGGTAATACTGTAACCTGGGCAAGTGCCGGTTCGGTTGGCTTCAAAGGCTCGCGCAAGAGTACGCCCTTCGCTTCTGGTCTGGCGACCAACGAAGCTTTGAAGGCTGCGATGGATATGGGGCTGCAAGAAGCTGACGTGATCGTGAAAGGACCTGGCCCGGGACGCGAGTCCGCCATCCGTGCCGTCCAATCTGCTGGGATCAAGATCAAATCGATTGCTGATATTACCCCGGTGCCGCACAACGGCTGCCGGCCGCCGAAGAAACGCAGAGTATAAAGAACTTATAAGTGTAAGTGAGGAATTAATTTTATGGCAAGATACACAGGTCCTGTATGTAAACTGTGCCGCCGGGAAGGCGAAAAGCTTTTCTTGAAAGGCGAGCGTTGCTTCTCCCAGAAGTGCGCCATTGAACGCCGCAATTACCCGCCCGGACAGCATGGTAAGCAAATGCAATGGCGTCGGTCGAATGATTCAGACTTTTCCAAGCAGTTGCGCGCCAAGCAGAAGGCTCGCCGTACCTACAGTGTGCTGGAAAAGCAGTTCCGCCGCTATTACAAGAGCGCCCTAAAAGCCAAAGGCCTGACTGGCCAGGTGTTGTTGCAGACGCTGGAAACGCGCCTCGACAACGTCATCTACCGGATGGGCTTTGCGTCCAGCCGTGCCCAGGCTCGCCAATTGGTGACCCACGGACATTTTATGGTCAACGGACGCCGCACCGATGTGCCTTCTATGAACATTAAACCTGGCGATACCATCGAAATCCGCGAAGGCTCGAAGAAGAAGACTTTCTTCAAGGATTTAGCTGAGATCGCTGCAGAACGTAACGCTCCTGAGTGGATCAGCCGGGATGTCAAGAACCTGACCGGTTCCATCCTGCGTGCGCCGGAACGCTCCGAGGTTGAAGCCAATCTCGACGAGCAGCTTATCGTTGAGTATTACTCACGCTAGCCCGGTTGTTGCGAGTGAAATCGTTGATTACAGAGTTTGAATTGACCATTCTGGGGAAGGATGTACCGTGATCGTACTAAGTAATATGGTAACCCCGAGAATCGAGCGCGAAGCCGAAGCTCGGAATTACGGAAAATACGTGATCAGCCCACTGGAACGCGGCTACGGCAATACGCTGGGCAACGCGCTGCGTAGGGTACTGCTCTCTTCTTTGGAAGGGGTGGCAATTACCTCGATCCGCATCACTGATGTGCAGCACGAATACAGCGAGATCACCGGCGTTCGCGAAGATGTCATCCAGATCATGCTGCAATTGAAGCAAGTGCGCATTAAGCTGTATGACGTCGACACTGCCCGCCTGCACCTGGAAGTGCGTGGTGAGGGCGTTGTGACCGCAGCAGACATCATCGCTCCGCCTGAGGTAGAGATCGTCAATCCCGACTTGTATCTCTTCACCTCCGACAGCCAGAAGACCAAGCTGGAAATCGAAATGACTGTCGAGCGTGGGCGCGGCTATTCTCCTGCGAACGAACGCAGCGGCCGCCTGCCGATTGGTGAGCTGCCCGTGGATGCGATCTACACACCTGTACGCCGCGTGAATTGGAGCGTAGCATCGGCACGTGTGGGCCAAAGCACGAACTACGACCGGTTGATTATGGAAATCTGGACCGACGGCACTGTCGCTCCTGAAGATACCATGAGTACCGGCGCTGGAATTTTAATTGAACATCTACGCCACATCGCCGGCGTAACCGAAATCACACTGACACCGGTGGATGAGGAAGAAGCTGTCGACGGCCGTCTCACCAGTGAGGTCTACGACACACCGATTGAGAATCTCGATCTGTCAGTGCGCGTTTTCAACTCCCTGAAGCGGGCGGGCATCACCACGGTTGGTGAAGTGCTCGAACTGCTCGAAAAGGGCGAGGATGCGATCATGTCGATCCGCAACTTCGGCGAGAAGAGCCTGGACGAACTCATGGAAAAAATGGGTGAGAAGGGCTACCTCGAAGATGAAGAGGAAGAGTCCGGCGAAGTGGACGAAGAATAATTAACGGAGAATGACCCATGCGACATAAAGTAGCTGGAAAAAGGCTGAATCGCCGCGCAAGTTCCCGCAGAGGTTTGCGACTTAACTTGATCAAACAATTATTCGAGCACGAGCGCATCCGCACGACGCGCGCCAAGGCTGAAGCGATCCGCTCCGATGCGGAAAAGCTGATCACGCTGGCGAAGCGCGGCAATGCTGCCGAAGAACCGTCCGCCATGGTGCACAAGCGCCGCCTGGCCGCGGCCCGGCTCAACGATCCTGAGATCGTCAAGAAGCTGTTCGATGACATTGCCCCCCGCTATACCGAACGGAATGGTGGGTACACCCGCATGATCAAGCTGGGACCACGCAGCAGCGACAGTTCCGAAATGGTGCTCTTGGAACTCGTTGAGTAATTTTTTATAAGCTTCCGGAATCTCCGGAAATGGTACGTTACCAAGTTATTATCGCCTACGACGGCACGGAGTTCAGTGGACTGCAAAGGCAGGCGAACGACCGGACGGTGCAAGGAGCCATGGAACAGGCCCTGCGCACGATCGGCTGGGAAGGAAATTCCATCCTGGCCGCCGGGCGGACGGATGCCGGAGTACACGCTTCCGGGCAGGTGGCAGCCTTCGATTTCGATTGGGCGCACACCCCGGAAGACCTGCAAAACGCACTGAACGCCAACTTACCGGCCGATGTGGCTGTCTGGCAGGTGAGGGTTGCGACAGATGGTTTCCACCCCCGTTACGATGCCATCAAACGCACTTATCACTATCATATCTTTTGCCAGCCGCACCGTGACCCTTTGCGAGAACGCTATGCCTGGCGCGTGTGGCCCGCAGTTGCCGAGGAGCTTTTAGAAGCTGCCTCAGCAAAACTGGTGGGCACGCACGATTTTGCTGCCTTCGGCACTTCGCCGGATGATGGCGGCGTAACGATCAGGCAAGTTTTTGCCGCCGAGTGGCAAGAAGCCAAATGGAATCCGGAAGGTGACGGATTGGTATTCAAAGTGACTGCCAATGCCTACCTGTACCATATGGTACGCCGGATAGTCCGATTGCAGGTCGAAGTCGGGCAGGGCTGGTTTGCCCCGCAGATCGTGACCGAATACTTGCAGGCGGGAAGTGAACGTGGGATGGTGCCCGGATTGGCACCGCCCAATGGCCTTTTCCTGGCCGCCGTCGAGTACCCGGCAGATGATAATGATTAGTAAATGCGCAAAAAATTTAGAAACGTAAATATATCCAGGCGCATTTACGAAAAGAACTGACTGTTCAAACGTTCTGAAGATATTCAAAAAATAAACGGTCAGTTATCAAATAAACGAACAAGAATTTGATTGATAAAGAGGTTGACGTGAAAAAAACCTATTACCCGAAAGCCGGTGAATTGACCTACGATTGGTACCTAGTGGATGCCAACGGCCAGAACCTGGGCCGGCTTGCCTCACGCATTGCCAAGGTTCTCATGGGCAAACACAAACCGACGTTCACGCCCGGCGTGGATACCGGAGACTTTGTTGTCGTGGTGAACTGCGAGCGCGTGGTTGTGACCGGCAACAAACTGGAAGACAAGAATTATTACAATCACAGTGGTTACCCTGGTGGAATGAAAGTTACCAAGCTGCGCGATATGCTGGCAACCCACCCCGATCGTGTGATCGAACGGGCTGTGTGGGGCATGCTGCCGCATAACAAATACGGGCGCAAGATCCTCAAGAAGCTGAAGATCTATGCCGGGCCGGATCATCCCCACGAGGCCCAGCAACCCGAACCACTGGCGTTGGACTAAGGAGCAGGTGAATCATGGCAGAACAATATTATGAAGGCATAGGCCGACGTAAATCGAGCAGCGCACGTGTGCGCGTGATGAAAGGTTCCGGCGAGTTTGTCGTCAACGGCAAGACCCTGGACGACTATTTCACTCGCCTGGGCGACACGGATGTTATCCTGGGGCCGATCGAGGACGCCGGTGGGCGTTCCGGCCTGGATGTTACTGTGTTGGTCAAGGGTGGTGGCGTAACTGGACAAGCTGGTGCCGTCCGCATGGGCCTGGCGCGTGCTCTGGTCAAAATGAACCCTGACCTGGATCAATTGATGCATGACAAGAAGCACTTGACGCGTGACGCGCGTGTCAAGGAACGCAAGAAACCAGGTCTCAAGCGCGCCCGCAAGGCCCCGACCTACACGAAGCGCTAGAGTCTACTTTAAAATCGCAAAACAACCGTGGGATGGTTTTCTCATTCCGCGGTTTTGCGTTTAAGGGGCGGGCGTTCAATGATTGGTATAATGTGCGGCATTAACAATGGGTAAACAAGGAAACATGTAAACGAGTAAACAAGGACGCTGCAGGGGAGGCTGGGTATTTTTGTTTAAGTGGGTAGAGCTTGACAGCTTTTCTCACCACGGAGGCGCGGAGCCGCAGAGAATATCCTGTATACTTATTTCCCTGTATACCTGTGTACTCATTTTGATTACTGCACTCGAATATAGATTACAAATCGAAACAACTGGAGTCTCACATGCAACTTCCTGCACCTGGAATCACGATCCTTGGCCTGGGGCCGGGCGCCCCGGCCTTGCTCACCCGGCAAGCCTGGGAAGTCTTGAACGGTATTGACGAGATCTATCTGCGCACCCGCCAACACCCCACTGTGGCCGGTTTCCCGGAGAATCTGACAGTACAGGCTTTCGATAACTTTTACGAGCAGGAAGCCGATTTTGCGACGGTGTATGCCCGCATCATTGAAGAGGTGCTTGTCTTGGGTGCCCGCCCTGAGGGTGTGGTTTACGCTGTGCCGGGGCATCCCTTTGTGGCCGAAGCCACTTCGCCGGAGATCGTGCGCCGGGCGAAAGAAGCCGGGCTGGCGGTGCAGGTGATCGAGGGCTTGAGCTTTGTCGAACCGACCCTGACTGTCCTGAGAGCAGATCCGCTGCCGCAAACGTCGGTGGTGGACGCGTTGGAAATGGTTGCCGCTCACCATCCTTCCTTCCCGCCGGATGTGCCTGCCTTGGTGGCGCAGGTGTATTCAAAAGAGATTGCCGCCGAGGTCAAGATCACGTTGATGGCCGTTTACCCGGACGAGCACCCGGTGCAGTTGGTGCACGCGGCGGGAACGGCGGATGCCCTGGTGGAAGAATTGCCGCTCTATGAGATCGACCGCAGCGCCCACATCGGCCTGCTGACCTCGCTGTACGTGCCGCCAGTGGGGGCTTATACTTCTTTCGAAGGCTTCCAGGAATTGGTTGCACACCTGCGCGCCCCGGAGGGCTGCCCGTGGGATCGTGAGCAAACCCACCAGACGCTGCGCCGCAATCTGATCGAAGAGGCTTATGAGGCCCTGGCGGCCTTGGATAGTGAAGACCCTGCGCTGATGCGCGAGGAGTTTGGCGATTTGCTCTTGCAGATCGTGCTGCATGCCCAGATCGCGACCGAGTATGGCGAATTCACGATGGCCGAAGTGATCCAGGGCATTCATACCAAATTGGTGTCGCGCCACCCGCACGTGTTTGGGGACGTCGACCTGGAGGATGCCGAAGCGGTGATCAAGAATTGGGAACGCATCAAGGCTGACGAACGCACTTCCAAAGGCCAGAACGACAAGGGCCTGTTGGACAGCATCCCGGTGGCCTTACCGGCGCTTACTCAGGCCGAGACTTTCCAGAAACGCGCCGCCCGGGTGGGCTTCGATTGGGATGATATCCAGCATGTGATCGACAAGATCTGTGAAGAGGTCGAAGAAGTGCGCAGTGCACCTAGCGATGAGGAGCGAGCCGCGGAGATCGGCGACCTATTGTTCGCGATCGTTAACCTGGCGCGCTGGCTGGATGCCGATCCCGAAGCGGTACTGCGCGCCACCAACCTCAAATTCCGGGAGCGCTTCCGTTACATCGAGCAGCATGCCAAGGCGGCCGGCCGCGAGCTTTCCGAGATGAGCCTGGCAGAGATGGACGCCTTGTGGGACGAAGCAAAGAAAAGCGAGCTATGAATTAGGAATAAAGCATGAAGCATGTGGGGGAAATGATGATTTCGGGTTTTATAGTTTGGGTGATAACTTGCGTGGTGATAGGCCATGCAAGGACCAAAAATTGGGGTAAGGTGGAGAACGTACTTGACAAGCGAAAATGAATCCTGTAATATGTAGTTTAGTTATATATAACTAAACTACATATTGGAAAAATCCATGACAGATCAACGGTATTTACCCCTCACCGAAACATCTTTTTTCATCATCCTCAGCCTGGCAACTGCTCCAAAACATGGATACGCCATCATGAAAGAAGTCGAAACCATGAGCGAACAGCGCGTGGTTTTGGCAACCGGAACGCTGTATAGCGCACTGCGGCGCATGTTGGAGGATGGTTGGATCGAGCGCGTGAGGGATAATAATGGCGGCACCGGGAACCGGGAGCGAAAGCTGTACCAACTTACCCAACAGGGCCGGCGTATCCTGGAAGCGGAAAGTGATCGCATGCAGAAGTTGGTCCGCTTGACCAAACTTCACAATGTAGGGACAAACCGATGAATACGATGCGGGGGTTTGTGCGGTTTGGTGTGGTGCGTCTGTATGTCTGGCTGCTGGGTTTGTACCCCGGCCGCTTCCGGGCGGCGTTCAGGGATGAGATTGAGGACGTGTTCTTGAATGTGATGGATGAGGCAGAAATAGCGGGGGGATATGGTTTATTCAAAACATCAATGCTCGAATTGAGAAGTCTGGCAATTTCCGTTATTGTAGAACGCTGGCATGAGTTTCGGTCCAGGAAGGATGGCGTGATGAGCCCTCAAGAAAAGCTGATGGAGGCTGTTGTGCTTGAAGGTATATCGCTGAAAAGCGGGATACCAGATAAATATTGGATGCCTTTATGGGTTATTTTCACGACCATCGCTTTCCCAATTGCTTTGCTGTTGACCGCTCCCTTTGCAGTCCTGGCTTATCTGACCCTAAATCTGGGCGTAAATATTGGATTGTGGTCTGATTATGACAATACCTTATTGGACGTGATAGGGTTTTGTGTTGGATTTTCGCTAACCCTGGCAATTATTCAATGGTTTTTGCTGCGCAACTACTTGCCGCGTGCCAGGCAGTGGTTCCTGGCGACGGGAGCAGGCGTTTTGATTGGGGGAATTTCTGGCGGAATAGTGAATATGTCCATCTCCGATGCCTGGAAGCATCCGGGTTTGCGAGGAGCAATTATTCTATTGCCAATCGGATGCTTCCTTGGCGTGGCACATTGGTTGGTTTTGCGTCGAAGTTTGTCAAATTCTCACTGGATCGTGCCCATTGATATACTGGGCACTTGTTCACTCTTATTGGTCGGTATAACGCTCAACAACCGGCTTCAGGCTTTACTGTACTTGATCGTATTTATCCTCCCTGGATTGATAACAGGCGGGGGGCTTTGGTATCTGTTCAATCAGGCGCAACCTGAGGTGGAGGACGCCGCAGATGAAAAGAAGCTTGAGCAAGCGGCATCGCTCCTGACGCGAGGCCAGAAGCGAGTGATGCTGATTGCACTGGTGCCCATTTTTTTCCTGTGTAGTTGGATCTACGCCGGTTCGCAATTGATGCTGGCGAAGCATGAAGGCATTTACCCCTCAGCTCGGGAAGGGATGATTGAAAAGAACAGCCAGGGATGGGGTGGTGCGGAGGTGGTTAGCGTCGAAGTCGTCAGCGCCAGAGTAAACCAGCATGATGGCGGCCAACCCCACGTCTGGTACGTGATTGCGGATATCACATTAGATCGGGTTCCTGAGGGATGGGATCGATCTGCGTATTCAGGTGGGTCCTATTTCGTTCATGTAAAGGATGGTTGGGTGCATTTAGCTGAAGGGACTTTTCCCGACTTCATCGGTTGGGTGATGCAGCTTTATAACATGGAGGGGGTGAATGACTGGATTGCCGAAAATCAGTAGCGCCTGGATGAACCTTGATGGGGGACTGATTTAACGTTTTTCTTATTTCGCTCTTTCGTTTTTCTAACGAAAACCTCCTATTATTTTTAACGGATACGAAACAAGACACGTATCTCAAACGATAACGAAATCTGTTATATAGGAGGTATGAGTTATGTTACGAAGATATTACTCCCCATTTCGTGAATTCGAGCAATTGCAGCACGAGATGAACCGTCTTTTCGATACTTCTCGGGAAAGCGTGTTCCGGCGTGCGCCCGGCTACCCGGCCATGAATATTTGGGTGGCTGATGATGATGCCATCCTGACCGCCGAATTGCCGGGCATCGACCCCAATGATGTCGATATTTCGGTGGCCGGAGAAACCTTGACCCTGAGCGGTGAATACAAACCCGACGATCTCCCGGAAGATGCCAAAGTGCATCGCCAGGAGCGCGCCTATGGCAGCTTTAGCCGCTCCTTCCAATTGCCCTTCCTGGTGGATGCCGGCAAGGTCGAAGCCAGCTATGCCAGGGGAATCCTGGAGATCAAGCTGCCGCGCGCTGAGGCCGACAAGCCCAAGAAAATTGCCGTCAAGGCTGCATAAGATCACGAAAGCATATTGGAATTTGATCTGGAGGTGTAGCAATGAAAGATAATGACAAGAATCTGGATGTCGTCAAGCAGGAAGTGATCACCGAAGATGGCATCGAGCGCACGCGTTCGCAGCGGGTCTACATCCCTCGTACCGGAATCTATGAAGTCGAGGATGCCATCCTGTTGGTTGCCAATCTGCCGGGCGTCGATAAAAGCTCGGTGGATATCACCCTGGAAAAGAATTTATTGACCATCAAAGGTTATGTGGAAGAAGATGTCCCCGAAGGTTATTCCCTAGCCTACGCCGAGTACGAAATCGGTGATTACGAGCGCAGTTTCACGCTTTCCGATGAGATCGACCGAGAGCATATCGAAGCGGAAGTAAAGGACGGCGTTTTGCGCCTGCGCCTGCCGAAAGCAGAACCGGCGATGGCAAAGAAAATCGCCGTCAAGGCAGGCTAAGCGTCGATAACACTGCACGTAAAAAAAGAAACCCAGAGCAATTGGCTCTGGGTTTTATCGTTTAAGTTTGGATCAAGGCCTGAAGTGTGTGACCCCGCTGCTAGTGGCGAACCAGATTTCTCCATCCGGCAGGGCGAGGATGTCGGTGACTGTGTTGCTCGCCAGGCCGCTGGCAGTCGTGAAGGTTTCCCAGGTTTCTCCGTTGAAGCGGGAAGCCCCGGCAGCGGTAGCGAAGTAGATGTAGCCGTATGGGCCGGAAGAAATCGAATACACGCGGTCGTCGGCCAGACCGTCTTCACGGTTGTAGGTGCGCCAGCGTTCGCCGTTGAATTCGGATACGCCGCCGCCCCAGGTGCTGGCCCAGATCGTGCCATCGGCCATCAAAGTCAGGGAAGTGACGTCGTTGCTTGCCAGGCCGTTTTCTTCGGTGTAAGTTGTCCACTCTAAGGAATTGAAGCTGGCTACGCCGCCGGAGGTGGCGATCCACAGCGTGCCGTCAGGGGTGACGAGCACATCGTTAACGATGTTGCTGGGTAGGTTGTCGGTTTCGGCGGTGTAGATGATCCAATTGCCGCTCTGCAGGATAGAAACTCCACCCCAGGTGCCGAACCAAACCGATCCCTGGGCGGTATCGGCTACGCTGGCATCGGGATTTCCACGTTCTTCTACGGGGGCGAGATTGTCGGGGCCGGGGATCGGTACCCAACCCTCGCCGTCGAAGCGGGCGACCCCGCCTGCGGAAGCAGCCCAAACCTTGCCGTAAATCCCGACGGTGACTTCCTCGACGCGGTTATCGAGCAAGCCTTCATCGGTGGTGTAACTTTCCCAGACTTCGCCGTCGTAACGTGAGATGCCGCTGGTGGTGCTGACCCAGATCGACCCGTCGACGCCGATTTCAATGGCAGTGGTATCGTTACTGGCCAGGCCGGTGCCGGAGGTGAAGCGTTCCCAGCGCTCGCCGCCCAGGCGGGAAATCCCGCTGCTGGTCGCAAACCAGACGGTGCCATCGTTGGTAACCACGATTTGTTTGACAGCGTTATTCGCCAGGCCGTCGGTGGAGGAGTAGGTCGTCCACTCGTTTTGCACCAGGTGGGAAACCCCGGCCGGGGTGCCGACCCACATCGAGCCATCGCGCGCAACCGTGATCGTGTAGACGTTGTTGCGGGCCAGGCCGTCATCCTGGGTAATGGTGGTGAATTCGGTGCCATCGTAACGCACCGCGCCTTGCGTGGTGGCAAACCAGAGTGTACTGCCGCTGCCCTGGGCGATATCGTTCACCTTGTTGGCGGGGAAACCCTCAGCAGGTGAGAAGGTCGTCCATTCCGTCCCATTGTAGCGGGAAACGCCTTTGCCTTGCCCGGCGACCCAGACCACGTTGGAATTGGTGACCAGGATGTCTTGGATACCGGTTTGCAGCATGCCTTCATAGGAACTATAAATGACCCATTCATCGCTGCTGAGCTGGTGGGCAACGCGGTTGTCTGCGGCCAACCACAGGCTGCCGTCCGGTGCAACCGCCAACAAGGCTTCGGGGAGCAGCAAGCCGGATGTATCATAGACCAGATCGTCCGGCAGGGAAACCGAAGTCCAGGTCTGGCCGTCGAAACGGTCGATGCGGTCGCTCAGGTTGCCGACGTAGAGCACATTCGAATTGCTGATCGCCAGGGAATAGATTTCGTTGCTGGACAGGCCGTCTTCAGTCGTGAAGGTCGTGAATTGTCCATTGGCGTAGCGCACCAGGCCCTCTTTGGTGCCTGCCCAGAGCGTGCCATTGGGTGCGATCAGCATGGCCGTGATGTTGTTGGCCGGCAAACCGTCGGATTTGGTTTCGGTGAAGATGATCGGTGGGTTGATCGGCCCGAAGACCGGTACCTCGGCGGTGGTTTCTTGTTGTTCGGCGATCGTATCCTTGGAGCGCAAACCGGCGTTGATGGTTACGGCTTCGTCGGCTGCGGCCAGCGAGAAGACTTCCGTGCGGCCGGTAGTAGGGTCGACATTGCTATCATCGTTTTCAGTGTCCCGGGGCATGCTGGTGAATACGTAGCCTTCGGGCAGTTCGAAACCGATGGAATAATCTTCGCCGACCGGGCTGCTGAATACGTAAGCTCCGGCGCTGTTGGTGATCATGCTGGAGATGACTTCGCCGACGGTATCGAAGAGCGTAACCGTAATATCTGCCATGCCGTCATCGCGAGGGCCGCGGATGCCATCGCCATTGAGGTCTGCCCACACAGTGCCTTGAATGATTGGCAGGGAGAGCGCTGCGAGGACGTCGCTGGCTTCGGGATTGCGGGCGACCCAGGTTTGCAGGTCGGCTTCGACCGCGTCTGCGGCGGTGGCAAAGGTGTTGATGTTGGTCAGGATGATCGTTTTCCCAGGTTCCAGGCTGATTTGACCGTCGTTATTGCTGACCTGGCAGGTGCCCTCCAGGCAGGTGATCCGCGTGCCACCCTCAACGCTATGATCAACGCTCATATAAGAGCCGCTCACGCTGGCGGTGCCGTTGGCGGTGTTTACGCTGACCTTGCCTTCACCGAGCACAACCCAAAGGCGGCCCTGGTGCAGGTTGAGCACTACGTCGAGGTCATCCCCGCTGCCTTCATAGGCTTCCAGGGCGACTTCGGTATCAGCCCCCAGGCGGGTGTAGGTACGCTCGGAGAAATCCAATTTCAGGGCGGCATCAGTGCCGGTAGAGATTTCCCCGCCAACCGGCAGCTCATATTCCTGGGGAATGTTGTTGAAGCTGCCTTCTGCGCTGCCGCGTCCCTGTACTGTTCCAACCAATTCGGAAATTGGAGCGGAAGCAATAATGGTGGGGGCCTGGTCTACCGGTTCTGTTTCTACTGCAATGTCTGTCGGGCCTGGTGTGGGTTCGGTGTAAAAGTCACCACTAAAGAAATTAATGGCAATCCAGACGGAAAGGATCAAGACCCCAAGGATCACGGAAGATAAGATGAATGGTAAGAAGCGCTTGATACGAGTACCAATCGGTTCGCGGATCTCGCCAAAATGTTCATCGGGGACATCTTCGGCAATGCCGGAGCGCAGGTCTTCAGGGGCGATATTTTCGCCCTGGTAAAGTTCGTCAGAGGGGATAAATGAGCGCGGTTGCGGTTTGGAGAAAGGCGCGGCTGTGGTCGATTCCTGGAAGTCGAATTCGAACTCATCGGATTCACCTTCAGCCATTGGCTCGGATGCGATGCCGCGCAGGTCATCCAGACCTTCCTCGCCGCCGCTATCAGCCCAGGGTGCATCTGCCCAACGGGCTTCGGGGGCGTTTTCGGCTGCGGTGGCCGATGGGGTAATTTGCTCTTCCTCGAATGAAGATTCCCAGTCGGATTCCCAATCATCTTCGGCTTCTTCGCTGGCCGCGAAGTTGCTTTCGTCGGAGGCCATGCTGCGCAGGTCGCCGAATTCATCATCGGAACTGGCGGCTTCTGGGGCAGGGGCAGTGTCCGGTGAGGTATCCCAGGGTTCGTCATCTGCGGCGGTTTCTTCCGCAAAACCGGGACTTTCTGCGGCCATGCTGCGGAAATCATCGAATGAATCCTCTGCAGGGGATTCGGTTGCTGAGGTCGATTGACCCCAATCGAATTCCTGGTCGGCATCGTCGGCGAACTGATACGCCTCCGTTTCTGCAAAATCGGGGCTTTCTGCGGCCATGCTGCGGAAATCATCGAATGATGCTTCTGTGGGGGATTCGGTCGCCGGGAAGGGTGTGTCCCAATCCAGTTCTTGATCGGCAGCGTCATCCAACTGGTAAGCGTCGGGTTCTCCGGCGGCGGCGCGCAAACCGCCCATCAGGTCGTCAGCATC
>JAFGRA010000019.1 GCA_016935415.1 Anaerolineales bacterium
CTTCAGCGGCGGGCTTTGAGCTCAAGGTCACCCTGTTCATTTTGGCTTGTTCACTCAACCACCTATTCAAGGTGGCAACTTAGGTTATATAGTTGATTGAGGTTATGATGAAATGCAAATGTGTTGAGCTTTCAAAAATGGAAAAGATACCCTATCAAGGTATGTATGATTACGCAAAAAGTCATTTGGAACTAGAATCGAAAGATGATTTGGCATGGCGGAGTATCTGGTCTTGTCCAGTCACTGGGATTAGATTCCTGCGAGAATCTGTGCCGGGTTACAAAAACAGGATAACTGTGCCAAAATGGACAGTGCTTGAAGGTTCGGATGAATCAGTAGACAATCCTAGATAACGGCAACTCAAACTCCTTGGATGGACTCACCTCTTGGCTGTGGCCTGGCGGGGATAAATCCAAGGCCGCAAAGGCACAAAACCCACCTTCGTAGGATTCAAAACCAGCTGTGAACGCTGATCTCAGTCTGCCACAGGGCGGATTGGTGTTTTTCGTGGCAGCGGTTTCAACCGCTGGCACGCAGTTTGGGGGAAGAACAGGAGTGGCGAATCTTCTGTGATAAGTCTATGGTCTGGCCCAGGAGGTGACAATAGTGTCCAAGTAACAACAATTGATGAAATATCCTCGTTTATGATTAATTTGGGATATTCTTCAGTAGATGTTACTTATACAGATTGGCCGTAATGGTTATTGAAAATATTGGAGGTGCAGGTTATGAAACTGAAATATACTCTAAGTATAATTTTATTATTGGGGCTGCTAATTGGATCGTGTAGTATGAATAATGATGATGATTTTTTGAGTAAACTAACTATTGATGAAATACTCCTAGGAGAGTATGATGTTCATTACTCTCCTCCTGATGAGCGAGGGTTTACAAATCAGAAGATACTTTTAGGTGGTTTAAAATTGTTTGATGGAGAATATACTTTTAAATCCGGATTTATTGAAACTGAAATACCTGATTATCTATATCGAGAATTACCGTTTCTATATTCTCCTGCAGGTATGTATGATATCCAATTATCACCAGAGTTTTCTAAAGATATAATTGTTGAGGATATTAACTTTGGAGATAATGAATCAGTGAAAATAGGAAATTTGCGCATTATGTCTGTAGATGGGGTGAAAATTGGAACATTTCAAATCTATCTTTACAAAGAAACCAAATGTATAACTTTAGAGGCATTTGAAAGTGGTCTTTTTTTCTGGTCAATCATTAAAAGTGGTGTTTCTAAATAAATGTGAATAGTATAAAGAAAATAGATGTAGGAAACCAATTACTTACAGAGAAACAAGTGTTGTACCATTGCATTGAATTATCTTCCATCATTATGGATGATTTACAAGGCTTTTCGCAGTCAGGAGTTATTCCTCCTGAAAATGCTGATATATACTTGACGAGTTCTTTTGGTTCAGACTACTTTTATACTCTAATATTGGTTAATGGGGCATGTTTTGTGTTATTTCTTGAGACGGACTCTACATATGATGGTATCTAAATGCTTTTTCTACTCAAACAAATTATAAGTTACTAGATCCTACGCCTTTATATTGTTCATTTCTTCTCTCAACAGGGGCGAGGGAGACAACGAAAAACCCCAGGTTTGGTCTATAATGGGATCATGGATAGCACCGGTTATCACAACTTCGGTGGGATGGTGGGATTCTACTCCAATCTTATCAGCAATTCGCCCTTATCCACGTTTTGGTTTGGCTTCACCAGAACCTCTGCAACCCGCCCGGCGGCAGGTGACTGGATAACCATCTGCATCTTCATCGATTCCAGAATACACAAGACACCGCCTTCGCCCACATCATCCCCCACCTGAATAGGCACATCCACCACTACGCCGGGCATCGGAGCAGTGATCTGCTTGCTGTCCTTTAACGAGCCGGTCGTGCGCCGGGTTTGGCCGACATCTGGTTCTACCTGGGCAGCGATCTGCTGACCATCGGCCATCACCAGGAAGGTATTTTTCCCTTCAAACGCCAGGTGCAGTTCCAGCTTATCTTCACCGTGATTGAGCAGATACAGACCGGCCTCGTTCAACTGGAGCAGGTCGGCCTCGATCTGCTCTCCATTGATCCGCACACCGGTCTCGGTGATCTCGATCTGGTATTCGTTCTCGCCGATAAAGATCCGGTAGACGGTCATAAGCTAGACCGATCCGCGCATTTGTTCCAGCCAGGCGGTCTTGCGCCAGTTATTCTCCTGGATAGCGGCCTGTTTTTGGGTTTTCTTCCCGCTGTGCATTGCCAGGGCGGCTGCGATTGCGGCGATCTTCTCCAGCGCTTCGCTGCGCTCGGACAGGAGCGGCTTAAAGGTATCGAGGAAGGTAGTATCTACGTTGCCATGCACAAAACTGTCCTGCGAGATGATCTTGGTGAGCAGTTCCTTCGAGGTCGGGACGCCGCTGACCTGGAATTCCTTCAGGGCGCGGGTCAGCCGCCCGATGGCTGCTTCGCGGTCTTCTCCCCACACGATCACCTTGGCGATCAGCGAGTCGTAATCAGTGGTTACTTCCATCCCCTGGAACAGGGCGCTGTCCACCCGGATGCCGGGGCCATCGGGCTCTTGCACGTAGCTGATCTTGCCAGCCGCTGGCAGGAAGCCGTTCGATGGGTCTTCGGCCAGGATGCGGGCTTCGATCGCTGCGCCGCGCGCCACGATCTGGTCCTGGGTGTACTTCATGTCCCCAACCAGGGCCAGGCGCAGCTGCATTCGCACGAGGTCGATGCCCAGCACCAGTTCGGAAACCGGGTGCTCGACCTGAATGCGCGGGTTGACTTCGATGAAATAGAAACGGCCCTTGCGGTCAAGCAGGAATTCGACCGTGCCCAACGAGCGGTAGTTGAGCGCTTTGCCCAATTGGTGAGCATACTCGTGCACCAGGCGGCGTTGCTCGTCGTTTAAATTGGGGGCTGGGGCTTCCTCGATCAGCTTCTGACGGCGGCGCTGGATCGAGCACTCGCGTTCGCCCAGCACCAGTACAGTCCCCGCGCCGTCGCCGATGATCTGGACCTCAATGTGGCGGGCCCGGTTGACGAACGGCTCGAGGTAGATGCCGTCGTTTCCGAACGAGCTTTTTGATTCGCGCTGCGCCAGGCTGATCATTTGTTTGAGTTCCTCCCGATTTTGCGCCAGCCGGATGCCGCGCCCCCCGCCCCCCAAAATAGCCTTGACCATCACCGGAAAGTCGGTTTGCGCTTCAACCAGTCGGTCGAGATCGCTCTCCTGGTTTCCATCGATCGGCACATCCGGGCCAAACAGCACCGGCAGGCCGGCCTCGCGCGCAATCCGCCGGGCGGCCAGCTTGTCACCGGTCATGGCGATGGTTTCTGGGCGCGGCCCAATCCAGATCAGTCCGGCTTCCTCCACCTGACGGGCGAATTCCTCATTTTCAGATAAAAAGCCGTATCCGGGGTGGATGGCGTCTGCGCCCTTATCCACGGCGGCCTGGATGATGCGGTCGATGTTCAAATAGCTGTCTTTGGCCGCGGCCGGTCCGATCAGGACGGCTTCATCGGCATAGCGGGTGTGCAGGGCGCCCTGGTCGGCTTCAGAATACACGGCCACGCTTGAGAATCCCAATTCCTGGCAGGCCCGCATGATCCGGACGGCGATCTCCCCTCGATTGGCTACGAGTACTTTCATCATTTTCTCCTGAGTTTCAAAGTGTAACTCTTGATAGTGTGCAAACATTGACCAATGGGGTCCGTTCCCAAAAACCCCATACCTTTCAGAAGCTACGTTGGGCGCTATAACGGGATGTTGCCGTGTTTCTTGGCCGGCGAAGGCTGGCGTTTGTCCTGCAGCGATTCGAGCGCCTGGATGATCTTCAGGCGGGTCTCAACCGGGGCAAATACGTCGTTGAGGTAGCCGCGGGAGGCGGCGATGAATGGATTGGCGAAGGTGTCCCGGTATTCCTGGACCTTTTGCGCCCGGACTTGGTCGGGGTCATTGGCTTCGGCCAGCTCGCGGCGGTTGAGGATGTTGACCGCGCCTTCCGGACCCATCACGGCGATGTTGGCGTGCTCCCAGGCGAAATTAATATCGCCGCGCAGGTGCTTGCTGGACATCACGATATACGCACCGCCAAAGGCTTTGCGCAGGATCAGCGAGACTTTCGGAATAGTCGCTTCGGCGTAGGCAAAGATCATCTTGGCCCCGTGCCGGATCACGCCGCCGGCTTCCTGGGCGGTGCCGGGCAGAAAGCCGGGTGTATCCACCAGGGTGACCAGCGGGATGTGGAACGAGT
Source organism: Anaerolineales bacterium (assembly GCA_016935415.1). Lineage (GTDB taxonomy): Bacteria > Chloroflexota > Anaerolineae > Anaerolineales > UBA11579 > JAFGRA01. The sequence continues at coordinate 4,277 of JAFGRA010000019.1, forward strand.
CGCAGAAGCGGATAAAGCGGGCGGCTTTATCCGAGGCGTCAATGTCGAGCACACCGGCCAGCACCAGCGGCTGGTTGGCCACGATCCCGACCGGATGCCCATCCATGCGGGCAAAGCCAACCACGATGTTCTTGGCGAACTCTCGGTGCACTTCCAGGAATACGCCGTCGTCGGCGATCTCGGCGATCACGTTGACCACGTCGTATGGCTGGTTTTCTTCCACCGGCACGATCCGGGCCAAATCGGGCGTTGGCCGGCGGGGATCGTCGGTTGGCGGGGAGTAAGGCGGCGGGGTCAGGTTATTCGAAGGCAGGTAAGATAGCAGCCCTTTGGCCTGGGCGATCATTTCGGTTTCGTTAGCAGCCAGGAACTGGGCCACGCCACTCTCGCCGGCATGCAGGCTGGCTCCTCCTAAAGTGTTGAAATCAACTTCTTCGCGGGTGACGGCTTTCACCACCTCAGGCCCGGTCAGGAACATGTAAGCATTCTGTTCTTCCATAAAGACGAAGTCCATCAATGCCGGCGAGTAAACCGCTGCTCCGGCGCACGGTCCCATGATCAGGGCTAACTGGGGAATGATCCCCGAGGAGAGGACGTTGCGGGTAAAAATCTCGCCGCAGGCGGCCAGGGATTCAACCCCTTCCTGGATGCGGGCGCCGCCTGAATCGTACAGCCCGATGACCGGCGCACCGCTCTGGTGGGCCAGGTCCATCAGCCGGGCGATCTTCATCCCGTGGGCTTCGCCCAAAGAGCCGCCGAGAACGGTGAAGTCCTGGGCGTAGACGTATACCTGCCGGCCGTCGATCTTGCCCCAACCGGTGACCACACCGTCTGTGAAGTGGGCGCCTGAGCCATTCAGTTGTGCGTTGGCGTTGCGCGGCAGCACGAATAAGTCGGTTTCGACGAATGTACCCGGGTCAAGCAGCAGGTTGACCCGCTCGCGGGCGGTCTTCTTGCCTTTGGCGTGCTGGGCTTCGATCCGCTTTTCTCCGCCTCCCTGGCGGGCTTGTTCGGTCAATTGGTCAATTGTTATTTTATTAGTCATAGATTGAGTTTTTTCTTCCAAGTGTTTTACATCTGGTTCAAACCCCAACATCAAACAACGGTTACGATGCCTGCCAACTTGTAACCATGCGCAACCAATTCCAGGTGTTGGTGTTTTGTCCCCTTGTAAGGCTGGCTGTGAGAGTGAAAGCTGTAAGACCTGGCAGTACTCTAAAAAAATACCGGACGATTCTGGTTCAGAGTAGTACAAAATTCCTGCTTCGCAATTTCATTTTCTCTGGACGGACGCCATCTGAAAACCTTTGGGGCGTCTGGCAATATTTGCATTTTGTGTGTCTGACTAAAAAACTGGAGCTTGAAATGACACGAATAAAAGCAGTAGCCATAGTTGGACTGGGGGCAGTCATGCCGGATGCAAACTCTGCGCCGGCCTTCTGGGAAAATATTAAAGCCAAGCGGTATTCGATTAAAGATGTACCTGCAGACCGCTGGTCCGCCGAGATGTACTACCACGCCGACCCGAGCATGCCGGATAAGACCTACAGCAAGATCGGCAGTTGGGTGAGCAACTATCCTTTCGAGCCGCTTAAGTGGGGTATCCTGATCCCGCCAAGTGTGCTGGGCAATATGGACGACAGCCAGAAATGGTCGATCGCTGCCAGCCGGGAGGCTCTGATGGATTACGGCTACCCCGAACGCCCGCTTGATCCAGAGCGGGTGGCGGTGATCTTCGGTAACTCCCTGGCTGGCGAGAAGCACTATCGCACCAACCTGCGGATCCATATCCCGCAGTTCACCCAGGCCCTTGGCGAGCTGGCAGCTTTTCAATCCCTCTC
>JAFGRA010000148.1 GCA_016935415.1 Anaerolineales bacterium
ATCCTCAGCCTGGGTTGGGTCGGATGGGCGCGTCTTGTCGGCGCGGCCCGCTTCCCCGGCTTCGAAGCCGGTGGAGGAATGCCGTTCAGTGTGCCTGGCGTGCACAGCGGCCCGAAATGCCTCGGCCAACTCCATCGCATCCGCGAAGCGCTGGTGAGGTTCTTTGGCTGTCGCGCGCTCAATGACACTATCCAACGCAGACGGCAGGTCCGGTCGTAAAGACACCAGCGGCGGGATAGGTTCGCTCAGGTGTTTATAGAGCAACAGCATGGGCGTTGGTTCTTTAAAGGGCTGCGCGCCGGTTAACATCTCGAACAGTACGATGCCCAGGCTGTAAAGGTCCGTTCGCGGTGAAAGCGCCTGATTGCGAATCTGTTCAGGGGCCATATAAGCTGGAGAGCCGACAATCTTTTCTTCGTGTTCAGCCCCCAGGTCGTACAGGTCTTTAGCAATCCCAAAATCGGCCAGATAGGCGTTTGTGTCATCATCTAGCAGGATGTTGTCCAGTTTTATGTCGCGATGGACAATCCCCTTGCGGTGGGCAACCATCAGCGCCTCAGCGATCTGATCCAATAAGGGAATAAGCTCTTTAGGACTCCAGGGTCCCGCGCTCAACGCGTCCCGGAGACTGCCGCCGCGCAACCATCGCATCACCAGGTATGCGCCATCTGGTTCGCGCCAGTAGTCATATAACGGGACAATATGAGGGTGTTCAAGCCGGGCAATAATTTGGGCTTCAAATTCGAAATTACGGATGAAATCGGGGTGGTTAGCATGTTCAGGCAGAATGACCTTGATCGCCACTTCACGCCGGACGATTGCCTGATAAGCGCGATAGACTGCACCGAAGCCCCCCGCACCGATACGCTGGGTTAGTTCATAGCTTTTGATGACACGTGGTTGAAAATCGTCCACTGGCAAAACAAACTTTTTCCTTCACTAACCAGTTAGTCTTCTTGAATCTTAGCAATCCACTTCAGATTATGCACATCTCTTAGCGCCGGCTGTTGCGCGTCCGGCTTTCAAAATGGCTGTTTCAAGCTTTTTGTTGGAGGGAACAATTTGGGGGATCAAGGTGTGGTTCAGAGACTAACACAGCGTATCCACTGAAATCAGCCCAGGCATTTTCCGATGTATCAAATGTACCAATTAAATTGACACATTTGTCTCTTCGATTTATACTGAGAACAATGTATTTTGGCGAGATTGTTTTGTTTAATCCACTACCTCTACGGCAAATCTGCGAGAGAAAATGAGCTGATAGACATCATGGGATCGATCAAGATGGTATTGATCAGATACTCAAATAGTGTATTAGGTTATACCTAAAAAGTTAGTACCTTTTTGCTATCACTTAATTGGAGGGTCGAATGCGAAAAATCAATCTATATGTCAACGACGCACCCAAAACACTCGTCGTTGACCCGGACGCCAACTTGATGGACGTGCTCCGGAAACAGCTCTTATTGACCGGCACCAAAGATGGTTGTGAAGATGGGCATTGTGGCGCGTGCGCTGTCCTGGTGGATGGCAAGTACACACTGGCGTGTGTGACCAAGATGAGCAGAATCCCGGATGGGGCGCATATTCTGACCGTCGAAGGCATTGGCACGCCGGACAATCTGCACCCGATCCAAAAAGCGTTTGTTCTACACGGCGTCGCTCAGTGCGGTTTCTGCACGCCGGGTTTTGTGGTATCGGCCAAGGCGCTGCTGGATGCCAATCCCACACCGACCCGCGAAGAAGTGCGCGACTGGTTCCAGAAGCGCCACAACGTATGCCGCTGCAACGGCTACAAGCCGTATGTTGACGCCGTGATCGATGCGGCAGCGGTGCTGCGCGGCGAAAAACCAGAAAGCGATCTGGAATACAAGCCGGAAAATGGCCGCGTGTGGGGCACCAACTATCCGCGCCCGACGGCGGTTGGCAAAGTCACGGGTACGCTGGATTACGGCTCCGACCTGGGGCTGAAGATGCCGCCCAATACACTGCAACTGGCGCTGGTCCAGGCCAAAGTATCGCACGCCAACATCCTGACGATTGACACCTCCGCAGCGGAGAAAATGCCGGGTGTCCATGCGGTGCTGACTCACAAGGATGTCAAAGGCAAAAACCGTATTACCGGGTTGATCACGTTCCCGACCAACAAGGGTGACGGGTGGGATCGCCCGATTCTGTGCGATGAGAAGGTCTTCCAGTACGGCGACGCGATTGCGATTGTGTGCGCCGATACCGAGGCCCACGCCCGCGCCGCCGCTGAAAAGGTTGTTGTCGAACTGGAAGAACTGCCCGCTTACATGAGCGCTCCGGCAGCGATGGCCGAGGATGCCATCGAGATTCACCCTGGCACGCCGAACGTGTACTTCGAGCAGCGCATCGCCAAGGGCGAGGAAACCGCCCCGCTGATGGAGTCGGCGGCCTACGTGGTCGAGGACGAATTCTATCTCCAGCGCCAGCCGCACCTGACGGTTGAGCCGGATGTAGGGTTTGCTTATTTTGACGAGGAAGACCGGCTGACGATTCACTCCAAGAGCATCGGCCTGTACCTGCACCACGCCATGATCGCCCCCGGCCTGGGCATTGAGCCGGAGAAACTGCGCCTGGTGCAGAATCCGGCGGGCGCAACCTTTGGCTACAAGTTCAGCCCCACGATGGAAGCCCTGCTGGGTGTGGCGGCGATGGCCACCGGGCGTCCGGTGTTCCTGCGCTACGACTACCACCAGCACATGACCTACACCGGCAAGCGGTCGCCGTTCTTTATAAAGCTCAAATTTGGGGCCGACCAGGATGGCAAGTTGGTCGCGATGGAAAGCGACTGGTCGGTTGATCATGGCCCGTACTCCGAATTTGGCGACCTGCTGACGCTGCGCGGCGCGCAGTATATGGGATCGGGTTACGACATCCCCAACATCCGGGGCATGGGGCGCACGGTAGCGACCAATCATGCCTGGGGATCGGCCTTCCGCGCCTATGGATCGCCGCAGGCGTTCCTGGCTTCTGAGAGCCTGATGGACGAACTGGCCGAAAAGATGGGCGTGGACCCGTTCGAACTGCGCTACAAGAATATTTACCGGCCCGGCGCGACGACCCCTACTGGACAGGAACCGGAAGTCTTCAGTTTTGAAGAGATGTTCGACATCCTGCGCCCGAAATATCAGGAAGCGCTGGCCCTCGCGAAAGAAAACTCCACCGATGCTCATAAGAAAGGCGTTGGCATCTCGCTCGGCATTTACGGCTGCGGCCTGGATGGCCCGGACGGGTCTGAAGCCTGGGCGGAACTGACCGAAGATGGCGTCACGATCTACAATAGCTGGCAGGATCACGGCCAGGGCGCGGACATGGGCACACTGGGCACGGCGCACGAGGCCCTGCTGCCGCTTGAGTTAGAACCCGAACAGATCAAGCTGGTCATGAACGATACGGCGAAGGTGCCTAACAGCGGCCCGTCGGGTGGCAGCCGCAGCCAGGTGATGACCGGCAATGCGATCAAAGTCGCCTGCGAAAACCTGATTGAGGCGATGCGCAAGCCGGACGGCGGGTTGCGCACCTACCAGGAAATGGCAGACGAGGGCCTGCCATTGCGCTACGAGGGCAAATGGTCGGCCTCAATGGCAAGCAACTGCGACGAGAACGCGCAGGGATCGCCGTTTGCGATCTACATGTACGGTGTGTTCATGGCCGAAGTGGACGTCGAAGTGAAGACCGGCAAGACCACCGTCGAAAAATTCACCGCTGTGGCTGATGTGGGCAAGATCAACAACAAGCTGGTGGTGGACGGCCAGATGTACGGCGGTATTGCGCAGGGTATCGGCCTTGCACTGTCGGAAGATTTCGAAGACATCCAGAAGCACTCCACCATGCTGGGGGCTGGCGTACCCTTCGCTAAGGACATTCCGGATACCATCGAACTGATCTACGTGGAAACGCCGCG
>JAFGRA010000149.1 GCA_016935415.1 Anaerolineales bacterium
CGTGGTGGTACCGGGCGAAGCGATGTCGGCAGTGCGTTTGCCGTCCGAGAGTACTTGCTCAACGACCGACTCGACAGCCACGGCTTCGGTTTCCAGGCCAAGTGAATGACGCAGCAGCATAGCGGCAGACAGCAGCGTGCCGATGGGGTTGGCAATGCCCTTTCCGGCGATGTCCGGGGCTGAACCGTGGATGGGTTCGTACAGCCCACGTGGTTTACCGTGGACGTTAAGGTTGTCGCCCAGGGAGGCGGAAGGTAAGTTGCCTAACGAGCCAGTCAGGATGGAAGCCTCGTCAGTGAGGATGTCGCCGAACATATTGGCGGTGACGATCACGTCGAAGTCCGCCGGGCGGGTGAGCAAGTGCATAGCAGCAGCGTCGACAAGCAGGTATTCCAAGGTGATGTCAGGGTAATCGGCGGCTACATTGGTGACCGTCTCGCGCCACAGGCGGGAACTTTCCAGTACGTTGGCTTTATCAACCGAGGTCAGCTTTCTTCCTCGCTGGCGAGCCAAGTTGAAGGCCAGGTGGGCGACGCGGGTGATCTCAGATTGGGTGTAGGCCATCGTGTCAACTGCCTGGATTTCTCCATTTAACATGCGGCGTTCGCTGGGTTTGCCAAAGTAGATGCCGCCGGTCAGTTCGCGCACGACCACGAAATCGACGCCTGCCAGCTTTTCGGGGCGCAGAGGGGAAGCCGAGACCAAATCAGGGTGCAGGTGGATGGGGCGCAAGTTGGCGAACAAATCCATTTGCTTGCGTATCGCCAATAGCCCTTGTTCGGGCCGAATAGGGGCACTTGGATCGCTCCACTTAGGGCCGCCAACTGCACCGAGCAGCACAGCGTCCGCTTTCAGGCAGGCTTGGGTGGTTTCATCCGGTAGGGGATTATTATGCCGGTCGATGGCGATGCCGCCGATATCGTAGGGTTGCATCTCAAAGATGTGCCCATGCTGGGCAGCGACGACTTCAAGGACTTGCTTGGCAACTTCAACAACTTCGGGGCCGATGCCGTCGCCAGGTAAAAGAACAATGTTTGCTTTCATGCGATTGTCAATCCGTATTCTACGCTATCCGCCAGGGCGAGCCAGCTTGCTTCGATGATGTTGGGGCTGGCCCCGACGGTACTCCAACGATTATGTCCGTTCTGCGTGTCGATCAGCACACGCGTGGTAGCAGCGGTGCCGTTGCTGCCATCAATGATTCTTACTTTATAGTCAGCCAATTGAAATTCAGCCAGGCGCGGGTAGATCGGTACCAGACCTTTGCGCAGGGCGGTATCCAAGGCGTTTACCGGGCCATTGCCTTCGGCGATGGTGTGCACGACTTCGTCTTCGACACGGATCTTGACCATTGCCTCGGCGAAGACGCCGCGCCCGCGGCGGTGTTCGACAGTAGCCGAGTAATCGATCATTTCGAAGGGGGCTTTGTAGTCGGTCTGCTGGCGCTTCATCATCATGGCGATGGAGGCTTCGGCCGACTCAAAGGAAAAACCGCGCGCTTCAAATTCTTTGATATCCGCCAAAATATCGGCAAACCCTTCCTTGTTTTCGATTTCGAAATCGAATTCATCCGCCTTGGTGAATAGGTTGCCGCGCCCGGATAGTTCCGAGACCACAGTGCGCATCTGATTGCCGACCAATTCCGGATCGATGTGTTGGTAACTGAGCAGATTCTTGCGCATAGCAGCGACGTGGATGCCACCCTTATGGGCAAAGGCGCTGCGGCCGACAAAGGGTAAGTGATCGTCGGGGGTGAGGTTGGCGATCTCGGTGACGAAATGGGCGAGTTCGAATAAGCTCTTCAGGTTGCCGTTGGGCAGGCAATCATAACCCATTTTGAGCTCCAGATCGGGAATGATGCTGCATAGGTTGGCATTCCCGCAGCGTTCTCCGTAACCGTTGATCGTGCCCTGTACCTGATTGGCACCCTCTTGCACGGCCACCAGCGAGTTGGCAACGGCACACTCCCCATCGTTATGGGTGTGGATGCCGATTGCGGCGTCCGGGAAGCTTTGCCGGATGTTGGATACGATTTGCCTGACCTCGTGCGGCAAGCTGCCGCCGTTGGTCTCACAGAGTACAACCGAATCGGCACCGCCATCCAGCGCGGCCTTGAGCACCTTTTTAGCATATTCGGAATCGGCCTTGTAGCCGTCGAAGAAATGCTCGGCGTCGAAGATCACCTCACGCCCCTGAGACTTCAGGTAGCGCATACTGTCTTCGATGATGCGCAGGTTTTCTTCCAGGGTGGTTTGCAGCACATCGTGCACGTGCAGAGTCCAGGTCTTGCCAACCACGGTACATACCGGTGTCTCCGCTTCGATCAGTGCCTGGATGTTGGCGTCTTCTTCCGGTTGGCTGCCTGCCCGGCAGGTGGAACCGAAAGCGGAAACTTTGGCGTGTTTCAGGTCGAGTTCACCGACGCGCTGGAAAAACTCCACATCTTTGGGGTTGGAGCCTGGCCAGCCGCCTTCGATGTAATCGACCCCCAGGTTGTCGAGTTTCTGCGCAATGCGCAGTTTATCATTGCAGGATAAAGAGATGCCCTCGCGTTGGGTACCATCTCGTAAAGTTGTATCGTAGATAAAAACTTTATTTTTCATGTTGTCTCTCCCGGATAAGGAAAAATCTTCGATTTTAGAAAATTGCCGAAATCCAGGCTTGCAGATTTCGGCAAATCCTGAATTCCGGGCTATCGATTAGCTAATAATAATGGCTTGCTGTTGTTCGTAATTCTTGATGGCTTCCTCGAAGGAGAGGATGTACCCCAACTGATCCACGCCGGTCAGCATACACTTCTTGGCAAAGGGATCGATTTCGAATTCAAAAGAAGAACCGCCAGGCAGTGAGACGGTCTGGGATTCCAGATCGATGGCAATTTCGGCGGATGGCGCTTCTTCGACCAAGTCAACCAGGTCGCTGTGCACTTCCGGTGATACAGTGATTGGCAGCAATCCGTTCTTGAGGGCGTTGTTGCGGAAGATGTCGGCGAAAGAAGTGCTGATCACGGCCTGGATTCCCCAGCCTGTCAGTGCCCAGGGGGCATGCTCGCGGGAAGAACCGCAGCCGAAGTTATCACCGGCCAACAAGACGTGGGCGGTCTGATAGTCCGGTTGATTGAGAGGGAAATCAGGTTTGGGCGCGCCGTCAGAATCGTAGCGCCAGTTGGAGAAAAGTCCTTCTGCCAGGCTGGATTTGTCGATCACCTTGAGGTAGCGGGCCGGGATGATCTGGTCGGTGTCGATGTTGTTCTGAATGATCGGGATAAGTTTAGATTTGACAGTGGTAAATGTATGCATGGCAGGTACCTACAGCATTGTCCTAACGTCGGTGATCTTGCCGTTCACGGCGGCCGCGGCGGCGGTGAGCGGGGAGGCCAGGAACGTGCGACCACCTTTGCCCTGGCGACCTTCGAAGTTGCGGTTGTTGGTGCTGACCGCATATTGGCCGGGTTCGAGTTGGTCGCCGTTCATAGCGATGCACATCGAGCAGCCGGCCTGACGCCATTCTGCCCCGGCTTCCTTGAAGACTGTATCTAGTCCTTCGTCCTCAGCCTGGCGTTTGACTTCTTGGGAACCAGGCACAACCAACATGCGCACACCATCAGCAACCTTGCGGCCTTTGACCAAGGCGGCGGCCTGACGCAGGTCGGAGATACGTGAATTGGTGCAGCTACCGATGAAAACCACGTCCACCGGGTGATCGAGCAGCGGTTCCCCAGGCTGGAGTTCCATATAGGTCAACGCTTTCTCTAAAGTTTGTTTCTGGTCAGGGTCTGGGGCGTCAGCCGGGTTGGGAACGCGCCCGTTGATCTGAATGCCCATGCCAGGGTTGGTACCAAAGGTAATCATGGGGGCCAGATCGGAAACGTCCAGGGTAACCTGTTGGTCGTAAACAGCACCTTCATCGCTGGGTAAACTGGTCCAATCTTCTACAGCAGCATCCCAGGCGGCTCCCTTTGGAGCGTACTCGCGCCCAACTAGATATTCAAAAGTGGTTGCATCTGGGGCGATCATTCCGGCACGCGCGCCGCCTTCAATGGACATGTTGCATACGGTCATGCGTTCTTCCATGGTTAGACCGGAAATCGTCGAGCCGGTGTATTCGAAAACGTGCCCAGTACCGCCGCCGGTGCCGATCTTGGCAATCAGTGCCAGGATGATGTCTTTGGCAGAGACGCCTGGGGTTAGGGTGCCATCGATGCGCACCTCGAAGGTCTTGGGCTTGAATTGCAGTAAGCATTGGCTGGCGAGCACATGTTCGACCTCACTGGTGCCGATGCCGAAGGCGAGCGCGCCAAAGGCACCGTGGGTGGAGGTATGGCTGTCGCCGCACACGATGGTCATACCCGGTTTGACGAAACCCTGTTCGGGGGCGATGACGTGCACGATGCCATGATGGGGCGAGCCAAGTTCGTACAGCTCGATCCCAAAGTCGGCACAGTTCGTTTTGAGTTGATCCAACTGCGTACGTGCCATCGCATCTATCAAGGGAATTGATAGATCGGTGGTGGGGGTGGAGTGATCCATGGTGGCGATGGTCTTATCCGGGCGACGGACTTTGAGGTTTCGCCCGCGTAATCCGGTGAAGGCCTGTGGCGAAGTGACTTCGTGTACCAGGTGGAGGTCGATGTAGAGGACCGACGGCGCGTCCGTTTCTTCGACGACGACGTGCCGATTCCAAACTTTTTCGAAGAGCGTTTGTGGTTTAGGCATTGACTGTCTCTTTAGCTGTTCGTGCGATCTTTGCGCTGGTCTCTACTTTGCCATAACGGCCGCTGGCGACCAGCAGTTTGTTGAGCGCAGCCAGGTAAGCCTTGGCGCTGGCAACGATTACGTCCGTGTCGACGCCATGCCCACCGAAAGTGCGCGGCCGGGAGACATTCTGTTCGGGCAGTTTGCGCTGGGGAATGCTACCGTTGTCGGCTTGGAGGCGGACAGTAACTTCACCGATAGCATCGATGCCTTCGGTGATCGCATTCACGCTGTATTCCTGTAACGTATTGGGCATCTTCACGATCTCGTCGATGGCCGAGAAGGTGGCGTCGACCGGGCCAGTGCCAATGGCAGCCTGGATGTAAAGTTGATCGTCCGGGCCGCGCAGGCGCACTGTGGCAGTGGGCATGCCCATTGTGCCGCAGGCAACCTGCAAACCATCGAGGCTAAAGATTTCGTGCGGTTGGGAGATCTGGTCGGCGACCACAGCTTCCAGGTCGGCTTCGGTAATAACTTTCTTGCGGTCGGCCAATTCTTTGAAGCGTTTGAAGGCACGGTTGAGTTCTTCTTGTTCTAACTCATAGCCCAATTCAGCTAACTGGGCCTTGAAAGCATGGCGGCCGGAGTGTTTGCCCAGTACCAGCCAGGATTGGCTGACGCCGACCATATCCGGACGCATGATCTCATAGGTTTCGTGGTGCTTGAGCATACCGTCCTGGTGGATACCGGCTTCGTGGGCAAAAGCGTTGGCTCCAACGATGGCTTTGTTGGGCTGCACGGGAATGCCGGTGAAGTTTGAGACCTGGCGGCTGGTACGCGTGAGCAAGGTGGTGTCGATCCCGGTTTCAAGATCATACATCTGCCGCCGGGTGCGGATCGCCATAACGACTTCTTCCAGGGAGGTGTTCCCGGCGCGTTCACCAATGCCGTTGATGGTGACTTCGGCTTGACGGGCACCAGCCTGGATGCCGGCTAACGTGTTTGCGGTAGCCATGCCCAGGTCGTCGTGGCAGTGCACGGAGACGATCACGTTCTCGATGCCGGGGGTGTGTTCCATGATCCCGGAAATCAGCGCGCCGAACTCTTCCGGTGTGGTATAGCCAACGGTGTCGGGTATATTGAGCGTGGTTGCTCCAGCTTTGATGGCTTCACCAAGTACTAGATACAGGAATTCGGGATCGCTGCGCCCGGCGTCTTCTGGGGAAAACTCGACATCGTCGCAAAAGGATTTGGCGTAAGCGACCATTTCGGCGGTGCGCTCGACAACCTCTTCCGGATCCATCTTCAATTTGTACTTCATGTGGATTGGAGAAGTAGCCAGGAAAGTATGGATACGGGGCCGGGCGGCGTGTTTCACTGCTTCCCAGGCGGCATCGATGTCCTTCTTGTTGGCGCGCGCCAGGCCGCAAATGATCGGCACCGGGCGTGCCAACTCGGCCTCATCAGCTGGGGGATTGCCGACTTCGACCGCGATGCGGCGCACGGCCTCCAGGTCATCTTGAGATGCAGCAGGGAAACCGGCTTCGATTATGTCCACACCAAGCTTAGCAAGGGAGCGGGCGATTTCCAGCTTTTCAACGGAAGTCAGCGTCGCTCCTGGAGATTGCTCTCCATCTCTCAAGGTGGTATCGAAGATCCTTACATAATCATCCTGCATCGTGGTTACTCTCCTGCTTTAACGTGTACGGGTTTAATAAAGGGCATCATGTCGCGCAACTCTGCGCCGACCTGTTCCAATAATAGATCTTGTTCCAAGGCGCGCATCTTGTTGAACTGGGGGCGGTTCTGTTCATTTTCTGCAATCCAATTTTCCGCAAAAGAACCGTTCTGGATGTTGTCAAGCAACTGGCGCATGGCACCTTTGGTTTCTTCGGTAATGATTTGTGGCCCGGCGGTGTAATCGCCATACTCGGCTGTGTCGGAGACGGAGTAGCGCATATAGTTCAGGCCGCCGCGGTACATCAGGTCGACGATCAATTTGAGTTCGTGTAAGCATTCAAAGTAGGCGATCTCGGGCTGATAGCCAGCTTTGACCAGCGTCTCGAACCCAGCCTTGACCAGTTCGGCAACGCCGCCACAAAGCACGGCCTGTTCACCGAAGAGGTCGGTTTCGGTTTCTTCTGCAAAGGTTGTTTCCAGTACACCAGCGCGGGTGGCGCCCAGCGCGTAGGCGTAGGATAAGGCCACGTCTTTGGCCTGGCCGCTGGCGTCCTGTTCTACGGCCAGCAGGGAAGGCGTTCCACCACCTTCTACGAAGACCTCACGCACGCGGTGCCCGGGCGCTTTCGGGGCGATCATGCTCACGTCCACACCTTCGGGAGGCGTGATCGTGCCAAAGCGGATATTGAAGCCGTGGGCGAACATCAGAGTCTTGCCTGTAGTGAGGTGAGGGAGAATCTTTTCCTGGTAGAGCTTGGCCTGGGTGGTATCCGGGGCCAGGATCATGATCACGTCTGCCCATTCAGCGGCTTCTTCAACGGTGGCGACTGTGGCACCGGCCGCTTCTGCCTTTGCGATCGATTTGCTACCGGGACGCAGACCAACTTTGACCGTTACACCGCTGTCTTGCAAGTTGAGCGCGTGGGCGTGACCCTGGGAGCCATAACCAATGATGGCGATTTTCTTGGATTTGATGAGTTCAGGATTTGCGTCTTTTTCGTAATAGATGGTTGCCATGAGAATTTTGACCTTCTTTTAATTAGATTTCGTATTCGGGGGAATGCCCATTGCCATTGGTGTTACCGTTAGCACCAGGGGTGTAGCGTATGCCAATCGAATCGCCGCGCAGCATGGCGACCTGACCGGTGCGCACCATTTCAATGATACCCATCGGGCGCAGCAGTTCGACCAGGCTTTCGATTTTTTCTTCAGTGCCGGTGATTTCCAGGATGATCGAATCGGGGGCAACGTCAACGATCTTGGCGCGGAAAATGTTTGCCAGATTGGTGACTTCAGCGCGGCTTTCTGGTGTGGCGGCGACCTTGATCAGTGCCAGGTCACGGGTAACGGTAGGTTGATTGGTCACGTCCTGGACATCGATCACGTTGACCAGTTTGTACAGGTTGGCTTCTACCTTGCGGGCATCTGCTCCGGCGTGCTCCATCACGATAGTCATGCGGGAGACGTTAGGATCCTCGGTGCGGCCGACAGCCAGTGATTCGATATTGAAGTTGCGCCTACGGAATAATGAGGCTACCCGGTTCAACACGCCAGGTTTGTTTTCTACTTTTGCAATCAGGGTGTGGTTCATGTCGTTTTCCTCTTATGTTACTTTTTCTCGACTTGTTGACGGACGATGGGACGCCGCATCATTTCGTCCAAGGCGGCCCCGGAAGGCACCATGGGGTAAACAGAATCTTCCTTTTCAACCTGATACTCGATCAGCACCGGGCCGGGGGTTTGTTGGGCAAACTCGATGGCGCCTTTGACGTCTTCGTATTCGGTTACGCGTCTTGATGGGATTCCGTAGGCCTCGCCAACCTTGACGAAGTCTGGCCCGCTGAGTTTTGTAGCGGCGTAACGCTTGTCGAAGAAAAATTCCTGCCACTGGCGTACCATGCCTAGGAAGCCGTTGTTGATAATCAGAATCTTGACATTGGCGCCTTCTTGCACGGCGGTCGCCAATTCAGGTAGAGTCATCTGGAAACTACCATCACCTTCGATCGTCCAGACTTCGCGGTCTTTGTGGGCAAACCAGGCTCCGATAGCAGAGGGTAAGCCAAAGCCCATCGTGCCGGCCCCGCCGGACGTGATCAACCGGAAGGGTTGCTCGAGGTGGTAGTACTGGGCGGCCCACATCTGGTGTTGGCCGACACCAGTGGTGACGATGGCGTCTCCGGCTGTTTTCTCCCAGAAGTCGCGGATCACGTGGGCGGAATGCAGCTTTTCTTCGTTCGGCCAGGCCATGATGTCGCGCTCTTCGCTTTCGGCGCGCCACTCGGCAATCTGATCGAGCCATTCTTCGTGATCACCCGGGGCAACCATAGGGGTCAGGTCGTTGAGGACGGTCTTCAAGTCGCCAACCAAGGGTACATCCACTTTGACGTTCTTGTGGATTTCAGAGGGATCGATCTCGATGTGGATCTTTTTGGCGCGCGGGGCATAAGTACGCAGGTTGCCGGTCACGCGGTCGTCGAAGCGCATCCCAAAGGCCAGCAACAGGTCGGAGTTCTGAATGGCCTGGTTGCAGTAGGCTTCACCGTGCATGCCCATCATGCCCAGACTGTAAGGATGGGAGGCGGGCATCGAGCCTAAACCTAACAAAGTCATGGCAACGGGAGTTTGTGTTTTCTCGGCGTATTTGCGCAATTCATCGATTGCGCCGGACATCTGCACACCGTGCCCAGCCAGAATCACGGGGCGCTTGGCTTCGGCGATCAAGGCGACGGCTTGTTCCAGGTCTGCCACCGGGGCGTGTTTAGGGGGTTTGTAGCCAGGCAGGGAAACTTCGGTGGGCGGCTCGAATTCAGTTTCGTCGATTTGGGCATTCTTGCAAATGTCGACCAGCACCGGGCCGGGCCGGCCGCTTTGGGCGATGAAAAACGCCTCGCGTAATACCGGAGCGATCTCGTCGGCTGAAGTGACCACATAATTGTGTTTGGTGATCGGCAGGGTGATACCGGTAACGTCTGTTTCCTGGAATGCGTCTCCGCCGATCAGATGAGCGGCAACCTGCCCAGTAATGCAAACTAGTGGGGATGAGTCCATCATAGCTGTGGCGATACCGGTAACGAGGTTGGTCGCACCAGGGCCGGATGTAGCGATAGCAACGCCAACCTTCCCAGAGGCGCGCGCATAACCGTCCGCGCCAAAGGCTGCGCCTTGTTCGTGGCGGGTGAGCACGTGGTGGATGGGGTAGTCCATCAGGGCATCATGCACCGGCATGATGGCGCCGCCGGGATAGCCAAATACCACTTCGACATCTTGCTCCATGAGCACTTCACATACAATTTGGGCACCTTTTTTAAGCATTGTTCTCTCCGTGTTCTGAATTAAGTCAATACAGCTCCGCGGTCGGCGCTGGATACGAAACGCGAGTAGCGGGTCAACCACGAGCTGTTGGTTCTCGGTTTGAATTCGGGTAATTTGTCCAGACGGGCCTGGATTTCATCATCGCTCAATTGGACGTTCATGGTTCGTTTGTCGATATCGATCTCGATCATGTCGCCGGGTTCGAGGGCGGCGATGGGGCCGCGGGCGGCGGCTTCGGGGCTGACGTGGCCGATGCAAGCGCCGCGTGTCCCACCGGAGAAACGCCCATCGGTGATGAGGGCAACTTCTTCACCCAGTCCCATGCCCATGATGGCAGAGGTGGGCGAGAGCATTTCTTGCATACCCGGCCCGCCACGCGGGCCTTCATAGCGGATAACGACCACTTCGCCGGACTGGACTTCTTGGTTGAGAATACCTTCCAGGGCCTCTTCCTGGCTTTCGTAGATGCGGGCGGGGCCGATGTGCTGGCGCATGCTGGCGGCGACGCCGCCAGTTTTGACGATAGCACCATCGGGGGCCAGGTTGCCGAATAAGATCGCCAGGCCGCCGGTCTGGGTGTGGGGATTTTCGAGAGGGCGGATTACGTCATGGTCTTTAACGGTGATTCCGGCGATGTTCTCTGAAAGTGGTTTGCCGGTTACGGTCATACGCTCCAGGTGCAGGGTGTTGCCGGAGCGGGCGACTTCGTTCAAGATGGCAGGGACGCCTCCGGCGCGATGCACGTCGTCCATGTGCCAGTGCCCGGATGGGCTGACCTTGCACAGATGAGGAACCTGATCGGCGATTTTGTTGATGCGTTCGAGGGAGTAATCCAGGCCGGCTTCGTGGGCGAAAGCCAGGGTATGCAGGACGGTGTTGGTGCTGCCACCCATCGCCATGTCCAGTGCGAAGGCATCATCGATGGCGCTTTCGGTTACCAGATCACGTGGTTTGATGTCCTCCTCGACAAGTTGCATGATCTGGCGGGCAGCGCGCTGTACCAAGGTTTCGCGCTCTGCGCTGGTCGCCAGGGCAGAGCCGTTATAGGGCAGTGCTAGGCCGATCACTTCCAGCAGGCAGTTCATCGAGTTGGCGGTGAACATCCCGGAGCATGAACCGCAGGAGGGACAGCCAAAATCTTCAAGCATTTTCAAACGGGCGGCATCGATCTTGCCAGCCTTATAAGCCCCGACACCTTCGAAAACGGAGATCAGGTCAACGGCTTCGCCTTCTGGAGTTTTGCCGGTTTCCATCGGGCCGCCGGAAACGAAGATGGTGGGGATATTTACGCGCAGCGCGCCCATGACCATGCCGGGCACGATTTTGTCGCAATTAGTGATGCAGACCATGCCATCGAAGCAATGTGCCTCTACCATGGTCTCGACGCTGTCGGCAATCAATTCGCGGGAGGGGAGGCTGTATTTCATGCCCATATGGCCCATAGCGATGCCGTCATCGACGCCGATAGTGTTGAATTCAAAAGGAACGCCGCCCATTTCGCGGATGGCGTCCTTGACCAATTTGCCAAATGGTTGTAAGTGGGTGTGTCCGGGGATAATATCCACGTAGGAGTTGGCTACAGCGATGAAAGGTTTGGAGAAGTCCTCGTCTTTCAGCCCAGTGGCTCTCAGCAGCGCACGATGAGGCGCACGCTCGTACCCTTTTTTGACTTTGTCAGATCGCATCATGGTTCCTTATCAGCGTGGTTTTTAGTCTTCTGTGTGTTCTTCAGGGGCGAGCCAGGGCATGCCAGCCTGTTTTACGAATTCATTTTGGGCTTCGGCAATGGCGTCCGCAGGGTTCGCGTTGCTCTCGGTCATACGGACATGTTCGAAGGGGAAGAAGGGAACTTCTTCGGAGGTGCGGGCGAATGTCTCGCGGTTGTAATCAGCTTCAGGTTTGGCAGGGAACATATCAATCTCCTTTTATCGTGAAAACGCAACAAAAAAAGCTACCCATTTGGGTAGCTTTTGCAAGTTTCAGTTTGACCTGTTACTTTTTCTTGCGCCTTATCCTGATCGGTATGGCTGCCCAAGTGGAAAGAGGGTTCTTAATCCCAATAAGAACCAGTAGGACGACCAAAATAATAAGGATGAGCGAAGAAATAATCATATTTTTATTTTTTTTACTTGCGTTTCAATTATTGTTAGTAGTGTACGGGATTGGAGGTGAGTTGTCATTGGCGGACTGCCTGAAATATCCCCCTGAATTTTGTGCAGTTTGCACAAGATAGACGATTTAGGGGTAATAACTACAGCTAAAAGGGCTAATCTTTGGCTTTCATCATGCGGTGGATGCGTAACGCCAGTTGCACGGCGAAGGCAATATCTGGATTATTCAGGTTCAACCCAGAAATATCGGCGATCCTTTCCAGCCGGTAAGAGAGCGTGTTGCGGTGGATGTAAAGCGCGTCGGCGGTTTGTGAAAGATTGCCCTTATGTTCGAAGTAAGCTTCCAGGGTTTCGATGAATTGGCTGTTGACGTCGTGGGAAAACAGCGGGCCAAGCACATCTTCGAGAAAATTTTTCAGTTCTGGATTGTATTCGAGCAGCATGAGCAGTCGGTAGACGGAAAGGTCGGGATAGTAGAGCGGTTTGGTCTCGTCCAGGCGGCAGGCCATTTCCAGCGCTTGCCCGGCTTCCCGGAAGGAGATACGCCAGTTGTTGAGGTCAGTGGCGGGTGTGCCCACTCCGCACCTGAGTTTGATGTCGGGGAATTCAACCTTGGCCTGCTCGAACACTTTCTGGGCCAATTCCAGGGCCAGGGCTGGACGCCTGTCTTCGGTGGTAACCTGGCAGAAGCAAATAACCTTTTCGCCAGTGGGGTTGAGGGAAATCTTGATACCCATGCGGATAACTTCACCATTAATCAGCGTTTCCAATCTGCGGCGGGAAGGTGGCGAGGGTGAGTCCCAGGCGAATTGCAGGGCGACGTGTGTGCCGCTTTGGTCAAGGCCCATGGCTTCAACCCACATCCCGGCATCGCGGGGAGAGAGATCTTCCTGCAATAAAGCAGTCAGTAGATCGGATTGGAGCCGTTTCTCGGTCTCGCGGATGGCCTTGGCGCGTGACATAACCACGGCTGAGATCAGTGCACCTTCGATGGCAACGACCTGATCGAGGTTGTCGAGTGTGCCTTCCATGCCCACCACAGAGAGGTAGCCTCGGGCAACACCACCGACGATGATAGGTACGATGATGCGCGAGATGCCGCCAGACAGGTCTTGGTGTAATACCATGCTTTGTTGTCCGGCTTGTTTGCGGTCGCGCAGGGAGACCGGCAAATTCTCCAGCATACTCAACTGCGCGGTGATATCGGACCAAATGGGCTGCATATCTGCTGAAGGGAATTCGGCTGTAATCTTCAGGCGCTTGTTGTGGATGATAATGCCGCGGCGGCTGATCTCATGTAGCGAATAGGCCAATTCTTCGACCTGGATTCCCCCGGCGGCCAAGTTAGTGAGCTGCTCATGGATCTGGCGTTCGCGTTCCAGCATGGCGGATTGTTTGCTGGTCAGGGCCAGCATCAATTTTTGTTCTACCGCGCGCAGGTCTTCACCAGTCTGCATGTGCATGATTGGCAAATCTGCGGTTGTGCTTGTATCAATATCCGGCTGCTTTGGCCCCACCACGAGGATAGCTTTGACCGCTTGTTTACGGGCCTTTTTGACTAATGCTGTGTCCAACTCTGATCCTGGTATGAGCAACAAGTCCCCCGGGCGGGATTCCTTAATATTGGTTGCGATCCAATCGATCTCGATATTCAAAGCGCTTTGTTTGGATATCCAATGCACTTTTTCTGCGAATGTGTCGTGAAGCAAATCTTTCAGCGTGGCAGATGGCATAACCTGGCTACTCACTTAAAGCCGTTGAATGACTTCATGATAGAAAAACGATTTAGTTTGTTACGTTTAGGTTAACGTGGCGTTTGTATGACCCTAAGACGCGGATAAACGGGGCGATCTCGTCCAGGTGGTTCAGGGCGGCGCGGCAAACCTTGGTTTGTATGTGACCGGCGAAGTCGATGTAGAAGTAGTACTCCCAGGGCTTGCCGGTGAGGGGGCGGGACTCGATCTTGGTCAGGTCGATCTCACGCAGGGCAAACACGCTCAACGCTTTGAAGAGGATGCCGGGCTGGTTTTCCAGGCTGAATACGATGGAGGTCTTGTAATCGGTATCTGGGGAAGCTTCGCCGCCATTCTCTGCTTTGCTGATCGCCAGGAAGCGGGTGAAGTTAGCCGGATTGTCCTCCATGTTTTCTTTGAGGATATTGAGGGCGTATACGCTGGCGGCATGTTTGGAGGCCAACGCGGCCGCGCTCCGATCATCGCGCGTTTTGATCAGCCGGGCACTTCCGGCTGTGTCGTACTCTGCCACGCGTTCAACGCCCAATTCGGCCAGGCTGCCTTCACACTGCGCCAGCGCCTGGGGGTGGGAGAGCACGCGGGTCACGTCGCCAAGCTCAACACCAGGCAAAGCCATCAAACAGTGACTGACACGCAGGTGGTATTCTCCCGTGATGAACAGATCGTGGCGCAGCAGAAGATCATAGTTGCGGTGGATGCTGCCCGCCAATGAATTCTCTATAGGGATCATGCCTTGGGTCGCGGTACCTTCGTTTACGGCATCGAAAATTTTTTCAAAGTTGGCGCAAGGCAGGGTGTCGATCTCTGCACCGAAATATTCGTAGGCAGCGGCTTCGCTGTATGCGCCGGGTTCTCCCTGAAAAGCAATGACTGGTCGTGACATTTTTTATCCTTTACGAGGTCTATGAAATAGAAAACGCGAGACCGTCAGTCTCGCGTTTTAGGTTGTTGTGATCTTACCCTAATAAACGCCACTAACGGTATGCGGCTGCTCGATACCGTCAATAAAGTCAAATTTACAGTTAACGATAAAAATTTTATTGTTCATAACACTTAAACACTTTTGGAAATTTCCAAGAGTATACAGAAAAAAACGACACCTGTCAATTGAATAACGTGGCGAGATGCCTAAAATGAAAATTTTCGCTATCCTTACGTATGCCGTTTCTCTAATTCAGCTTCGATGTCGGCGAGGGTAAGATCATAATGGGCCAGCATCACAAACAGATGGTAGAACAGGTCGGCCGTTTCCTCGATCAGGCGTTGCTGGCCCTGACCTTTAGCGGCCAGAATCACTTCCATGGCTTCTTCGCCAACTTTTTTGAGGATTTCGTCCTCGCCGCTGGAAAACAGGCTGGTGGTGTAGGAATCGGGGGGCATTTTCGCCTTGCGGTCGGCGATGAGGGCGAAGAGTTTAGGCAGCATTTTCGTTCTCCAATCTGCGGAAGAAGCAAGAGATTTCGCCGGTGTGGCAGGCCGGGCCGGTGGGATTGACTGCTAGCAAAAGTGTATCACCGTCGCAATCGAAATAGATATCTTCGACCAGCATGAAGTTGCCGGAGGTTGCGCCCTTGAGCCATAGTTCTTGCCGGCTGCGGCTCCAGAAATGGGCCTTGCCGGTTTCGCGGGTGCGCTTTAGCGCCAGGGCATCCATCCAGGCGACCATCAAGACCTGTTTGGTTTGGGCGTCCTGCACAACGGCCGGGATCAGTCCGTTGCTATCGAAATTCAGGGACATGGTTACTCCTAATGCCGGAAGTGGCGCACACCGGTGAAGATCATGGCAATGCCTGATTCATTGGCGGCGGCGATGACCTGCTGGTCGCGGATCGAGCCGCCCGGTTGGATGACGGCGGCAACACCTAATGCATTCGCCTGTTTGATACCATCTGGGAAGGGGAAGAAAGCATCTGAGGCTAGTACGCTCTCGGCAGAACGTTCTCCGGCGCGCTCCCCGGCGATCTTGACGCAGTCCAGGCGGTTGGGCTGCCCGCCGCCGATGCCTACGGTATAGAGGGTCTCACCGTCGCCTTTTGCCAGCAGGATGGCGTTGGATTTGACGTGCTGGCAGGC
>JAFGRA010000150.1 GCA_016935415.1 Anaerolineales bacterium
CACCTGCTTGAGGGCGGCGGCATGCACGACGATATCGACGCCGTCCATCGCCCGGCGCAGGCGTTCCTTATCGCGCACGTCGCCGATGAAATAGCGCAGGTTCTCGGCATTGTAACCGGCCACACGCATTTCGTGCTGCTTCAATTCATCCCGGCTAAAGACGATCACCTTGGCGGGTTGGTACTCGTCCATCAAGATGCGGATGAATTTCTTGCCAAACGATCCGGTGCCCCCGGTCACCAATACGACTTTATCTTTCCAGTTCATGCTAACTCCATTTTAGTGATGAGTTGCCCAGGCGCTCAGGCACCCAGGAACTAGAATATCATCAATAAATGCAACGATTTTATTTCTTCTCTTTTTGCTCCCCTCACCCCACATCCTTGAAACTGCGTTTCTGCGGATGTTTCCCCTCTCCCGCTGAGAGAGGGGTGGGTCATCATTCTGATGATCCGCAGCCGACGGGGTGAGGGCAAATTGAAACAAAATTAATAAATTCACCTATCACAGATTCACACGCAACTAATTCCTAGTGGCCTAATTACTCGGTACCTAATCACTCTCTTTTCGAATAATTACCAAAGGGTACGCGCCATAGTGCCCAAAGAAACGCGGGAAGATTTCTTCCAGGCGATACAGGATTTTCAGCCAGAAGCGCCCACCCAGGCGTTTGCGGATATAGAAGCGTAGGGCATGCACGTTCAAACTGCGCCACACGCGGATTTCGACCGGCATGTACGGCGCAAGTTCTTTTTCCAGCCAGGCGGCGTTAGATTTGCGCACGTGCGTGCCTTTGTTCTCGGCCAGCTTCTTCTGCCACTTCTGTTTCCTGGTCTTGCGCTGGCCGCGCAATTTACGGTAAGTCAGGCGCGGAAAATTGAACAGGCGCACCAGCGGCGGATTATCCCAACCGTTGACCAGCACGGCGCGGCGCTCCGGTTTGAGCACACGGTGGATGTCGCGGTAAGCCGGGATGTGTTCGGTGGGTGGCAGATGGTGGATGGTGTGCAGCGAAACGGCCCCATCGAAGGCATCTGCCTTGAAGGGCAAGTGGGCGATGTCACCCACCACGAACAGGCCATGCTCGCCAACGCGCTTGCGCGCTTCCTGTAAGGCGGTAATCGAAATATCCAGGCAGACGCGGTAATCGTAGCCCTTAGAATATTCCAGGTAAGCCGGGTATTGGATCGGCCCAGAACCGGCGTCCAGCAGGTAGCGCCCGCGGGGTTCCAGGTGGCGAGAGACACGCTGGTGGCAGCGTTGAATGTATTCGTGCGCCACCGGGCGCAGGTCTTCATAGCGCGCGTTCTGGTAGACCCCGTCGGCGACCTCTTTCCAGCCGACCTGGTCGTAGAATTCGCGCACCTCTTGTTTGAGTTCGGTTTCTGTCGTCATCTCAGTCTACTTGCGTCCAATCCAGCGTTTTACCGGTCAGGTATTGGAAGGTTTGTCTGTATTGCGTCAGTCCTTCTTCACTGAGCACACGCGCCAGCGGCCATTCGGCCACGGCATTCCACAGGTGCACCAGATGCCAGGGGAAGGGGCGCGGGTAATCGAAGAAGAAGCGGTAAGCATAATGCCAGGCGGTATCGACCTGTTCCTTGCTCATCTGCACCGTGGAGAGGTCGGCCAGGGCCGAATCCAGCAAATCGAGGTATTCGTTCCAACTGGATGGATCGAGCGTGAAGCCTTTGCCACGATAATGCGTCTTGCCGACCACGATCACGGGCACGCCGCTCATCGCCATTTCCATGCCCACCGTTGTAGTGTAGACCATACCCAGGTCGGCAATCGCCACCAGGTCATAGGTGTTGACCTCGTCACCGGGGGCAATCACGTGGATGTTCTTGGGGACTTCGGGCAACACTTCATCGACCACTTCGGCCACCGATGGCCCGGCCTGCATTTGCAATTCGCCGGGATGGATGCGCACCACAAACTGCGCTTCGGGTTTACTGGCAAAGTAGGCCACCGTGCGCTTGAGCCATTCGGTCATACTATCGGTGAAAGCTTGGCGGCCAAGGGTCAGGCTGTCACCGATCACGTTGGTCGCCAACAGCACAATCGGGCGCTCGTCCAGGCCCAGCTTGGCGCGCACCTGGTCCTCGCCTTCGGCGGGGAGGTTTTGCCAGCGTCGGTAGAAATTCTGGAACAGGCCCGCCCCCTGGCGCACGGCGAAGAGTTCTTTGATCTGCTCATATTGTGCTTCGGTAAATGTCAGGTCTTTACGCGCCGCCCACATGGCATCCGTTTCCTGGAGCATGACCGGGTTCTGCTGCGAGAGCCAGACGCGCTCACGCTGTTCACCGAATTCATAGGTCACGGTGGGCAGGCTCAAATATTGGGCGACTTCGTAGATCGCCCCAAATTCCATGATCGAGCCGTTCGGCAGGATCACCACGTCGGGTTTGTGTTCCTGCATCCAGGCCAAAGCACCGCGCGCCGCTTGCTGGTTGCGCTTCCGGCGCAGCTTGTACAGTGCGCCTTTTTTGTCAACGTCTTCCTGCTGCTGGGTATACTGCACATCGCGCAGCGAAACGCCGTCGACGGCCAGCGCCAGTTCCGGCGGCAGCGCGTCCATCTGCTGGTAGTCCAACAAGGAAACACTGTGCACCAGCGGCTCCGTGCCCGCCAATACCTTGCGAGCGTAGAGAGCGTGCTGGCGCAGGTCGAATTCATCGACCGGCTTGCGCCAGTCGGCGAAAGGCAGGTAGGCGAAAGTAACTTTATGGCCCAACCCGGCCAGCGCCAGGCCAAGCAGCACGGCGTGGTCGATCCAGTAACGCTGCGTACCAAAGATAAAGACTCGCTTGCCGTCTTCTTCCCGGTAGGGCGAGGCCGCGGCCTGTGAAACCCAGGTATCCAGGACTTCTTCCAGGCGTTCCAGGCTGAAGCCGCGCACCGCTTCGCCGTGGTGGCGCAGGTACCAGTCGATCTCCGCCGTCAGCGGCAGCCCACCCAATATGCGTTTGATGTTTTGTTTTCTATTTGACATTATTTTTCTTATTCATCATCAAAAAGGCGCTGATACTTTTGGTGCAAAACACGAATTTTTATTTTTTTATTCGTGTTATTCGTACCATTCGTGTTTAATCCTTTGCGCTTCTCTCTTTGACAACCCCTTCCCGGCCTGACGGCCACCCTTCCCCTTTCAAAGGGGAAGGGCTGGGGATGGGGTTTAATCAATAAAGAACTCTGTGTCTCCGCGCCTCTGCGGTTAAATTCTTTTTATTCAACCGTCTCAATCTTCCAGCCCAGGTCAGGGCGCACAAGGCCGAGGCGCGTTTCTGTCCACTGCATGCCGGGCGCGCCCATTGCATCGACCGTAAAAGCCAGCGCCTGCTCATCGTGGAAATAGCGCCGCACGCGGAACGAACTGGCATTCATGCCCAGCACGTACTGCCCGCCGTTCAGGAAGTCGGGCGGAACCTGGCAGCGGCTGACGTAATGCCCGGCCGGGCGCGTCCCAAAACGCTCGTACTGCTCAGGGGAGTCGGTATCGAAAGCAGTGAACACAAACTCGCCGCGCATCGTCATTAGATACACACCCACCCGCAAGCCTTGCAGCGGCTGGTCCAGGTCGTATTCGACCTCGATGGTGATTGGTTCGGTCGAACGCATGGTATCGGCTACGTGGCCGTGCGGGTCGAGCACACGCATGGCAATCGGGCGGAAAGGTGCAGCCGTCGCCGGAATTTCATCCGCCGCCCAGGTGCGCTCGCCGCTCTGCGAGAAGCCGGACGACATGTAATAATCCACAGCGTCCTTGGTCTTGGCGCGGTGCACCATACGGCCTTTATCGAGCACGATGGCCTCTTCGGTCAGGCGCAGCA
The DNA here is from genome assembly GCA_016935415.1 of Anaerolineales bacterium. Classification (GTDB taxonomy): domain Bacteria; phylum Chloroflexota; class Anaerolineae; order Anaerolineales; family UBA11579; genus JAFGRA01. Next base: position 3,834 of record JAFGRA010000150.1, read on the forward strand.
CGGCCGACATATCGTGGCTGACAAACAACACTGTACGTCCGGCCTGAGCCACATCACTCATCTTACCCAGACACTTGCGCTGGAACTCGGCATCACCGACCGCCAGCACCTCATCGACCACCAGGATTTCGGGTTCCAGGTGGGCGGCCACCGAAAAGGCCAACCGCAAATACATACCGCTGGAATAACGCTTGACCGGGGTATCGATGAACTTGCTCACTCCGGCGAACTCGACGATCTCATCGAACTTGGCGTTGATCTCGCGGCGCTTCATGCCCAGCACAGCCCCGTTCAGGAAGATATTCTCACGCCCGGAAAGCTCGGGGTGGAAACCGGTACCGACTTCCAGCAGGGAACCGACGCGCCCGTTGATCAGCGCCTGGCCTTCGGTCGGTTCGGTCACGCGCGAGAGGATTTTGAGCAGCGTGCTCTTCCCGGCCCCATTGCGACCAATGATTCCCAGCACCTGGCCCTGCTCGACGTCGAAGTTGATCTCACGCAAAGCCCAGATCGTGTCGGTACGGCTGCCGATCTCACCGCGCAGCAAACGTGCCGGCCAGGAAAAAGCATTGCTGATCGAATCACGCAAGGTGCGATAGCGCTCTTGCTGCGCGCCAATGCGGTAACTTTTACCAATATCACGGACTTGAACGGCGTATTTTGTCATCTCGCACCTACACCATGTCCGCGAAAGTTTTTTCCATGTGGCGGAAATAAAACAAGCCACTCACCAGGATCAACAGGCTGATCCCCACCGAGACCCACAAGACCGGATCGATGCCGGTCTCGGCGCTGATCAAGATCCACTGCGCCCCTTCTGCCACACTTTCCGAACCGGCACCCGCCCCCAGCAGCGCCCAGCGGAAACCTTCCACCACGCCTACCATCGGGTTCAGCGCATAGAGCAGGCGAAATCCCTCCGGCACCTTGCTGACCGGGTAAGCAATCGGTGAAGCCAGCATCCAGAACTGGGTCAGGAAGGGCAGGATATAGCGCACGTCGCGGTAGTTAACGTTCAGGGCAGAAAGCCACAGGCCAACCCCCAGAGCGGTCATCAAGGCCAGCACCAGGAACAGCGGCAGCGTCCAGATCGCCGCGGTCGGCGCCAGATGGTAAAAGAACATCATGCCCAGCAGCACCAGGAAGGAGATGAAGAAATCGACCAATCCACTCAAGATCGAGGAGAGCGGGATAATCAGGCGCGGGAAATAGACGCGCGTGATCATGTTGCGGCTGGAAACCAACGAGCGGCTGGCATCGTTCAGGGCAGTGGCGAACAGGTTCCACACCAGCAGCGCCGAATAGGTGAAGATCGGACGTGGGATGTCGCCGGTGGAAATATTGCCCAGGTCGCCGAACAGGAAGTTAAAGATCACCATTTGCAGCAACGGCTGGATGATCGCCCAGGCTGCGCCCAAAATGGTCTGCTTGTAGCGCACCTTGATGTCGCGCCAGGTCAGGAAGAAAGCCAGCTCGCGATAACGCCACAGGTCGCGCAGATTCAGCGCGGCCAGGCCGTGGCTGGGTTTGATAACCAGCGTTTCGGAGTCGGCGCTGGGAGTGGGGTTGGTCAGTGTGCTGTCGGTCATTAGTCGATTTGGTCTTTGTGCTCCAGGTACCAGTTGATGGTGTTGCGCAGGCCTTCTTCGAAGCCCATCTGCGCCGTGAAATCGAAATACTGCTTGGCCCGGCTGACGTCCAGGGCACGCCGCGGTTGGCCGTTGGGTTTGTCGGTGTCCCACACGAACTCGCCCTTGAAGCCGACCAGTTTGGCGATCAACTCGGCCAAATCCTTGATGCTGATCTCCATGCCGGAACCCAGGTTGACCGGCTCGCTGTCGTTGTAGCTTTCGGCCGCCATGCAAATGCCGCGCGCTGCATCCTCGACGTACAGGAATTCACGCGTCGGCGTGCCGTCGCCCCACAGGGTCACTTCATTCTTGCCGCTTTCTTTGGCATCGATGAACTTGCGAATCAGGGCCGGGATCACGTGCGAGGTTTGCAAGTTGAAATTATCGCCTGGGCCGTACAGATTGACCGGCAGCAAGAAAATAGCGTTGTAGCCATATTGCTGGCGATAAGATTGAGCCTGCACCAGCAGCATTTTCTTCGCCAGGCCGTAGGGAGCGTTGGTTTCTTCGGGATAGCCGTCCCACAAATTTTCTTCTTTGAAGGGCACCGGGGTGAACTTGGGATAGGCGCAGATCGTGCCGATGGCGACGAACTTGTCCACACCCTGCTCGTAGGCCTGGTGCATCAACGGCACGCCCATCATCAGGTTCTGGTAGAAGAAATCGGCCGGACGCTCGCGGTTGATACCGATACCACCGACGGCTGCCGCCAGATGGATGATCACGTTCGGCTCGGCGTCGGCCAACATGCGTTTGACGTCGTCCAGGTTGGTCAGGTCATAATCTTCGATCTTGGGCACAAAGATGTCGCTTGCGCCACGGCTGCGCAGCGTGCGCTGCAAGTGACGGCCCAGGAAGCCATCGCCACCGGTTACACAAACTTTGCGGTCTTTCCAGAATGCTGTACTTTCCATCTCATCCATCTCCAATAATCGCTAGTGATTTTTTACTGTACGATGAACTGGGCGTTGCGGAAACGCTCGTCGTGCGGGTCGCGGATCAGGCCATCGCGCAGGGCATGCAGCACCTCTCGCACGCCGTCATCCACGTTCAATTTCGCCTGGAAACCCAGTTCGCGTTCGATTTTTTCAAAGGATACGCTAATGTCGCGCATATCGCCGCCGAAGGTCAGGTCTTTGTAACGCACGCTGGTCTCCGGCAGGCGCTTGAGGATCAGGGCGACAATGTCATCTTTGGAATAATTGCCATCGCCGGTGCCCAGGTTATAGACCTGGCCGCGCACCTTTTCTTCCGGCGCTTCCAAGCCGAGAATGATACCACGGACCACGTCGCGTACGTGCACGAAGGAGCGCGAGTAGCCCCGCTGGTAAATCAGCAATTCGCGCTTGAAATAGGCCTCGAAAACAAATTGGTTGACGATCAGGTCGAAGCGCGTGCGCGGCGAGATACCATACAGGGTAGCGAGCCGGAAGATCAACGGGGCGGTGCGCTCGTGGGCGTGGCCGAGCAGGTAACGTTCGGCTGCGATCTTGGTCTCGGCGTACAGCGACTGCGGGTTGAGCGGCGAGCCTTCGGACACTGCTTCACCATCGGCTGACAGGCCGTAATTGCTATAGGTAGAGGAAAGTACGAAACGCTCCACGCCCAATTCGTTGGCCTGCTCGAAAGCGCGCTGGGTAGCCTCGACATTGTAACGCCAGGCCACCTGGCGTCCCACGGCCTGGCAGGCCGGAAAACCGACGATGGCGGCCAGGTGAACAATGGCATAGGGCCTCGGCCAGCCGTCTTCGGCCGTATTGCGGATGGTGCGCGCTTCCCACACGTTGGCCTTGTAATAACGGAAGTTGGGGTTGGCGCGGTAGGCGATGATCGAATCGCCGCCAAAAAGCAGTTCATCCACCACGGTGACACGGTAACCCAGGCGCAGCAGTTCGCCCGCCAGCATCGAGCCAATGTAACCGGCCCCACCGGTGATCAATACATGTTTAGCATCCATCAACCTTATCCATCCGTAAGGTCACCTTCCAGCCCTGCACTTCCAGGACAGGAACGCAACCATCGTCGACAATTTCAATCCCATGTTCCAGACATGTCAGGCGGCACACATCCATAATATCAGTCTGGCCTTGAGGTGCGTCGGCAATCCGCACCGCGCTGTATCCGGCCGCGCGCGCTTCATCGAGTAGTTCGCCGACCCGTTGGCGGGTCTTGCGGTACATGCGGAACGAACGCTCGACGTAATCCACGGTCAGGCGGGCGCGCAAGGCCAGGCCCTCCGGGGTAATGATATAGCGTAGCTTACGGCGCTGGGCGCGTTTAACCTTGACGTAGCCTTTGGAGACCAGGCGCTTGATGTGCCAGTTAACGGTGCCTACGGCCACGCCCAATTGGTCGGCCAGCGAGGCCTGGGTGACATCCGGGTCGCGCTCGATCTCTTCCAGAATGTTCATTTCTCTAATAAGTTCGGGACTGTTATCCATGCTGCTCTCGATGGGATGGGTGCCTGTCCATCCTGCCTAGTGACGTCGAACGAAGATTAATTTTCTAAAATTCAGCGACTGAATTATAACAATGGTTATGTATGAGTCAAGGGCAGGATTTGGCAATTAATTGCAGACTTAACTGCTAACAATAAAATCATTCGACTTTTTCGAGCCCACTCAATATAAAGCGAGCTTATCGGAGTGGGGTCGCAGGGCAAGCAGAGCTTGCAAAGCTGCGCTCCGGGCGGACTGCTGTCCGCCCCTACACGATCCGCGAATACGCTTCCCCGTTGACCAAATTCAATTCGTGTCCGGTACCGAAATACTCGTCTCCGGAATCTTCCCACCCGGCACGATCTCCGAAAGCCATAACGCACCCGGCAGGGTCTGCAAGGTGGATGCGAAGCGCGATACCAATGCCAGCGCGGCAGCTTGCTCTACACTCGAACCCAGGTACACGTACAGCGAAGTCATAGTGATCTCACGCATCCCCAGGCCATTTACCGAAATCGGCAGCAGGGTGAGGATATAGGTGATCGAAGCCACGCCCATCACCTCAGGCAACGAAACCACGATCCCCAGACCGCGCGCCAGGCTCCACAACGCCAGGAAAGTCATCATGCGGGCTGCCAGTGCAATCACAAAGCCAAGCGCCAAAACACCCGGGCGGTGCAGCCAGATACGCAATGTCTCGCGTGCCTTTTCCAACACTCCCGCCAATTTTTGCTTCAACCCGCCTCCCAACAAGCCAGCGGCCAGGGGTACACTGCCAAACTCAAATGTGCCGCCGCCAAAGACCATCAATGTAAAAGGCAGCATCGCCACCATCGTCATGCCGCCTAAAATGCGGTCCATCACCACCGTGGCAATCCCGCTAGTCCAGTTGTCGGTGAAACGCCCCACGCTGAGCATGCGCACGCTGTCTCCACCGATGGTCGAGGGCAGGAAGTTGGACGCGAAGGCGGCGCTGAAGGTCACTTTGAGCACCGCTTTGAATTTAACGGGAATATCCTGGGAACGCAGTAAGAGAAACCAGCGCAACGCCACCCCCAGGTTGAACAACGCATACAACCCCACCGCCAGCAATGGCAGCCACCAACGCAGGCGCGCCACTGTGCTCCAGATGCTCTCCCAGTCCTGGCGCGCCAGCAGCCATACGAACAACACGCTGGACAGCAATGTTCCCGCCCAGCGCAGCCATTTCACTTTTCCACCGTTTTTATGTGCAGCTGGCATTACTTCACCGGTCGTAAGATATAGATACGGGAATTGTCGCCCCGGCAGGGTTCCATCTGGGCGGTGGTGGCGGGCACTTCAAACTGTCCGGCGTCAATCAAAGGCTGCCATTCATCCAGCCGCCGCCCCTCGACCAGGATGATGTCGGCCTCGGCGATCCACTTTTGCTTGAGTTCTTCATCCCACAGGCCATAACGCAGCAGGTCATCCTCCGGCACAGACTGGTCGGTACTGAAAGTGAAAATGTCGTTCATCTGCGCCGGGTAGAATTCGGCATCGGCGATATACAGCATCGGCATAGTAGACTGCCCGCCGCGCCAATAAACTTTCATGCCCGGTTTGACGTACTCGGCCAGTTCGGCCCCGGCAGCTTCGTAGCCGGAAAATACGTCCGTGCCGCAATCGTGCGTATGCGCGCCCCCCGCCAGCATCTCAGCCGGGGAGATAGCGGTTCCCAAGACCATAATAACCAACAACAACGTACCACTGTAGGAGAACTTCCGCCAGTAACGCCGGATGATGGGCACAACCAGAACGGCCAGCACCACGCCCAGGGCCAGCCCGGCGGC
>JAFGRA010000151.1 GCA_016935415.1 Anaerolineales bacterium
AAACGACAAATTTCAACAATTGAGAGCCGCTCAATCTTTGTTTATTAGACCAAAAGATAAAAAATGGTTCGGAAACGCCTCTAGATATTGACGGGTAGTGCCTTCCGCGATATTCTATTGTGGGAATCGACAAATTCAGGCAAATTTCAACAAAAACATCAAGCGGTTGATCGAGTTAAATCGAAGCTTACGGTAGATAATGAACGAGCCTATGGGAGCAGCCTATGAAGCGCATTGGTTTTCAATTCAAAGTCAGGCAAGACCGCATCGAAGAATATAAGGAACGCCACAAGCAGGTCTGGCCGGAAATGCTGGACGCACTGCGCGCAGCCGGTTGGCATAATTACACTTTGTTCATGCGCCCAGACGGCCTGATCTTCGGCTATTTCGAAACTGAAGAGAGCCTGGAGGCAGCCCAGGCCAAAATGGCTGCTACCGAAGTCAACACTCGTTGGCAGGAACACATGTCCGCCTTCATGGATGCTAACACCCGTCCGGATGAAACCTTCGTTGAACTGGAAGAGTATTTTCACCTGGATTAGAATAGAGCACAACCGGATCATCTCACCATACCGAGGAGTATCATGAGCACCCATCCAACAAATTCTCAGATTGAAAATGCGTATGCCCTGGCGAAAGAACGCTATGCCGCGCTGGGCATAAATACAGACGCCGCCCTGGCACAATTGGCCCCGGTCGCCATCAGCCTGCACTGCTGGCAAGGTGACGACGTCATCGGGTTCGAAGATCCAGATGCCGCTTTGGGCGGCGGCATCATGGCGACTGGCAATTATCCCGGTAAAGCCCGCACCCCGGCTGAACTACGCCAGGACCTTGACCAGGCTTACAAGCTGATCCCTGGGACGCACCGCCTCAACCTGCACGCCATTTATCTGGATACGGATGAAAAAGTGCCGCGCAACGAGATCGAACCCAAGCATTTCGCTACCTGGGCCGATTGGGCCAAGCAGAACCAGCACGGCATTGACTTCAACCCGACCTGCTTCTCGCACCCGCTGGCCGAAGATGGTTTCACTTTATCGCACCATGATGAAAGCATCCGCCAGTTCTGGATCGAACACTGCATTGCCAGCCGCGAGATCGGGGCTTATTTTGGGCGCGAACTGGGCACCCCGGCGGTCACCAATATCTGGATTCCCGACGGCTACAAGGACACCCCTGTCGACCGGATGGGGCCGCGCCAGCGCCTGCAAGCCGCACTGGATACGATCCTGGCCGAACCGATCGATAAGCAGTACAACCTGGACGCGGTGGAATGTAAATTATTCGGCATCGGCTCGGAGAGTTACGTAGTTGGGTCGCACGAATTCTACATGGGCTATGCCGTCAAGAATCAGACCGTACTCACCCTCGATGCCGGTCACTTCCACCCCACCGAAACCATCTCCGACAAGATTTCTTCCATGCTGCTCTATGTGCCGGAACTGCTGCTGCACGTCAGCCGCGGCGTGCGCTGGGACAGCGACCATGTTGTGACCCTGACCGATGACCTGCAAGCCATCATGCACGCCATCGTGCGCGGTGGTTTCCTGGACCGCGTGCATATCGGCCTGGATTTCTTCGACGCCAGCATCAACCGTGTGGCTGCCTGGACGATTGGGACGCGCAATGCCTTGCGGGGGCTGCTCCTGGCTCTATTGGAACCGGGTGAGCAGATGCGTGAACTTGAACTGGCCGGGGATTACACTGCCCGCCTGGCGATGCTGGAAGAACTCAAGGGCATGCCCTTCGGCGCGGTCTGGGATTACTATTGCATGCAGCAGGACGTGCCGGTTGGCGTCGCCTACCTGGACGATATTCATACTTACGAGAAGCAGGTCTTTGCCGAAAGAGAGTGACCATGCCTGCCAAAAAGACGGTTTTAGCTGTCGATCTCGGGGCGGAATCGGGCCGGGTAATGGCCGTGCATTTCGACGGCCGGGGAATGGCGCTCGAAGAACTGCACCGCTTTCCCAATACCACCGTGACCATCAATGGCACATTGTATTGGGATTTCCCGCGATTGTGGGGCGACATCCAGGCCGGGATCGAAAAGGGGAAAGCCTTACAGCCCGCCAGCATTGGCGTGGATACCTGGGGGGTAGACTTTGGCCTGCTGGACAGCCAGGGCGACCTGATCGGCAATCCGGTGCACTATCGCGACAGCCGCACAAACGGCATAATGGAACACGCTTTTGCCAAAGTGCCGCAAGCCGAAATCTTCGCCCAGACCGGCCTGCAATTCATGCCGATCAATACCCTTTACCAGCTATTAAGCATGGTGGAGCGCGGCTCGCCACAGTTGCAGATTGCCGAAACCTTCCTGACCGCCCCTGACCTGCTCAACTACTGGCTGACCGGTGCGAAAGTGTGTGAGTTCAGCAATGCGACCACTACCCAACTGCTCAACCCCACTACCGGGAACTGGGCAGCGGATTTGATGGATAAACTGGATATCCCCAGCTACATCTTCCCGGAGATCGTCCAGCCCGGCACCCGCCTGGGAACCTATGATGGCATCCCGGTGATCGCCCCGGCCTGCCACGATACCGGTAGTGCTGTGGCCGCCGTCCCGACCCGGCAAGTAGATTTTGCCTACCTCAGCAGCGGCACCTGGAGCCTACTTGGGTTGGAAGTCGACGAACCGATCCTAACGCCGGATGCACTGGCCGCCAACGTCACCAACGAGGGTGGCGTGTACGGCACATACCGATTCTTGAAGAACATCGCCGGGTTATGGATTTTGCAGCAGTGCCGGGCGACCTGGGCGGCCAATGGGAACACTTATTCCTATGCCGAATTGGTCGAACTGGCCCAACAAGCCGAACCGCTAACCGCGGTGTTCGATCCCAACGATCCCGCCTTCCTCGCACCCGGCGATTACCCGCAATTGATTCGCGAGCGCTGCCACCAGACGGATCAGCCCGTGCCGGAAACAGTTGGCGTAGTGGTGCGCAGCGTGCTGGAGAGTCTGGCGCTGGCCTATCGCCAGGTATTAGAGCAGGTCACCACGGTGGCCGGACAGCCGGTATCCGTGCTGCACATCGTTGGCGGGGGCACTCAAAACAAATTACTTAATCAGCTTACGGCCAACGCCACCGGGCTGCCAGTGGTCACCGGGCCAATCGAAGCCACCGTGATCGGTAATGCCGCCGTGCAGCTCATCACCCTGGGTGAGTTGGCCAACATTGGCGAAGCGCGCCAAATTGTGGCGGGCATGGCCGGAGCCGAACGATATGAACCCGAAGATCGCGCCGAATGGGATGAAGCCTACGCCCGCTTTCAGGCGCTGCAAAAATAATGGTGAAACCCGAATGAACTTCCAACTCCTGCACCCCCGCGACCAACTGGTCGCCATCATGGATCGCATTTACCACAACGGCATGACCACGCTCAGTGGGGGGAATCTATCCATCAAGGACAGCAACGGCGACATCTGGATCACCCCGGCTGGGGTTGATAAAGGTAAACTTACCCCCAAAGATATGATCTGTATGCATGCCGATGGCGCCGTCGAAGGCCCCCATAAGCCTTCTTCGGAATATCCTTTCCACCGGGCGATCTATAAACTACGCCCCGATATCAGCGCCATTGTACACGCTCATCCCCCGGCGTTGGTATCCTTTAGCATTGTGCGGGCGGTGCCGGATACACGCATCATTCCCCAGGCCAACCGGGTATGTGGACCTGTAGGTTATGCTCCTTACGCCCTGCCCGGCAGCGAAGAACTCGGGGAGAGCATCGCCGCCACCTTTGCCGAAGGATACAATATTGTCATTCTTGAAAATCACGGCATGGCCGCCGCCGGGGCGAACTTGTTGGATGCTTTTCAACGTTTGGAGACGCTCGATTTTTGCGCCCGGACTTTGATTCGAGCTAAGTCATTGGGTACAGTCCATACGCTCAGTGAACCCGCCCTGAACCTGTTCGACCATCGTACCAACTTGCTGCCGGAATTCGTTCCCACTGTGCACAGCAGCCGCGAACGCGAACTGCGCCAGCAGATCGTGGAAATCACGGCGCGCGCCTGTGACCGGCATTTGATGATCAGCACGGAAGGTGTGGTCTCGGCGCGTTTAGATGAGGACAGTTTCCTGATAACGCCCACTGGTCACGACCGGCGCACGCTGGCGGTCGAGGATGTTGTCCTGATCCGCAGCGGTGTCCGGGAAGCAGGCAAACTCCCCAGCCGTTCGGTGCAATTGCATCAGGCCATCTATGCCAAACATCCTGACGTAAACTGCATCATGACCGCACAGTGTCCCAACGTAACCGCCTACGCCATCACCGCGGTGCCGTTCGATTCGCGCACCATTCCCGAAAGCTTTATTCTGTTGCGTGATGTGCCTTTGCTGCCCTTCAAGACACTATATACTGAAGTCGAAAAGGTTGCTGAGATGATCTCGGAAAGTACGCCGGTATTGGTCGTCCAAAATGACTGTGTATTGACCGTAGGCACGAATGTGTTGAACGCTTTCGACCGGCTTGAGGTGATCGAATTCAGCGCCAAATCGCTGATCGATACCACCACCATCGGCCAGCTTGTGCCGATTGGTGACACGGAGATCGGCGACCTGGAAGTCGCTTTTTCATTGAAATGATGGGTAACGGAGAATTATTGGTATGCTATGAAGATCAAATTGTTCGGTGACCTGCGCCAGAAAGCCGGGTTTTCAGAAAAAGCGTGTTCGGGTGAAACGCTGCGCGCCGCGCTTGAAGATATTTGTGCAGATAACCAAGCTTTACGCGCCGCGATCTTTGATAGCGCTGATTTACAGCCCCACGTGCGCGTGATGGTGAACGGCCAGGATAGCGAACTGGTACAAGGATTAGACACGGCGATTTCCGCTGGAGATCAAATCGCCGTTTTCCCACCGATTGCCGGTGGTTGATTTTGGATTGAAAGCAATAAATTATTTAAGGAGAATCTTATGAATGGTTGGGCCGGTAAAATACTGGACATAAACCTCACCGACGGCAGCATTGAAACCCTGCCGCTGGATATGGAAATGGCGCGCCTGTTTTTAGGTGGGCGCGGCCTGGGGGCACGCTTATTGTGGGACCTGGTTGGCCCGGAAGTCGCACCGCTTTCGCCGGAGAATGCGCTCATTTTTACCACCGGCCCGATTACGGCATCGGCTTCCCAAACCAGCAATCGTTTTAATGTGAGCACCAAAAGCCCGCTGACCGATACGATCCTGCACAGCAACAGCGGCGGTTGGTGGGGGATGCAGTTCAAACGCACCGGACATGACGCTCTGATCGTGCGCGGCAAGGCTGAAAAGCCGGTGATGATCGAGATCACCCCTGAAGGTGTTGAAATTAAAGACGCCGGGCATCTGTGGGGCAAGAATGTGTTCGAGACCACCGAAGCGTTGGGCCAGAACCGCAACAAACGCAACGTATTGTGCATCGGTGTGGCCGGGGAGAATCAGGTGCGGTTTTCCGCCATCATGAACGACAAGGAGCGCGCTCTGGCGCGCGGCGGCGGCGGAGCTGTGATGGGCAGCAAGAACCTTAAAGCTATCGTGGTCGAAGGCAAAGACAAGAATAAGCCTGTCGATCAAGACCAATTCAAATTCATGCTGTATGAAACCGGCAAATTGATTAAAGCCAGCCCGCTGACCTCCCAGGCGCTGCCGGAATTTGGTACCGCTGTGGTCATGAACGTGGTCAATGAGATCGGTGCTCTGCCCACCCGCAATTTTCAGCAATCGCAATTCGAGCATGCCGACAAGATCAGCGGTGAGGAAATCACCGACACGATCCTGGTGAAGAATCAGGCTTGCTGGTCTTGCCCGATCACCTGCACGCGTATCACTCAGACCAAAAGAGGGAAAGAAGGTGAAGGCCCAGAATTCGAATCGGCCTGGGCATTTGGCGCACAGTGCGGTATCGACGATTTGGACGCCATCACCGAAGCCAACTACCTGTGCAATGATCTCGGAATCGACACAATTTCGATGGGCAATACGATTGGCTGTGCCATGGAACTGGCCGAAAAGGGATTGCTTGAGGGCGAGCTTGGGTTTGGGCAGGCTGATAAGCTGCTTGCCCTGATCGAGGATACCGCTTACCGGCGTAGCGTTGGTGCGGAAATGGCAGAAGGCAGCTACCGCATGGCTGAAAAGCACGGCGCTCCGGAACTATCCATGAGCGTCAAAAAGCTGGAAATGCCCGCCTATGACCCGCGTGGCATGCAGGGCCAGGGCCTGGTATTCGCTACCGGTAACCGCGGCGCCTGCCACGAAACCGGCAATATGTTAGGGCCGGAAGTTTTGGCTTTGCCACGTCTGATCGACCGCTTTGCCACGCAAGGCAAGGCCGGGATCGTCTCCGTGCATCAGAATTCGGCCGCGGTGATCGACAGCCTGCTGTACTGCAAGTTTGCCAATATGGCCGTGGCGGAAGAGTTCTTCGCCCGTACATTGACGGCGATTACCGGTGAGCATTTCACCGCCGATGACCTGATGGTGGTTGGTGAACGCGTCTGGACATTGGAACGCCTGTACAACCTGCGTGAAGGTTTTACGATGGCGGATGATACCCTGCCCGGCCGCTTGCTCAACGAACCTGTGGCGGAAGGCCCCAGCGAAGGTTTTACCGTCAAGCTGGCCCCCATGCTGGAAGAATATTACGCCTTCCGCGGCTGGGATAAAACTGGTATCCCGAAACCGGAAAAATTAAAGGAATTGAATTTAGAGTTTGCACTCGAGGTGACCGAATGATCGACCAAAGACTTTACGAAGAATTCCGTGACATTGGCCGCGATATATTTGTGACCGGATTGACCAGCTCGCATGGCGGCAATATGAGCGTGCGCGTGGGCGACAAGATCATTATCAAGCGCCGGGGGGCGCAGTTTGGGCGCTTGAAACCCACCGATTTTGTGGAAACCAGTTTCCAGGGCAAGGATAGCGGCATCGTGCGTGCCAGCACCGAATTGATCGTGCATCGCGCCATCTACGAAAAGACGGCCGCATTGGCTGTTGTTCATGCCCACCCACGCACGGCGATCACCCTCAGCCTGAGCCGGGATGAGATCATCCCCATCGACAATGAAGGTTCTTACCTGCTGCGCAAGATTCCGGTCGTGACCGTAGAACTTGCGTCGGGGTCGACCGAGATGGCCGAAAAAGTTTCTGAGGCACTGCGCGGCTATAAGATCGTTATGCAGCGCGGGCACGGCTGCTTTGCGATCGGGCAAACGCTGGAAGAGGCCTATCATTGGGTCTCCGCCCTGGAAGAGGTCAGCGACATTATCCTCGAGCACAGCCTATTGGGGGAGGAATTGATCGAATACCGTAAGCATAGTGAAGCCTACGCAAAATGGTAAAGCGTGAATTTGGGCTTCTGGGCTTGCCCCAAAAAAGTGGAGTGAAAAAATGTCTATTCTATCTATCTTTTCCAAGGTTTCTTGGCTATTGGCATCCGATTGGC
>JAFGRA010000152.1 GCA_016935415.1 Anaerolineales bacterium
AGATGGTAGAAGTGCATGACATGGTCGTGCACGTACTGCTGGGCAATCATCAGGTTGCGGATCAGGTTGGCAGCCCTGGGTATCTTGATCCCCAGCGCGTCTTCTACCGAGCGGATGGAAGCGAAGGAATGGACGGTGGTGCACACACCGCAGGCCCGCTGGGCAAACGCCCATGCTTCGCGCGGGTCGCGACCGCGCAAGATGATCTCGATGCCGCGCACCATTGTGCCAGAGGAGTACGCCTGAGCGATTTTGTTGCTGCTGTCCAGTGCTGCTTCGATCCGCAAGTGCCCTTCGATGCGGGTGATGGGGTCGATCACAATTCTTTCGGCCATGTTTCTCTCCTCTTATTGATTACGAAGCCAATCGAGCGCTTCTTCTTCGGTTTCAAAATATTTGACCTCGTGGGTGTAATAACTTTCAGGTATCTCGAGGAGAGCCTGGTTAATATTTGCCCCAAAGATCGCGGTGGTCGGCATCATGGGCCGGAACTGCCGGAGGTTTCGCATGCACTCTTCGCCCGATGTGCCGCGCAGATCTACCAGCAGCTTGCCGCGGTAGTCGTGCAAAAAGGCGGCAAGTGAACGTACGTCCTCATGTGAAAGCGAACCGGTATGCTGGCACCGCATGATCCCTTTTTCAACCGGGGTGATCGTAAAAGATGCCATCTTCCTCCTCCTATTCTTCCAGAGCTTCGGCAACCATCTGGCATAAACCAGCGACTTTGACATCCAGGTTAAAGTGCTGGACGCAGTCGGTGAATTGCAGCCGGCAGTTGGAACAGCTCATGACAACGGTTTTGGCCCCCACATTGCGCATCTGGTCGATCTTCAGCTCAAATGCCGCATAGCGGATGGGGTCAGCTTCTTTGATCGCGATCACGCCACCACCGCCGCCGCAACAAATCGACTCTTCCTTGTTCGGGGTCATCTCTTTGAACGACTGGGGGGCCAGGATGTTGAGAATCTCGCGAGGCTCCTTTACGTGCCCGCCGCGCCGCTGGATCTTGCAGGCATCGTGAAAGGTGAGTGTGCCGTTGTTGTAGGCGCCGGCTTTGAGCTTGATCTTCCCTGCGCGGATGTATTCGCCGATGAGGCCGACGATATGAGTGATTTCGATCCCTGCGGGTACCTCCATAATGTTGTAGGAGGTCCAGCGCAGGGCGTCGTAGGCGTGGCCGCACTCGGTAACGACAACTTTCTTCACGCCCAGCTCTTTGACCGCATCGAAAACGCGCTGCAGGAACATCCTGGTGCGTTCGGGGCTGCCTTCGTAGAAACCGAAGTTAACCACCTCCCGTCCTGTGGTGCTGAGGGTCCATTTTTCGCCGGCGGCATTGAGGATCCGGGCGATGGCGGCGATATTTTCGGGGAACTTCATCACCTCAATTGAACTGAAAACGACCAGTGTATCGGCGCCCTTGACATCGATGGGCAACTCCACTTCCCACTCGTCGGCCACCCATTCCATCCGGTCGGCGTAAACGTCGTCGGTAACGCCCAGCGGGCTGCCTTCTTCGACCTGCTTATTGACCACGGCCATCAGATCGGCGGGCACGACCCCCGCTTCTGAGAACCCGGTGCGCACCTCGTGGATGAGCGGGCCCAATTGGATACCCATCGGGCAGACCATTGAGCATTTGTTGCACATGGTGCAGGCTTCATAAACGATTTTGCTGAAGTGCGCCACGTCTTCGTCGCTGATGGGTTTATCAATTCCAAGAGCCAGCTTGGCCCGCCCGGCCAGGGTGAAGCGTTGTTCGTAGGCGCGTTTCAGCAGCTCAATTTTCCAGACCGGGGCATATTCAGGATTGCCGGTCGCCAGGTAGAAATGGCAGGCCTCGGCGCACATCCCGCAGCGGGTGCAGGCCTCTAATTGGGCGGCAACATACCCACCGGTCTCTTTGACAAATGTATTGATCGCGATTTGGGCTTGCATTGCTTTGCTCCTTTACGGGGTCACTGCCCGCTTCCCAAAGTCGGCGCCATGGATTGCCCTGGAAAAGAAATAGAACATGAAATGCGAGATCCGGCTGAGGGGGATCCAGATGAGCAGCACATTGACCGTCAGCATGTGCAGGCTGAAGAGCACCTCATAGCGGAACCAGAGATGGTGGGTCATCATGTAGCCGGTCACCATGGGAAGGAATACCATGAGAAGGTTGACCCATTCGGCCGGTCCGGAGATCAGTTTGAGGACAGGATTGATCCGGCGGTTGATGAATAAAAAGATCATGGCCACGATCGTCACGGCTGCCATCCAATCGACGATCGGGAGTGGCAGCGTCGGCCAGCCGATGCCGATCAGGCTTTTCCAAACCAGCATGTGCGCCGAACCCAGGATGAGCACCACAAACAATCCCAGATGGAACAACCCGCCGGCCAGGTAGATGATCGGGTTGCGGTTGAAGGTGTCTTTGACCCAGGGAATGAAAGGCCAGATGATGATTCCTTTCAGGAAGGAGATCGCCGCTCCTTTAACCTTGCTGCCCCTGGCGGGGATCTTGTCGGCTTGCCAACCCAGGAGAATGACCCGGACGAGCCGGTAGGTCATCCCGGCGATGAAAACCAGGAGGGCGACCTGGAAGAAGGGGCCGCGCGCAAATTCCAAAATTGTATTCCAGTTCATTTCATTCTCTCCTTCGTCGCTTAACCGGCAGCCTTCTTGATGGCCTGGTTGGCAAGCGCCATTCCGACGCCCACCACCACGCCCACCGCGGCGGCGGCTCCAGCAGTGACGGCAGCGGGACGATCCAGCGGAGCAGATTGGCCCTGGTAGAACCCGCCGCCATCCCAGAAATTGGGCTCTGAACAACCCAGGCAGGGGTGGCCTGACTGGACCGGGAAGGAAAGACCACCGTTCCACTTGATCGTCGCGCAGGAGTTATAGGTGGTTGGGCCTTTGCAGCCAAGTTTGTACAGGCACCAGCCTTTGCGCGCGCCTTCGTCATCAAACGAGTTGGCGAACTTGCCGGCTTCGTAAAACGGGCGGCGCAGGCAGCGGTCGTGGATGGTCTGGGCGTAAAAGGTCTTTGGACGGTGGAGATTATCGAGTTCGGGCAGGGAGTCGAACACCAGGAAGTGGGCAAGCGTGCCCGTGAAGGCTTCTGGGATTGCCGGGCAGCCGGCGATATTGACGACTGGCTTGTCCTTGATGATTTCGGCGACGCTGACGGCGCCAGTGGGATTGGGGTTAGCCCTCGGCAGCCCGCCGAAGGCCGCGCAATTTCCGGTGGCGATGACTGCGGCAGCCCCGGCGGCGGCTTCTTGCAGCACATCCAGCGAGCTCCGGCCGCCGATGGTGCAATATATGCCGCCGTCAGCCGGCGAGACGCTGCCTTCCACCACCAGGATATACTGCCCGGCGTATTTTTCCATGGCCGCCTTCTTGGCCTCTTCCACCTGGAACCCGGCGGCGGCGGAAAGCGTTTC
>JAFGRA010000153.1 GCA_016935415.1 Anaerolineales bacterium
CGTCCCAGGAAATGTCTTGATTTCCTCACCCCTTATGAGGTATTCTTTCAACATCCACCTGTTGCACTTCAATGTTGAATCCAAGGCTTTTTACAGTATTAGAAACTGACCTTAAGAACTCAGGAGTCGGAGGCAAAGGCAATGGGGTTATATCTCTTTCTCCCTTACATCCGGCAAGGCCCAGCAAGACAACAATAAGCATAACCAGCAGTATCCCAACCAGTTTACAGTTCGAAGCTTTCATCTGATTCTCCCTATCTCCATTCCGTTGTCACGATACCTTATATTACCCCACTTTCGTAATCACGCACCCACGCCCTTACACCTTCTCCACCACCCAGAAATGCGATAAGCCCAACAACTTAAATGGCGTGCGTTCCATGAACTGCAACGTGGCGCGCAGGGCTTTGCCGAACACGCCGAAGCGGGCGATCAGGTTATCGTAAGCTCCAAAGACAATCGTGCGGTAAACGAAGCGCACCGGTAGCCCGGCAAAAAGCTTTTCCAGATCGCGGCGTGTGTACACCTCGACGTGCGGGGTCAGCCTGTCGCGCCACTTGCGCGGCAGGTAATTGACCAATGGAATATTGCCGAAGTGATATTGGCCGCGCCAGTAAATGCCGTGCGTCTCCACCGGATAGCCGCGGTTGGGGCAGAACAGCGTAATGCGCCCGCCGGGCTTGAGCGCCCGCACCATTTCCTGAATCGCGGCGTGGTCATCGGCGACATGCTCGATCACCTCGTGGCTCAAGATCAGGTCGAAGCTGTTGGCTGGATAAGGCAGGTTTTCCCCGGCGGCATTCACGATCAGGCCGGAGTAGGCGTGTGCTTCCCCGGCGCGTTCGAATTCGTATTCCAGGCCATACACCTTCCCGCTGTAGGCTTGCAGCTTCTGCACGTACATGCCCACGCCGCAGCCGTTTTCCAGGATGCGCCCGGCCAGGCGCTCGCCGCCCCACTCGGCGATCATTTCCAGGCGGCGCTGCTGCCCGGCGCGCCACACATAGGAAGGTTCGCCGCGCAAGGCCGCTTTATCGAGGTCACGTTGCATCAATCTAATCCATTCCTCAAGGGGTGAATTTCCACAAGACCAGTTCACGCTCACCAAAGTGATAGCGTTTGTATTCCGTGATCTTGCCGGCCAGCATGGGCGCGTAGGGGTTAGTCTCTTCCATCATGTATGGGTTGCCAAAGATGTAATCCACACCTAACTCCGCCAGATACTGCGCGCCCGTCCCGGCCTTGAGATGTTCGAAGTAAGCCGTGCTGTTCATCAGGCCGTCCAGGTTGATGATCGTGCGTCCTGCGGTGAAATAGCCCAGATTGCCCGCTCCGGTGATGGCGATGCGCGCGCCGGGTTCGGTATTGGCTTCCACCCAGGCCGGGCGATCCACGTAGAAATGGGCGCTGGGGTCGCTATCGGGACGCGTGCTGCGGCGCATGTAGTCCAGGAAATTGAGCGTCAGCGCCACACAGGCCAGCACGAAAACGACCTGGGCGATGCGTTGTCCCAGCCCATCCGCTTCCCGAATCCGAGAAACTAAGCGATAGAGGCTTTCCAGCAGGATGCCCAGCACGAAGGCCATAAAAACCAACTGCATGATCCAATACCAGGGCTGCTGCGCCATGCTGTGCCCGATTTTGTAATAGCTGATCTGGGCAAAGCAGGCCAGGAAGAAGGGCACCAGCCCCAGGTGCTTGACCGCCACCAACACGAACCGGCGGTTGAACCATACCAACACTCCGGCCAGCAACGCCAGCCCGCCGCCAATCCCCACCAGCGCTACCCTCCGGGCGGCCACCGTGGCCTTCATCCCCAAGAGCGGCAACACGTTCTCGGCGGCGGCGTACAACGGAGCGGTCAGCGTCGACCACGGGCCGAGGTCTTCATCGGCGGTGAAGAACTGCCCCCAGAAAGTTTCGAAATGTTTGATCGGGAAGCCATACACGGTCTTGTCGAGCGTGCCCCACCACACCTTGATCTGCCCGCTGATCGGCATGGGAGTGCCAAAGGCGAGCTGGTTCCAGGCCAGGTAAGCGAGCATAACAACCACCACCGGCGCGAAGAAGGCCGTGCCGGTCTTGAAGCGCCACAGCCATTTGTCTCTGGCGCTGGCGGACTCGCCAACCTGCGGCTGCCACCAGCGCAGCCACAGCCAGGCCCCGCCGAAGAAGACGATGAAGACATTATCCAGGCGGCTGAGGATGGCGAGCGTGGAAATCACACCCAGCCAGAAGATCTGGCGCAGGCCGCGCTGTACTGGGAATTTTTCATCATTGAAGGCGCTCAGGCGTTCCCACAGCAGCAAGATGAAGAAGGCATTTAGCCCGGCTTCGACACCGCCTTTGGTGGTCATGGTATGGAGGACGGGGGTCAGCGACCAGCATAGTGCCAGCAAGGCCGCCACAACAGGCGCAAAATAGCGCTTGCCCAGGCGGTACAGCACAATCCCTGAACCTGCGTTGAGCAGCCCCAAGACCACAACCAGTACGCGCAGCGGCAGCAGTGTATTCACGCGTGCCAGCGCGAACACCGGCACACAGATTGCCATCCACAAGGGGTGGAAGCCGTTGGTGCGGGTTAGGCCATCGAAGGTTACGCCGTTCCCGGCGGCGATATTGCGGGCGGCCTGGAAATAGTAGAAAGCGTCATCGGTGGTGTACCAGTCCAGCACAGTGTTAGCGTTATGGGTAGCGATCACCAGGTGCGGGATCAACACCAGCAAGAGCAGGAACATTACGAAGTAAGGCCGTTTTTCGGGATTCGTCATTGGGATTCAACTCCAAAGGCAGTCGGCAGCTCGAACTGCAAGACTGACCGTCAGCCGCTAAGTATAAACGAAATGCGGGGAATTGGGGTAGTCGTGCGTCCTTATTTTCCACCACAGAGGCACGGGAGGAAATCGAGATACGAAGAGATAAAAGGATAAAACACAAATAGCACCAATAAAACGAATGACACAAATTGGAAATATATTCGTGTCATTCGAACCATTCGTGGTATTCGTGTTCAAGCAGCTTTACAATCTGCAATCTGTAATTTGCAATTTTTATCCTGCACCCTGCATCTTGCACCCTGCCCCAATACTTACAATTCTCTTAACCGCCGCGCCGGCATTGATGGTTAAAAAACACTCACCCTTCCAAATTGAAAGGTGATTCTCTAAAGCGATAACATATAATAAATGAGCCAGGGAAAACGCTGGCATTACACATTAAAGGAATACATTAAAGATGGCAATGCGGCCCACACCGGATGTAGAAATTTTCGAAAATCCGAAACAGTGGTTGACCAGTTATCGCGACGGTTGGCTCGACCATTTCGAGCGGACTGGTCAATTCGACTGGAGTAAATACGTACGTCCCCAAAACGAACGCGCCCCCAGCGGAAAGGGCGTCGATCTGGGGAAAAGCCGCCTGATGCTGGTAACTTCTTCAGGCGCATACCTGCGTGATACGCAGCAACCCTTCGAGGACGATAATCCGTTCGGTGATTACCGGATTCGAACCTTCCCAAGCGATACTCCCCTGTCTGAGATCGGTTTTGCCCACCGCCAATACGATCACACCTTCATCGAACACGATCCCCAGGTGCTGCTGCCCCTGGGTCATCTGCGCAACATGGTGCGTGAAGGCTCAATTGGTGAACTAGCCCCTTCTGTGATCAGCTTCAATGGCTACCTGCCCAACGTGCTGCGCATCGCCAAAGAGGTATTGCCCCATATCCTCTCCGTTGCCCAGGATGAAAGGGTCAACGCTATCCTGTTGGTCCCAGCCTCCAACCTGTGCATCCAATCGGTTGGCCTGCTGGCACGCGGCCTGGAACTCAATTGTATCGCCACTACCTTCACCTCCTGGAGCGCGGGTTTAGCACTGATGACTGCCCCGCCGCGCGCCACCGCCACCAACACGCTGCCCGGCTGTGCACTGGGTGCGCCTGGCGACGAGTCGCAGCAGCGCCGTATCCTGGAGGCTACCCTGGCCTTGCTGGAAAAGGATGCCCCGGTGGACGTTGTGCAGCTCGACGAGATCAGCAACCTCGGAATCCATTAATCCCATCGCTAAAAAAGCAGCAGCTTCTGAAACTTCAGAAGCCGTTTTTGTTTTATGCATACCTGCCCTTTAAGGGAAAGTACCCTGGGGCCTAACCAGGGCACTTTCCACGAAGGAGAAGAAACTAGACATTTACCCCCTGTCTAGCCTAATTCAAGTTTTGTAAAATTCCGTTACTCGTTCCCCGCTTCCTCTAAGTCTGAAAATTCCAACGCGTCGGCGCGTAATTGCACCCGGTAGTCCCAATGGATCAACGCACTATCGTCCAGTTGGGCTTGCTGTGAGCGCAGGTGACGCATGACGGGATTATGCTGCTCACCAGATTGCTTTGGCTTCTGGCGATCTTGGGCATTGTCATTTTGCGTGTTTCCCTCGTACGAGAGATTGTGCCAGGTTATCATGATTCGTCACTTCCAATTTCTGCTGGCGTACGAAAGACCTTCGGTCTTTGCATCATCGCAGACCCTCGCCCGGTGAACGGCACAGGTAATCTTGCTCAGACTGCCTGCGCTTCTTTTTCTTCGGTAAGTTCGCCAAGCTTCGCCTTTAGGCGGGTCAGCAATGTGTACAATTTTGCTTGTTCTGCTTCGCTCAAGCCATCCCAGGAGGAGAAGCAAATCCGGTCAGTTTCTGCTTCGCCTTCATCGCGGATTCGGCGGCCTTGCTCCGTGATCTGGTAGCCGTCTTTAACTGCCTCGGCCCAACCCATCTCGACCAGCTTTTCCAATGCCTGGGCATAATCTTCCTCAGTATAGCCGCGCCCCTGCAACCTTTCGGCCAGGGCAGCGCCGGTATTGGCTTCCTCCTCCTCGTTCCAAAGGAAGGTCAGGGTTTCCCAAACGTATCCGGCAACGCCGTAGGGTTCCCAGGCCGCGATATGGGCACCTTCACGGAAGAAGTACAGGTCGGTCAGGTACTGGTCGATCTGGGAGGCATAGGAACTGCCTTCCCCTGGATCGGTGGCCCGGCTATGCTCCAATGGCCATTTAGCCGGCGGTTCCGCCCCTGCCTCTACCGCCTTGACCAATTTTTTCAATAAGGCAGCAATTTCGGCCATTTCTTCATCTGCAAGGAAGCTAACCTTCCCCAGGCTGATATGGGCAGCTTCAAAAATTCCTTCAACCAGTGCTTTACCTGGTTCGGTGACGCGGTAGGCATCTTCACCGACCTTGTCCATATATGCTGTCTCAGCCAATTCTTCCAGGATCGCCACGCGGGTCTCAATGTTAGGATAGGGGCCCAACGCGTAATATCGCTTTACACTCAAGGGTTCCGGTTCGATGCCCCGCGCTAAATGGAGCGGAAACCATCTATTCTCCAGGCCGGAGTCCTCAATTGCTTTGAGCATCTCATCCCGGTAAAAAGGCCCAAAAGCCTGCATAGTTTCAATCGCGGTGGTCCAAATTTGCTTTACATCTACACTCGTCATCGATTCTCTCCTATTGATCTAGTCCTCAAGAATTGGTTCGCAGTAAGAATATCCAAGTAAACGCCCTAAGAATTTGTCAAAGAAAGCTGCTTTCAAGGGCAGTCCTTAACACCCAGGCGGGCAGGGATGCTCTTCAATCTGATAGTTGACCACCGTCAATGGGGAGTGGCGAGTTTGCAAAGTACGACCCCAATTTTCCAATACGGCGCCCAGGGAGGCCAGCCAGCGATGATAGAAGCGCTCCCGGAGCGGTACTTCCACGACCTGCTGGATAGCATTGTAGACTTGAGCGCGGTCGATCTCATCCTGACGGCGTTGGGTTTCTACATAGAGGTCTTTCCAGGTAACCATCATGCTGTCCTTTCTATTGAGCCTGTCGCTCAATCATTTTCGGGCACGGAAACAAATCTTACCTACCGATAATTTAGGAACCCAATAAAAACGCGGAGATGGCTTGCAAGGTGCTTTCGATACGCTCCGGATTGATGTCGAAATATTTGGCGCTTTCCACCCGACGGGCAATCAGGTAGCCGGTGGCGTTGAGCTGGCGCAGGTGGCGGGAGGTGGCCGACTGGCTCAAGTCGAGTGTATCCATGATCTCTTTGGAAGATTGCTCGCCATGATCGACAATGTACTTGAGAATGCGCAGGCGGGTATCGTCGGCCAACGCCCGCAACTGGACCAACAGGTCGGTCCGGGTAAGCCCAGCCAAGCCGCGCTCTACCCCCTGGGGAAGGCGGGCGTCAAACACGACCCGCACGACGGGGCCGTACGCGTAATGGAGCAGGTAGGGCCCGATGTGAGGTGAGGGGATGAAGGTGAGCGTCTCGGCCGGGGCAAGGACTCTGTGCCAACAACCGTGTGCCTCCCGGCTTGTGACGGATTGGATCGCC
>JAFGRA010000154.1 GCA_016935415.1 Anaerolineales bacterium
ACAGGTACTCATTTCCCGCCCGCCGCGCCGAGTCGCCCGTGCACTGCTCGTTCTTGCCGAGTACGGCGAAGCTTACCCCAGCGGCGTTGAGGATGCGGGCAAAGGCCTGGGCCGTTTTCTGGGCACGCGCGTCGGTCGAAGGTGCGCAGCCCACCCACCACAAGATTTCCGGTTCGGGGTTCTGCTCGATGGTGGGCACGTCCAGACCCTCGGCCCACTGCATGCGCTCGGCCTGGGGTACGCCCCACGGGTTGACGGTACGCTCCATCCCACGGAAAGCGGTCTGCCATTGCTCCGGGAAGTCGTTTTCCATCAAGACCAACGCTCGGCGGATATCCATGATATCGCGCATCGGGTCGTTGCCCACCGGGCAGATGTCCGTGCAGGCGCCGCAGGCTGTGCAGGCGTAAACGGCTTCTTTCGTGATCGCAAATTCCAGCAAAGTCTGCGAACTTTCTTCCCCAGCAGCCAGGCGTGCGCCTTCTTCGTTGATAAAGTAACGCTTATTGATCTCCAGCGCGGCCGGGGAAAGCACCTTGCCGGTGTTATAGGCCGGGCAGGCATCCTGGCAGCGGTTGCACATAATGCAGGCGTAAGCGTCCAGCAACTGGCTCCAACCCAGGTCTTCCAGACGGGTAGCGCCAAACTGCTCGATGCTCTCGTCCTCGAAGTCCAGTGGGTCGAGTTCGCCGGGAGCGCGCCGCTCGGGAGTGAGCAGGAAATTGAGCGGGGTCATAAAGAGGTGGATGTGCTTGGAATACAGGAAATAGGGGAAGAAGGCCATAATCAGGCCAATCGCCAGCCAGAAAGTGGCGTGTTCGCCGATCACCAGCCCCCCCGCGCTCATCCCCATCCACAAGCTCGAAACCGCGCTGGCAAACGGCTGCCAGGCATCTGCACCTTCGCGCGCCAGCAGGAAGCTCTGGGAGAAGAAGCGCCCGCCGACATGCAGTAGGATGAAGACGCCCACGATCAGCGAATCGCGCTTTTTGCCCTGTTTGGCCTTGGGATGCAGCAGCGTGGTATCACGCGTTTCCAGCTCGGGGGCGTGGAAAACGAAGCGCCGCAGCAGCAGCGCCGTCATCCCTACTAACACACTTACGCTGAGCACATCGGCAAAAATGCGGTACAGGTTGCCGATTGTACCGGTGCCCAGGAAATGGAACCCGGTGATCAGCGCCTGGAGCGTATCACCAATATTGACCAGCAGATAGAACATGAAGCCCCACACCACCATGGCGTGGAAAAGGCTGGCCAGCGGACGCGTGCGCCACACCGGAGTGAGCACCACCGTCTTGACGAGCACGTCGATCAGGCGTTTGGGCACGACGCCCCAGTCGGGTTTGCCGTGGCCGCGGGCGATGATCTTGATGATGCGGCGGGTGGCAAAAAAGACGGCGACGATGGTCGCTAAAGCGGCAAGGACGAAGAAGATCTTTTCGGGAATTGTCAGCATGGGACCTCAACAGGATGATGAGTATGTGAATGTGGGCTGGTTTTCGGGCGTGTACCAGTTCTCACAAAGTTTACCATAATTGGGATATAGACGGTGAAATGTACAAGCGTAAAGCGGATTTAGCAAAATCAGTCCACCCCATTTGTCTGACAAATTTTGGACATATATACCGATTCCTATACCCTATACATGTGACTCGATACTTTTACGAATCAACTTGCAACTGTTAAATTGGATGGTAGTTATTCTCAAGGGGCAATATAGCTAACAACCACACGCTTTAAACAATATCGGGACACAATCCCGTGCATTTTTCACGAGTGATAGAAATTGGAGGTATACGTTGACTTTACTTGAACTGCTCGTCTTATTGGTAATCGCTTCCCTCGCCGGCGGCATCGGCCAGGCGATCAGCGGCTATTCTATTGGTGGCTGCCTGGTTTCGATCGTGGTCGGTTATGTAGGTGCCTTCATTGGCCTGTGGCTGGCCCGCCAGTTTGGCCTGCCCGAATTACTCCCGATCACCATTGGTGGAGAAACTTTCCCCTTTATCTGGAGTATCCTCGGCTCGGCCCTGCTTACCCTGATCCTGGGCCTGATCACCCGCCGCAGACCCGTAGCGGTATAGCAAAGACAAAATGAGATTTTTTCGCAATCGAGCTTTCTTGCTGCCGGTAGTTTTGGTCCTGGTTTTAGCCGCCTGTACTCCTGCAGCCACGGCTACACCCCCTACTGAAACTACCCCGGCCGAAGAGCTTCCTCCCGCCGCAGCCCTGGAGGCCCAGCGTTGGCTGGCCGACCAACTTGGCGTGACTGTTGAGGAAGTAAAGCTCCAGCATGTGGAGCAAACCGAATGGTCCGATTCCTGCCTTGGATTGGGCGGAGCAGCCGAAATCTGCGCCCAGGTGATTACCCCTGGCTGGCAAGTCGTGTTCTCCGTCAATGGACAGGAATATGAAGTCCGCACCAATGAAGATGCAACTTCGATCCGCATGCAACCTATCGGGAGTTGAAATATATAATGTTATATTCACTATCATTTATTGGCCTTGGATTCAACATTGAAGTGCAACAGGTGGATGTTGAAAGAATACCTCATAAGGGGTGAGGAAATCAAGACATTTCCTGGGACG
>JAFGRA010000155.1 GCA_016935415.1 Anaerolineales bacterium
GCGGTGATGGGATCGAAGAACCTGAAAGCGATTGCTGTGCGTGGTTCGGGCAGAAAAGAAATTGCCGAACCCAAAGCCCTGAACGCGGTCGCCAAATGGTTGAGCGACTCCTACACCGAAACCTGGTTGAAAGGCTTGCGGCAAGATGGGACGGCCAACGGCGTTTACCAACACCTGATTAAAGGCCTGCCCACCAAGAATTTCCAACAAGGTACTTTCGAAGGTGGTTGGGAGGAGATCACTGGTACACGGATGACGGAAACGATCCTCATCGACCGGGACAATTGTTATGCTTGCCCGGTGCATTGTAAGCGCGTGGTGGAAGTCGAAGATGACCAGCATTCCGTTGATCCCACTTATGGTGGACCGGAATACGAGACCATCGGCGCGTTTGGTTCGAGTTGCGGGGTCAATGATCTGAAGGCAATTGCCAAGGCCAATGAATTGTGCAATGCTTATGGTTTGGACACGATTTCTGCCGGGGTTACGATTGCCTGGGCGATGGAGTGTTACGACCGTGGGCTGCTCACCAGCGCGGATACCGGCGGGATCGAATTGAACTTTGGCAGTGCCGATGCAATGGTGCAAATGGTGGAATTGATCGCCAAGCGTGAAGGATTTGGGGACTTGCTGGCGGAAGGCTCGTATCATGCTGCGCAGGAAATTGGGCGCGGTACCGGGCAGTATGTGATGCATGCCAAAGGCCAGGAGGTCCCCATGCACGAACCGCGCGTCAAGTTTGCTTTAGGCGTTGGCTATGCAGTTTCGCCTACCGGCGCAGATCATATGCATAATATCCACGATGTGGAATATGACACCGCGGAAAAGATAGCCGGGATGCATCCTTATGGCATTTTGGAACCACTCAAGTACAACGATTTGAGCACCGAGAAGATGCATCTGGCTGCCACGGTGATCGCGCGCAGTACCTTGGATAATGTGCTCGGATTTTGCATGTTTGTTTCCGGGGTTTTCGATCCCGATCATCTGGTGGAAATGGTACGGTCGATCACCGGGTGGGACACGAATTTGTACGAGCTTTTACGAGCCGGTGAACGCGGCTATATCATGGCACGCGCTTTCAATGCCCGCGAGGGCTTTACTGCCGCAGATGACAAGTTGCCGGAACGCTTTTTCCAGGCGTATACCGAAGACCCTTCGGAGGACAACGTGCTTCCCCAAGCTGAGTTTGATCAGGCCCGGAAGGATTTCTATAGCATCTTGGGGTGGGATCATGAAACCGCAGCGC
The DNA here is from genome assembly GCA_016935415.1 of Anaerolineales bacterium. GTDB lineage: Bacteria > Chloroflexota > Anaerolineae > Anaerolineales > UBA11579 > JAFGRA01. The sequence continues at coordinate 1,250 of JAFGRA010000155.1, forward strand.
CAACGGAGTGGAAACTGCGTGAATTAGGGCTTGGCTGGGTTGCAGAAGCGATTCGGTAGTAAGCTACTATCTCTACATAATTAACGAAAAAGACCGGCGAGAGCACTTCGCCGGCCTTTTGTGTAGAGGCGTGACCCCCGGAGCTTGGATTTAATCCTTGCTTTTCTCCAAGAAACGTGTCTCCCTCACGTGTAAATAGGTAGGGGTGAGCCTCAAATTTGTTTCGCTAATTTGCTGAAACCAGTTCCAGTTCTAGCAGCCGGTCATATATCACCTGGGCGGCATCGACCACATCTTGTTCCTCGACTTCGTAGTCGAGGCCGCGCACGGAAGTCCACACCAAAACATTACGATAAGTGAAGGCGATTTCATAGGTCAGCGTGGTCAGGCCTTCGGCAGCTTTGTAGTTTTCATAGAGGTACATGACGCATTCTTCGCCGAAGTCGCAGCTTTCATCTAACATGATGGGCAGGTTGTCCAGGTCCTGGTATGCTTTGAACCATTCCGGGCTGAGCGCCAGTTGGGCGCCATCGACGGATTCGAAAACTTCGATCGTGCTGGCGTATGTGGCAGGGGCCGGATCAATTTTGTGTGTGCGGCGCATCTCGAGCGACCAACCTTCCACCCGGCCGGTGGCAGCGATGAACTTCTTGCCTTCGATCTCACCGCGTTCATACATGGCGTTGGTATTGCCGTAGCGCATCTCTTTCCCGGAGTCGATGTGGTAGGCGTAATCCATGTCGGTCGGGCGCAGGATCAGTTCGTCCAGTTGGGACTTGATACGGATGGTGTCCACGATTCCGGTATTGCTCGGGGCGACTACATCGGCCACATCTCCAGCAGTATCCGATACACCTTCAGCGGCTTCGGAAATTCCACCAGCGGCAAACGATAATCCCCTGGCCGAATTCCCCAGGACGTACAGGCCGCCAAAAACGGCAGCCGCGATGCAGGCCAGCACTAAAAAGGCGATCAAAACAAAAGTGAGCGGACTCTTTTGTGCGGTTTGGGCTTGACTCTCAGACATTTCTAACTCCTTTCAAACCTTAAAGTGATATCGACAAATGCGCCTGGGAGCAGAAAAGGACGCGGTCGGATTGAGCGCATTTGCTGTATGGTGATTGATTTGATTTCGCCTTCAGACAATCACCAGCTTGGATTAAGCTTATTTGCATTATAGATTCCGGGGGTGGGGAAGGGCATTGTACTTAAGTCCCGGTTGGCTTAAAAACAGATGAGACAATAGTACCGGTTGTCGTTTTCTCGCCTGAAAATTAGTACCCGGGTAGGATAGTATGCAAAGAAAAAACCAGGAGCAATTTACTCCTGGTTTCGATTGTGCAAAATTTATCTGCTAGGAAGCGGCGGTTTCTCCATACAGCTTGCGGTGTACGACGCTGAGCGCGCGTACCTGTTCGGCGGCATGGTACGAAGAGCGCACCAGTGGACCACTTTCGACCCATTGGAAGCCCAGGTCGTAGCCATAGTCCTTTAGCTCTTTGAATTCTTCAGGCGTGTAGTAGCGCGCGATGGGCAGGTGCTGCTTGCTGGGTTGCAAGTATTGGCCGATGGTCAGGATGTCCACGCCCCAGTCGCGCTGGTCGCGCATCACCGTCTTGACCTCATCCATATTTTCACCCAGCCCGACCATTAGACCCGATTTGGTGAGTACTTCAGGGTCGAGTTTCTTGGCGTTGGTCAGTGTGGCTGCGGCCCACTCATAGTTATCCTGCGGCTGTACCTGCTTGAACAGGCGCGGCACAGTTTCGACGTTGTGATTGAGGATCTCCGGGCGCGCTTCCATTACAATGCGCAGGGCTTCGACGCTGCCTTTGAAATCGGGGATCAATACTTCGATCGAGCAGCCGGGGTGGATCTGGCGGATGCGCTTGATGACCATGGCAAAGATCGGCGCGCCGCCGTCGCGGCGCTCGTCGCGGTTGACGCTGGTGATCACGGCATGCTTGAGGCCCATATCCTTGACCGCCTGGGCGACGCGCAGCGGCTCGGCCCAATCCATAGCATTGGGCATGCCGCGCTTGATGTCGCAGAAGCCGCAGCTGCGCGTACATACGTCGCCGAGCATCAGGAAGGTGGCCGTGCGGCTGCCCCAACATTCACCTATGTTCGGGCACATGGCCTCTTCGCAGACGGTGTGCAGCGATTTGCTGCGCATCAGGCGCTTGATGTCTTCATAATTTTCGCCCATCGGCGCTTTCACCCTGATCCAGGGCGGGCGGCGCTTTGGGCTGGTATCGATGTCTTCAACGCGAACGCGGTCGCGGGTGGGTGTGCGGGGCATACGTACTCCTTTTGATGCCAATTCTACCCCAGGTGGGCTGATTATTCAATTTGGGATGAGCGATCTTATAGTACTCTAACGAGTTCTAAGAACATAAGCCTTGCCAGGTTAGGTTATGTCCCCATAGCAAAAAAACAAGAGCTGCCAAATCCACGTACTCTCAGCTTTTGGGATTGTGCTTCAGAAGGACTTAGAGGGCATGTTTGGGATCAACTCGCCACATGCGAAAATAATAGCCAATAATACGAAAATGAGAATAATTGTCCATCCAGCAGCGACTGCTTTTTCACCTTCATAGTTTCTTCCTCGGAAACTCGCTTTTTGAGTGACGATAGCGGATATGCCATAGATTATTCCAGCAAGAAATAATGCGCCAATGCAGATTTGATCTATCTGTATCATCTTTCATCTCGATAATTAGTGATTACTAGTTTTGTATTTATTGTGGACCATCTTTGCCCAACGGGTTGACTGGTGTGAAACCTTCCACAGCATTCATCCAGAGCCAATATTGATTCTTCGACGAGCGCTTGGTAAATTTCTTCTCTGAAATCTTCTTTTTCCATCTGGGCTGCGACCAGGTTGCAATCTTAAAGTATATTTCGCATTGCTATCCGGTGTGAACTCCAACAAAATCGATATCCTTCGTTTCTGTGAGGTTAGCACCTTTCTCACTAAGCGTCTGGTTCCATTGTTGGATGATCTTAGCTGCGCCTTTGCTGTAGGTGCTATGCCCGTCACTCACCAGGATGACTTGATAACCCTTGCTCAGTGCCCCCAGGCTGGTTGCCCTGACGCAGCCCTGTGTGACCAAACCCGTGACGACCAGCACGCCCACATTGCTTTTATCCAATTCGGCCTGGAGATCGGTCTCGACGAACGCGTCCCCGTGGCATTTGTGAATAATGAGTTCAGCTTCCATTGGTTGGATGGCGGGATGCAGCTGCCAGGCATCCAAGCCTTTTTGCAGGAAGCTGTCGTTGGCGTGTTGTACGAAGATCACCGGAACACTTTGGGCGCGGGCTTTGGCGATCAGAATATTGAGATTCTTAAGGAACAGTTCAGCTTGATAGACAGGCGTCGACTTTTCGAAGAGACCTCTTTGCACATCGATGACTAACAACGCGGCTTGACTTGGATTACTATCTGGATTCATATCTTAACCTGCTTTCTGCAAATGATTATATCCGTAAGCACGTTGAGGTGATTGACTTTTATTGCTTATTATTAGACCCCCTGGCGCTTATGGGGGATCGTCCCCCTTATGCTAATTTGGCTTGCAAGGTTATAATGGCGAAATCTCTAAGCAAAGGCGCGTGCATGTCCATGGATTATCTCGAACAATTGTTGAATTTGCCCGACGTGGTGACTGCAAAACTCTCGCCGGACGGGCGCTGGGTGGCTTTCGTGTGGTATCACGTGCACGAGAACTTCGATGTCTTCGTGGTGCCCAGCGACGGCTCCGCCGCACCCGTGGCGCTGACGCATACCCCGGAATGGACCTGGCTGGTGGACTGGACGCCGGATTCGAAAGCGGTGATCGTGCAGCAAGACCACGACCGCGACGAGCGCGTGATGCTGTTCAAGGTCGAAATTGACCAACCCGAGCACATGCAGCCGCTGACCGAAGATCGCCCGGACTATTTCCTGCGCGGCGGCAACCTGCACCCGGACGGTAAGACATTGTTCTATGGGGCTAACTACGATTTCGAGGGGAATGCGCCGGTCGAACCGACTTACATTTACCGCCATGACCTGGAAAGCGGGGAGCGCCAGGTAATTGCCCGGCCAAAAGCCCCGGCCTACACCGTTCCCAAGCTCAGCCCGGATGGCATGTACGTGTTGTATGCCCGCAAGGACCGCCATCCCTCCGGGCGGCAGTTTCACCTGGTGGATGTGAACGGCGAGGATGACCGCGAAATCCTGCACCTGGGCGATGAGTACAAGATTTCGGCGCGTTGGCTGCCGGACAGCGAGCATATCCTGGTGATCAGCGACTCGACCGATGGACAGCTCCAGGAGCACATCAGCATCGGGCTGTATCACTGGCCGAGCGACGAACTGCGCTGGCTGGTGGACGACCCGGCACGTACAGTTGAAGGAGCCTGGGTTTCGCCCGATGGCCTGATCGTGGTCAATGAGGTGCGCGATACCGTGCATGTTTCCACGTTCATCGACATTACCACTGATCTGGAGATGCCCTTCCCGCGCCTGCCCGGTAACCTGGTGCCACTGGGACGCACGGCGGATGGTGCCTGGGTCGGTTTCTACTACGCCGCCAATCGGCCGGTCGAACTGGTGCGTTTTGACCTGGACGCCACCCAACCCGCTGACCTGGTCTCGCTCACCAACGTGTGGCAGCACACCGATCTAAAACCGGAGCAACTGGCCGCGGCCGAGGATTTTCGCTGGCAGTCGGTCGATGGCATGCAAGTGCAGGGCTGGCTGTACCGCGCCGATCCGAACCCGAAAAAGGCCGTGGTTTACATCCACGGCGGGCCGACCAGCCACAGCGAGAACAAGCTCAACGCTTCGATCCAATATTTTGTCTCGCAGGGCTTCAACGTGCTGGACGTGAACTACCGCGGCAGCACCGGCTTTGGACTGGCCTTCCGCGAGCGCATCAAGGAAGACGGCTGGGGTGGCCGCGAGCAGGATGACATCGCTACCGGCGCGCAGGCGCTGATCGCGGCCGGGCTGGCCGAACCGGGCAAGGTGGGTGTGACCGGTACCTCCTACGGCGGCTACAGTTCCTGGTGCCAGATCACGCATACCCCCGCCGACGTAGTCGGCGCTGCGGTGCCGATCTGCGGGATGACGGACCTGGTGGTCGATTACCACACCACCCGCCCGGACCTGCGCCCGTACAGCGAAGAGATGATCGGCGGCACGCCGGAAGCGATCCCCGAAAAGTATCACGAGCGCTCGCCGATCAATTTTGTGGAGCATATTAAGGGTAAGCTGCTGATCGTGCAGGGCGCGCAAGACCCCAACGTGACCCCGGAAAATATGCGTGAGGTGGTCAAACGCCTGACCCTGCACGATATTCCCTACGACTTATTGGTCTTCGACGATGAAGGCCATGGTATCTACCGCCCGCAGAATCAGGCCGCGTTGTACCGGCGCATGGCTGATTTCTTTAACGAAGCATTCGCCGAAGCCCGCGCATAGCCGGAACAAAAATTCCCCATAGGACGTTTATTGGTTAGCGGGCTTATCCGTTTATTTAAAATAGGAGAAAATTAAACCATGAAATTGCAGACACGAAAATTGTTGATCGTGAGTGTGCTGCTGGCCAGCGCCCTGCTGGCCTGCAATATATCCAATCCACAAGCGCCCACCGCAACCCTCACACCTCCTTCGCAGGAGCAGCCTACGCAGACTCCACCACCGCCGCAAGCGGGGGATGAGGTTGCCACGGTAGTCGCCCTGACCGTCGAAGCAGAGGGTGTTGTGCCGACCAATACCAGCGAAGTGCTGCCACCGACCGAAACCCCCACGCTGGAGCCGCCCACGGCGACACCGACCGAGGCCGCTTCGGCCACGCCGACCTTGCCGCCCGAAGACCCGAAGAACAGCCTGGGCGCTTACGACTGGCAGGATGCTTTCAATAACGGCGCCCACTGGACGCTGTACGATGAAGCTGATTTCAAATCCGAGGTCACCGGCGGCAAGTACGTGATGACCAAGAAATCGCTCGAGTTCGGTGAGGTCTGGGAAGTTTCCTGGCCGCAGGTCACCAATTTCTACCTGGAAGTCACCGCCACGACCGGGGCGTGCGCCGGCAAGGATCGCTACGGCTTGTTCTTCCGTGCCCCCGATCCTGCCAAGGGCTACCTGTTCGGGCTTTCCTGTGACGGCCAGTACCGTTTCGCCAAATGGGACGGCTCTGAATACCAAGTGATCGTGAACTGGACGGGCAACCCGCAGATCAAAGCCGGCAGCAACCAGACCAATCGCCTGGGTGTGATGGCGCAGGACAAGAATTACACCTTTTACGTCAACGGTGTGCAGGTAGGTACGGCGGTGGATAGTGAATTTACCGGTGAAGGTAAATTCGGCTTCTTCATCGGGGCCGAGCAAACTGCCAATTTCAACGTTTCCTTTGACGACCTGACCTACTGGGACCGGTAATTCCCGGATAGGTGATTATGAGGCCGGATGGCGACCGTCAACATGATGGCAGCCTCCGGCCTCTTTGAGTTAACATGATTCTGTTCAATCCCCGTTTGCATCTAGCCAGTAGCTGCGGTCGGCGTCGTCTTCGGCGTCCAACAAGCGCGGGTCGACCGGAGTCTGTACCCGGTAGCCGTGCGCCCGCCACATCTCTTCGGCGATCTGCTTGGGGTCGGATTCAATGCCCTGCTCGGCGAAGTATTCGCAGATGCGGCGCACATCGCGCTCGAAGATGGCGTAGGCGTTGCGGTTCTGCTTCGGGCTGACCACCTGTGGAAAGTCGATCACCGTGATTGCACCCTCCCAATACAGGATATTGTAGGCTGAGTAATCGCCGTGGATGCGTTCGTGCGCCAGCATCAGGTCGATGTTCTTCAGGCAGCGCTCGAACAGCAGTTGGGCTTCATCCTTTTCCAGGTTAACAGTGTTCAGGGTTGGGGCGGCGAGCACTTCTGCACCGATGTATGTCATCAGGATAGCATTGTGGCCGCGGGCGTAGGGTTTGGGAATGTCCGCCCCGGAGGCATACAGTACCTGCATGGTCTGGTATTCGTGCTCGATCCAGGAGGTGTGGATCAATTCCTGGCCGTAGCGTGTGCGCTGCTGGATGGCGTGCAGCTTACCGTCGTCGATGATGGTGAGGCCGTCGGCGTCCAGGTGGTTGCGGCCTTCGCGGTAGAGTTGGTCGTTCTTCAGGTTGCGGAACTTGCGCGGCCGGTAGACTTTGGCGGCTACAAATTTGCCACCAATCGCTTCATTGCCTTTGCACAGGTACACAGAGGCTTCCTTGCCGCCTTTGACGATGCGCAGCACGTCATCGATCCACCGGTTGTTGTAGAACTGTGCCAATGATTCCAACAGCCAGTCTTTTTCGTACAGCGTGGCTTTATACGTGAAGTCGAATTCCACAATGTGATCCATCTGGTCAACGACTTCCTTGGGAGGATGCTTGGGCAGGTAGAAGTTGCTGCGCTTTTTGCCGCGCCGATTTTCGGGTTGAATATGTCTGATGTCCGGTTGATCGACCAATCCATCGAAATCATCGGATTCGTCGTAAAAATCGAGGTTGTTGCTTCCAGGCATAAGTCTAAGCTTCCTTAGGTGTATGGGCGTAATCCCCGTAGCAGTATGCGCCGCGGTGTGGATATTTTCGGGCCTGTGGGGGGATGGGGGGGAATCAAAAAGCCACAGGGCAGATGCGCGCCTATGGCCGGTTTTCTAACCAATACGGAATGATATCCGCAGCAGGAAGTTAGCTTAGTCCTCCGGGAGACGCGCTGACAATTGATTCTGGGGTTCTTAAGATAGTATCCATATGTCGCAAGCCTCCTTGGCGATGCTTCGCATCGCTTAAGAATTGCAGAGCAATTCCACTTATTTTCAGATATTGCGCACAGTGTATCAGGATTTTTTGTGAGCGTCAATGGCAAACGTGCGCTTGCATAGATGAAATGTAAAGTGTTTCTTTGATGGATATTCCCTAAATTTTTGGGCGCAAACTCTCCCTTTTGGATATAATCCAAAACATCAAGTTATCGTCACAGGAGATGCCACGTGCCAGATTATCATGTCGAAGGTATGTATTTGAACAAGGGCCTGGCCGACCCGTTCTTGGAAATGATCTCCGCCGACTCACAGGAGGAGGCGCTGAAAATCGCCACAAAAATGGTGGGGGGAAAACGCTTTTGGTTGAAGGGGCCGCGCGTTGTGCCGCCCACTGACCCCGATTACCTGGATAAGATCGGTTACCCGCGCTTGCCTGGATTTTGATTTAAACCAAACAGGCTGCGATTTGCAGCCTGTGGTTTACACCTCATTGGGTTGTGTTTCTGTGAACTGTGATGTTGGCTTTCGATGATCTACGAAGGTCGAGTTGTTATGGGTTTGTAAGTGCCTTCAGTATAGCATTTATCCGGCTTGAATGAGCCTACGCTCCTGTAAGGTGAGCTAACAAAAACCTCAGTTTTTTAATTGAGTAAATGCCGTCCAAGACAGGTAGTGTGGGGGTGAAAATCGGTTGTGTCGACAATTGAATCCCAGTCACCATGCTATAATGCTTCTAGGACGCAGCAATCCATCAATACAACTTCGAAAACAAATTGTCTTGTTGCCGTCGCGCCTGGCGATGGCAGACCATTCAGCTATTCCCTGGAGGCTTAGATGGCAGCGATAAGTTCTACTGTTCATTTCGAGGGGGCCATCACCGACGAACACGTCATGATCCAGCAAACCGCAAGGGATTTCGCCCAGAAAGAGATCGTCCCGATTGCAGCCGAGTTCGACGAAAGCGGCGAGTTCCCCATCGAGACGATCAAGCAAATGGGGCAGATGGGCTTCATGGGCATCGAGGTGCCTGAGGAATACGGCGGGGCGGGTATGGATACGCTGGCCTACGTGCTGGCGTTGGAAGAGATTGCTAAAGCTGACGCTTCGCACGCCGCCATCATGTCGGTCAATAATTCGCTTTTTTGCTACGGCATCCTGCGCTTCGGCACTGAACCTCAAAAGCAAAAATTCCTGGCTGGGGTGGCTTCCGGCGAAAGGGTCGGCGCTTATTCGTTGACCGAACCGATGTCCGGCTCGGACGCGGGTACGATGCGCAGCCGCGCCGTGCGCGATGGCGATGAATACGTGCTCAACGGGCGCAAGTCCTGGGTCACCAGCGGGCCGGTGGCCGGGTACATCGTGGTCTTCATGCCCACTGCCCCGGAGGAAGGCCACCGCGGCGTGACCGCTTTCCTGGTCGATGCCGACACACCCGGTTTCAGCCGCGGCAAGAAGGAACCCAAGCTGGGTATCCGCGCTTCGGCTACCAGCGAACTGCTCTTTGAAGACTGCCGTATCCCGGTCGCGAACCGTCTGGGCGAAGAAGGCGAGGGCTTCAAGATCGCCATGACCGTGCTGGACGC
>JAFGRA010000156.1 GCA_016935415.1 Anaerolineales bacterium
AAAGACGCCTTGCCCCAATAGGAAAGGCGCGCCCCATTGACCGGGAAGATCTGCGTCTGTTCGTCGTTCGGCAGGGCAAAGTTCAAGTCGATGTTTCGGCGGTTGCCGCCGTAATCCAGGTCTGCGCCCGCGGCAGCCAGCGTACTTTCCCGCACGGCCTGGAGCGCCGGGAAAATCAGTGCTTCGCGGGTCTCCGCATCCCAGATTGTGTAAGTGATATCCAGCGTTTCCGTCCAGGCTTGCTGGGGATCAAAATAACGCCCCACCACCTGGAAATAGCCGTAGCTCCCTGTGTCGGTCAGGAAGCACACAAAAGCACCGGGGGTCAGGTCGGCCAGGGCCAGCGGCTCCTCGGCCAGGGAAACATTCTGGCAATCGTCCAGACTGGGTTCCACATCGCCCCACAACGCCACCAGCGACGGAGCGTCGGCTGCAATCACGATTTCCGTATCCAACGACCCGTCCGGGTCGAAGGGCACGTAGCGGATGTCGGCCGTGAACAATCCAGTGGGGATCAACTCGGCATCGTCTGGGGCATCTTCGTCTTCTTCCGGCGGGATCGGCACAGAAATTCCCGACCCGGCGTCGAAATCGAAACTCGCTCCGGCGTACAGGTGCAGGAAATTCTGGGAATATGCCACCAGTTCCGGCAGCGGTCCGACATCCAACGGCGAAAGCTCAACCGGCTGTGGCGCTTCCGAGGGAGCCTGCGTGGGCAGCGACTGCGCCGTATGGGTCGGGACGACCTCCACCGGGGTTTCCGCCGCAATTTGCGCGGCGGTTTCTGTAGGCAGTGGAGCCGTGGCTGGAGGACTGCATGCCGCCAACAGCAGCAATACAGCCAAAGACAAAGATACTTGCTTCATAAAGTGCCTGGTTATTCGGCCAATAAGGGGTCGATCATGCTGGTGATTTCCCGCACCGAGCCGAAAGGCCCAACCTTTACGTTGGTAATCATCCCTGCGCGGTCGATAACGTAGGTTTCAGGTACACCCGTGGCATGGAAATCATCGTAAATGCGCGTGCCGATGTCCGGGCCATTGGGATAGGTGATCCCAAAGCGTTCCAGGTAGCGCATGGCAGGTTCATCTGTGTCGGCGTAAGCAATCCCCAGGAAGAGCACATCGTCACGGTCGGCGTATTGCTCCCAGGCCGCTTGCAGGTCGGGGGCTTCGTCTTCACAGGGCGTGCACCACGAAGCCCAGATGTTGATGAGCACAACCTTGCCGCGCATTTCTTCCAGTGTCATTTGGGTGCCATCATAATTGTGGAAGGTAAAATCCGGCGCTTCTACACCGGGTTTGACCGTAGTTTGGCTTTTATTGACCAATTGCAAACCAACTACGATCAACAGTCCCAGGACAACGATCCAGATGATCCACTGCACCCAGGCAGGCATGCCGCTCGATGCTTCAGTTTGAGAGGGGGTATCGGTTTGTATTTCATCCATGGTATTTATACCTATTTACAAGTAAATGCCGAAATGATTTTGCATAGAGATATGCTTTGCAAGGGCATTTACCAGAGGAACCGACCGTTTATAACCAGTGAAATAATTCAAAAAGCAAACAGTCTGTTCCCAAAAAACAGCAACCTGTCAGGTGCGGTTTTTTAATTCAGCTTCCAGCCGGGAGGTATATTCATCTTCCACCGCTGGTGGTTCTTCTTCCGGGCTGGCAGCCGCTTGGGTAAGCGGTTTGCGCCAGGAGCGCAGCCCGCGATAGAGCAGAAATGCGGCCAGAGCGATCACAACCGGTGGCACGATATAGATCAGCCAGTTGAAGCCGCGCCGGGGCGGCTCGGCCAACACCCGGTCGCCGTAGCGCGTAACGAACAGGTCCTGGATTTCTTCTTCGGTCAGCCCTTCGGCCAGATTCAGGCGAATCTCGTCGCGCCATTGCTGGCAGGCAACCGTGCCGCACACATCCAGGGGGATATTTTCACACACCGGGCAGTACATGTCCTCGGCAATGGCGTTGACTTGATCGTCGGTAATTTCGTCAACCGGCGGTTGGGGTGTGGGGTCTTGTGCCAACGCATTGGGCACAACCACCAGGCTGACCAACATAACCGCCAGTAACGCAAGCATCGTTTTCAATCTCATTTTCACTTAGAACCTTCAACATTCACATGCCGAAAGTGAGCAGTCTGGCACACCTTCAACATATTGCAATTTCTAATTTGTAATCTGCAATTCACCTGAATGGCTCACAAGACGCCGCTTGCTTCATGCATCCTTGCATCTTATATGCTATCAGTCCCCTACCTGGGCACCGACCGGCACTGTGCGAGATACACGCACCGGTAGTTCTTCCTTCTCAGGCCAGGCTGCCACTAACGTTCCCAGGATAAAGACCAACGAGCCTATCCATAACCAGTTCACCAACGGGTTGTGGTACAGCTTAAAAGTGGCGTTCTGCGTGGAAACCGGCTGCCAGTCGACCAGCAGCACATAGAAGTCTTCTTCCATGGTGCTGAACAGGCCGGGGATGGTCATCGATTGCTGAGCTTCATAAAAATAATCCCGCCGCGGGTACAGTTCGGTCACGTACTTGCCGTTCTTATACACGCTCACCACAGCGCGGGCCACATTACGGTTATCGTCCGTGTTGAACTCAGCCAGCGAATTATAGGTCATCACGTAATCGTCCAGCGTGACCTGACCACCCAATGGAATGGTGGCCTGGGTCTCGGTCTGGAAAATCTCGATGCCGATGATGCCGATTGCCATCAATACCACACCCAGGTGGATGATGTAGCCACCATAGCGGCGGCGGTTGCGGCTTATCAGATTCACAAACGCAGTGAAGAAATTCTCCTGCTTGGTACGGTGCCGTGAAACGACGCCGCGCCAGAATTCATACAGGGTCACGAATACGACCAATGCACTGACCCCAAAACCGATCAGAGCGCCGACACTGCGCATCCCGGCGATCACCAACCCTACCACCACCAGCACAGCCAGGATGGTCGGTTTCCAGATCTGCCTACCCAACGAACGCGCCGTTGAAGCGCGCCAGGCGGAAAGCGGCGCGATGCCCATCAGCAGTAAGAGCGCAATCCACCATGGGCCGGTCGCGTTTTCGTAGAAGATCGGGCCAACGGTGATCTTCTGACCGATGACCACTTCACTGATCAATGGGAAGAGCACACCCCAGATACACACAATCAGGATGGCAAGGAAAATCAAGTTATTGACCAGAAAGAGTGTCTCGCGTGAGAACAACGAATTCAGCCGAATGGGAGACTGGAGGTCACCCCAGCGCCGGATCAGCAGCACGACCGAGACCAGCAGCGTGATGGCGATGAACGCGAAGAACATCGGGCCGATGGCACTCTGGGCAAAAGCGTGCACCGAACTGAGCACACCGGAGCGGGTCAAGAAGGTACCGAAGATCACCAAGTCGTAAGTCAGGATGATCAGCACCATGTTCCACTGCTTGAACATATCGCGCTTTTCCTGGATCATCACAGAATGCAAGAAAGCCGTACCACTCAACCAGGGCATCAGCGCCGCGATTTCGACCGGGTCCCAGCCCCAGTAGCCCCCCCAACCAAGCACATCGTAGGCCCAACGCCCGCCCAGTACCAGACCAAGCGAGAGGAACAGCCAGGCCCATAGCGTCCAGCGGCGGGTCAATTGGATCCAACGGTCATCCGTGCGCCCGGTAACCAACGCCGCGATGGCGAAGGAAAACGGTACCACAAAGGATACAAAGCCGAGATACAGCATCGGCGGGTGGATGATCATGCCCGGGTGGCGCAGCAGCGGGTTCAGCCCGCGGCCGTCAGCCGGGATGTAGGCGGTTGCGCCTTGCGGCTGGAAGACAGCCGTAACCACCCCACCGGCATTATTCTGCCACAAACGCACGAAGGGGTTCTCGAAGAAAATGATCAACGAGAGGAAGAACGCCAGCGTGAACAGACTGACCACGATCACCCAGGGTAGGAATTCGCGGTCGCGATCCCATTTGCGCAGCGTGACCGCCGAGGCAAAGGTGGACATCAGCCAGGCCCAGAAGACCAGCGAGCCTTCCTGCCCACCCCACAAAGCGGTGATACGCAAATACATGGGCATACTGCGGCTGGTGACCCCAGAAACGTATTCCACCTGGAAATCATGCACGACCAGGGAGTAAATAATGCTCACCGCAGAAAGGGTGAGCAAGGGGAAGGTAAGCAACATGGCGTTACGGGCGCTGTCTACCCAGGCCGGACGATCCTTCAAGGCCCCATAAACAGCCGCACCAACGCCGTATAGTGAAATCAGAAACGTCAGTATCAGAGCGGCAAAACCTAAATTAACAACCATTAATCAATCACTCCAGATTATCTGATGGTGACAAATTCAGCAGGTATGTTACGCGTCGACCTGTTCGGGGGCAGCATCTTCGTACTTGGTCGGGCATTTGAGCAAAAGCTCGTCGGCCTGGAAGACGCCGTTAGCATCCAATGTGCCGGTCATGATCGCCTGCGCTTCGTTCTTCAGCAAGTCGGGCTTGACACCAATATACACGACCTGCATGCGGGTGCGCGTTGGGTCGTTCACCGCATCGTACAAAGCCTGCGCCAGGCCGCCCTCTTCGTTCAGAATTTCGTTATCGGCAGGCATGTGGGCAACATCGAACGTCAAGGTCAGCGTTTCGGGATCATATTCGATCGTATCGCCGATCACGGCCCCGGTCACGCGTAACTGCTTGCCATCCCCCGGTTCTACCTTGGCTTGCATTTCTTCAACCGTATAAAAATACTGTGCACCGGCCTGGGTGGCTGAAGCAATCAGGTATATCACTGCGGCCAGAATCAACACACCACCAACAATAAATTTGACTCGGCCACCACCCCCGGTATTGGTTTCGACGCTGTTTTCCATAAGTAAAACCTCCATGTAACCAATCCAAACGGTAAGTAAAGATTATAACCGTAATTATGCCAGAAATTAAATTTACGAAGATAAGAATACCATAAATATTGTGAAATTTGGTGCTATTAGGGTAACTGACCTTCCAAAACGAAATACCCATCAGTACAACGATGATTTTTTCGGTTTAGAAATTTTTTCAACAGCTACATCCGGTCAATTCCTCAGGTAAATGCCCTGGTAGGCATTTTTCTTTTATAAGTTCTTTTGGGCATTTACCTAGCGCGAACAATTTATATCATAAGGTCAATTTTGTCCAGGGTATGACAACCAATACTTACACCAAACAGCTATATTTTACTTATTTTACCTGATTTAACTATTTGCACATATCCCCCACTAGAAGGGACATTTGTCCCTTCCGTGTCCTAAAGATCGATCAAGCCCGTCTTGATGGCGAACTTGACCAACTCCGTGCTGGAATGCAGATTCAGTTTATTCATGATGCGTTCACGATGCCGGGCCACGGTCTTGGGGCTGATGGTCAACTTTTCACCGATCTCCGAACTGGTAAACCCTTCTGCCACCAATTCCAGCACTTCCTGCTCGCGTTGACTGAGTACATCCAGGCTCTCACCCTCTTCCACTTCTTCGCCGGGAGTGTGCGAAGGTTCGGAGGAAACCAACCGGCGGTAATCGCGCAGCAACCAGCGCGCCAGCGGGGGCTGCAAATACACATTCCCCGCCGCCACCGAGCGGATGGCCGCCACCAATTCTTCCGGGGCAGCGCGCTTGGTGATGTAGCCCGAAGCGCCAGCCTTCAACATGGCAAAGAAATATTCCTTGTCCTCATGCACGGTCAGCACCAATACATGCGCGCCGGGGCATTCCGCCGAAAGCCGCCGAGTGGCTTCGAATCCATCGACCTCCGGCATGGTGATGTCCATCAGCACCACGTCGGGACACACCTCGGTAACCATCTCCGGCAAATTTCGACCACTGCCAGACTCGGCAACCACTTCCATATCCGGGTAGCCTTCCAGGAGCGTCTTCAAACCGGTGCGCACCACATCATGATCGTCCACCAACATCAAACTAATCTTTTGCATCCGTAAACTCCTTGGCACTTTCCGGTAATTTTTGGCCTCTGGAAATGACCGCCCGGACGATTGTGCCACTACCGATCACAGAACTCACTTCGAAACTACCACCTACAGCCTCCACCCGCTCGCGCATGCTTGCCAACCCGAGGCCGTGTGGGGGAATATGATCTTGGTTCACATCAAATCCCTGGCCGTGGTCTTTGATGACGAGCTGAACAGATTCTGGATCGTAGACCAACAACACTTTAGCCGCGCAGGTTCCGGCATGACGCACCACATTTGTCAACGCTTCTTGGGCAACGCGGTACAACACAGTTTCCGTCAAGCGATCCATACGTCCGTTTGCCCCGTCCACACTCAATTCAACCTCCAAACCCATCGATGATTGGGCCTGGTCGACCAGGAAACGCAGCGCCGGAACCAGACCAAGGTCATCCAACTGCGCCGGACGCAGGTCGTGCACCAGGCGGTAGATGCCTTGCGCCATCTGGTTGCTCAACCCGGAAATCCGCTTGGTCAGGATTTCGATCTCGCGGTCTTCCGGCAGCCGATTTTGCAATGCAGCCATATTCACACTGAAAGCCGTCAACGTTTGCGAGGTTTCATCATGCAATTCACGGGCAATGCGGGCGCGTTCACCCTCTTGAGCGATCACCGTACGCCGTAAGATTTCACGGCGCAGTTCGGCCTGTTTGACCAATTCTTCCTGCACGCGTTCCAGCGCTTCCAGGCGTTCCTGCTGGGCAGCTTCGTGCTGGTGTTTACGCTCATCTTCAACCACATTCAACGTGCGGATCAAGCCAACCATTACCATGACTGCCGTGAGCGCCCGCACGACCTGAACTGGAAATCCAAACATATCCAAAAAGAATTGGGAATTTAAAACCGCTGCCGGGCCGAATTGAGCCGGCGCAACGAAAAGCTGCGAAATACCATAGAACAAGAAACCAACTGCCGACACATACAAGCATTTAACCGGCTTACAAACTCGCTCGACCCTAATCTGATAGGCCAGTTTCCAGAGCGCGGCGGCGGCCAGAATTCCCCCGGGAAATGCCAGGGCATAGCGGGCGATGATATCGGTATGCAGCATCCAGTAATCGGGATCGTTCCAGGGCGTTTCGCCCAACACCACCACCAAGCCGAGGTAGAAAACCAACGTCAGGTTGGCAATGCAAAGCCCGCGGCACGCTTCCCACAACTTACCATCTCTTGACATGAGCAAGATTTGTACGCCAAAGGCAACCAAGGCGATGAAGGATAATGCCAACAGAATCACGCGCCCAGCCATGATCGCCCCTGGAAATTCGCCTCCCAGCCATTGCGCTTCCAGCAGGAAGATTTCCAGCCATTCGTGCGCGCCATGCAGGATGCCAAAAATAATCAGCGGACGCAGCACGCGCGCATCCGCCAGCAGCGGAACGCGATTAGATTCCAGCAAAAGCGTCAAACCCATGCTGAAAAATGCCAGCCCGTAGATAAAGAACACGATCACCAGATTGGCCTGGTAAACGGATAAGATCATCTGGATCCTCTCATATCGAGCAAATTATCCTTGGTAAACACCTATTCAAGCGCTTCAAATTACGCCAAAAACAGATAGCGAATTTACTCTATTGTATATCTACCTCTATTTTACAAAAATATGTAGTTTTCCCTAAGCAATTATTGGGTCAAATGCCCCATTCTACATAGGGCATTTGTCACTAATATACTATAACCATTCACTGCATAATAGTTAATATAGCCCAATACAAATGACCGATTATTAGGGTATAATACCCAACAGCTAGCCAGTTGACTGGCACAATAACCCAATCCGGCATTGAAAACCGGTTTGGGTTATCGGAGTTATGCTTACCAACACTGGCAAAATTAGCCGGCAATGATCGGAGGTCGACACCGATCATTAGAAAGGAGGTCTCTCCCCAGATAAAAAGAAGAAGAGAAATCAAGAAGTAAATTAACCGTGGATGGCTTGCCTGGGGTTGCTGGCGCACTCGCTTTTTCTGCGTTGCACTTGGGTACCGGCCCCGCCTTCCACACCAGAATGGCAAAAAAAACAATTATCTTAAATGTAAAGGAGTGAGAGGATAACACATATGAAAAAACTTTTCCCTCTCTTTTTACTGCTGGCTGGCTTAAGTATTTTGGCAGTTAGCTGTGGTGCGGAACCCGTCGAGGTGACCGTACCAGTTGAAGTTACCCGCATTGTCGAGGTTCCCGCCGAAAGCGCGGCAGAAGAAATGGAAGCGCCTGCCGTTGAAATTCCTTTTCTGTCCGCCTGGGAAACCTCCCCCCATAATGATGCTGAAGCCGAAGCCTTCCGCCACTGGGACGAAGACCCCGGTGAGGTTGAGGCTGCCTGTGCGCAATGCCACAGTTCCTACGGCTACCAGGACTTCCTGGGTGCTGACGGCACCGAACCCGGTGTCGATGGCCCGGCCGAACTCGGCTCGACCGTCAACTGTGTGGCCTGCCACAACAGCGTGACCGCAACCATGGACAGCGTGACCATGCCCTCCGGTGTTGAACTGACCGGCCTGGGCGACGAATCGCGCTGCATGGTCTGCCACCAGGGCCGCGCTTCCAAATTCGCGGTGGACGAAGCCATCGCCGATATGGATGTCGACACGGTCAGTGAGGAGCTTGGCTTCATTAACATCCACTACTTCGCCGCAGCAGCCACCAAATACGGCACGCTGGCAAAGGGTGGCTACGAGTACGAAGGCAAAGCATACGATGCCGAATTTGCCCACGTCGAAGGTTACGACACCTGCATCGACTGCCACAATCCACATACGCTGGAAGTGAAAGTCGAAGAATGTAGTGTCTGCCACGAGGGTGTTGCTTCGGTTGAAGACTTCCAAGATGTGCGCATGGAGAGTTCTGCTGTGGACTATGACGGCGATGGCGACATCGAAGAAGGCGTGTATTACGAACTGGTAGGCCTGCAAGAACTGCTCTACCAGGCCATGCAGAGTTACTCCGCTGAGGTCTCTGGCTCCGCAATTGCCTACAACTCGGCTGCTTATCCGTACTTCTTCAACGACACCAACGGTGATGGTGAAGCCGGTGAAGACGAATCCACATTCGCGAACGGTTTTTCCGGTTGGACGCCGCGTCTGCTCAAGGCTGCCTATAACTTCCAGGTTGCGGAGAAGGATCCCGGTGACTTCGCCCACGGCGGCAAGTACATCATCCAGTTGCTGTACGACTCGATCGAAGACCTGAACCAGGGCATCGACCTGACCAATGCGCATCGCAACGATCACGGCCACTTCGCCGGTTCGGAAGAAGCTTTCCGCCACTGGGACGAAGAAGGTGAAGTCCCCGGCGACTGCGCCAAGTGCCACAGTGCCGGTGGTCTGCCGGAATTCCTGGCTGAGGGCGTGAACGTATCGCACCCCGCCAGCAACGGCTTCCAATGCTCCACCTGCCACAACACAGAAGCTTTCCCGGAGATCTACGCAGTCACCAGCGTGACCTTCCCGAGCGGTGCTACCGTCGAGACTGAAGAACCAACCGCAACCCAGTTGTGCATGAACTGCCACCAGGGTCGCGCCTCAGGTGCTGATGTCGATGCCCGCATTGCTGCCGGCAATTTGGGCTTCGTCAACGTGCACTACTTTGCTGCCGGTGCTACCCGCAACGGTGCAGACGTCGGTGGTATGTACCAGTATGCCGGTAAAGAATACGCTGGCCCATACGTACACCCGATCAACGAATGTATCGACTGCCACGATCCGCACGAACTCGAAATCGAAGTCGAATCCTGCACAGGCTGCCACCCCGGTGTTGCCGACGTTGCTGAAATCCGCGTTAGCGCCCCGGACTATGATGGTGACGAGGCCGAAGAAGGCGTCGCCGGTGAGGTCGAAACCTTTACCGAGCGCCTGTACGAAGCCATGCAGGCCAACGCAGAAGCCAACGGCACGCCGCTTGTGTACGATCCAGGCCGCTACCCGTACTTCTTCGATGACGCTGGCGAACGCTTCGCCGGATGGACCCCAGAACTCGTGGCGGCCGCCTACAACTACCAATACGCCCAGAAAGACCCGGGTGCTTTTGCCCACAACGCACCTTACGTGCTGCAGGCCCTGTATGACTCCATTCAGGACCTGGGTGGCGACACCACCGGTCTGACCCGGCCGTAACCTTATTCACTAGACAGCTTTAGCAGATCGGGCACGCATGTGCCCGATCTTTTTCTTTTCATTCGCTACACCGCCGCACCTACATTAATATACATCCTGAATTGTGATTATTCGCATTATTGGGGTATAATAGATGCAAATAATCCGGTTCGGCAATGTATAGCTTAGCGAGATAATCGACCACTTTACAACGATCTAAAAGATAGCGGGGGCAGCAAGACGCGATCGCAATCAAGTGGCGGCAGCAAAATTATCTACCTTAGCATTACATATCACAATCTTCCAAGCAATTTTCACATCCGCGAGGAGAAACATCATCATGAAAAAAATTCTCCAAAAATTGAAGCAATTTTTCCTTCCTCCGGCCGGGACGCCTACTCCCTTGCGCATCCTGCCATACGCCATCCTGGGTCTACTTACCGTAGCGGTGCTGGCCGCCGGAACAGCAGGCTGGAATTACACCAATTCGTCTGAATTCTGCGGTACAGCCTGCCATACCATGCCGCCGGAATACAGCGCCTACCTGATCTCACCGCACGCCCGCGTGCAGTGTGTAGAATGCCACATCGGGCGCGACGTGATCACCACCCAATTCACCCGCAAAGCCGGGGATCTCCGGCATGTTGTCCTCAACCTCACCAAGCAGTATGAATACCCCATCCGCGCCCACCAGATGCGCCCGGCGCGCGAATCTTGCGAAACCTGCCACTTCCCGGAAAAATTCTCGGATGACAGTCTGCGCGAGATCAAGCAGTATTCCTACGACGAGAACAACACCCCGCAAAGTCTGTTCCTGGTCATGAAAACCGGTGGGGGCACCCAACGCCAGGGCTTGGGTTACGGCATCCATTGGCACATCGAAAATCAAGTTGAATATCTGGCAACCGACCCCCAAGAACAAGAAATCCCCTACGTACGGGTAACCGACGTAGATGGCAATGTGACCGAATATTTCGACATTTCTTCGGAATACACCAGCCCGGAGGATATCGACGCCAGTGAATTGGTCCCGATGGATTGCATCACCTGTCACAACCGCATTACCCACAACGTCTCTAATCCAGATGAAGCTGTCAACCAGGCCTTAACCAAAGAGTTGATCTCCAACGACCTGCCATACATCAAAGAACAATCCGTAAAATTATTGCGGGCAGAGTATCCTTCCAAGGAACAAGCGCTCGCCAGTATGGATGCCCTAGCCGCCTTCTACGTGGTCAACTATCCAGAAATCTTCGAAGCCCAGAAGGATCAGATCGCTCAGGCGGTAAACACGCTGCAAGACATCTATGACCAGAGCGTCTTCCCCGAGCAGCAATTCGACTGGGACACGCATGCCAACAATATCGGTCACCAGGATTCACCCGGCTGCTTCCGCTGCCACGATGGCGAACACCTGACCCAGAACGAAGAAGCTATTCGCCTGGAATGCAACATCTGCCATGCCATCCCGGTCATTGCCGGCCCCGGTGAGTTGACCACCGAAATCGAGGTCGCCCGCGGGCCGGAACCCACCTCGCACACCCACACCAGTTGGATGGCGCTGCATGGCAAGGCCATCGACCAAACCTGCGCCACTTGCCATACACCGCCCGATCCCTCGGTGGACTATACCCAGTTGGCAAGCAAACCACCGGCCGGGGATTATTTCTGCGGCAACGAAGCCTGCCACTCGAACACCTTCACCTACGCTGGCTTCGACTCCCCCAGCTTGCAGCCCATCCTCGAACGCCAGTTGGAAGCGCTGCTGCCGCCCCCTACCCCAGCGATCGAGTTGGAAGAACCCACTGGCGATGAACCGGCCGAGCCAGCAGGACCGCTGACTTACGCCAACACGTTCCAGGGCTTGTTCGATAACCGCTGCAGCGTCTGCCACGGCGAGAGCACCCCTAGCGGCGGCCTGACCGTTACCAACTATGTCGCCCTGCTGGAAAGTGGCGACAGCGGTGCAGGCATCGTCCCCGGCGACCCACAGGCCAGCCAAGTGATCATCCGCCAATCCAGCGGCGACCACTACGCCCAATTCACCGACGCCGAGCTGCAAGCGGTGATCGAATGGGTCGCGGCCGGGGCACCGGAAAACTAACATCCAATCACAAAGAAGAAAAACTCCCACGATTTTGTGGGAGTTTTTACTATAACTACACTTACCTACGGGGAACGGCCGTTCGCCCCTACAATCATTTCTACTTCTCGTTTCCTCTTTCACCCAAAACAAACCTATGTAGGTGGGCAGCATGCTGCGCAACCAATACATAGTATCGCAAAAAAAACTGGGAACGCTCCCAGACAAACTTAATAAAAAAAGCTCCCTCAAAATGAAGGAGCCTGATTTGAAAAGGCGAACGATCTAAACCCGCAGTTTTTCACCACAGTTGCGGCAGAAGCGATCTCCGGGGTTGGACTTTGTGCCGCATTCATGACAAAAGACGCTTGTGCCACCTGCACCGGAGGCGCTTCTCCGGCCGCGTTTGGTAGGCTTGCGCAGGGCCTCGGCTTCTTCCCGGCTGGATTGCCAGAAGCGGTAAGCGCCAAAAGCCATGATGCCCAGGCCGATCACCAATCCGAACCACG
>JAFGRA010000157.1 GCA_016935415.1 Anaerolineales bacterium
CCCTGCCGTTGATTGCCTCCTCAATTATGAGCAAGAAAATTGCTGCCGGAGCACAACGCATCTTGCTGGACGTCAAGTCCGGCGTGGGTGCGTTCATGCAAACTGTCGAGGAAGCGCGCCAGCTTGCCCAGATCATGGTTGAAATCGGCGGGCTGGCCGGACGCCAGGCAGTTGCCCTGCTCTCCGACATGAACCAACCCCTGGGCTACGCGGTTGGCAATGCCCTGGAAGTGAAAGAAGCCATCGAAACGCTGCATGGCGGCGGCCCGGCCGACTTCCGTGAACACTGCCTGGAAGTCGCCGAACAGATGCTCATCCTGGGTGAAGCCGCCAAAACCGAAGCCGAGGCACGCCAGAAAGCCGAAGCGGTGATCGCTGACGGTTCTGCCTGGCAGCATTTCCGCCAGTTGGTTGCAGCCCAAGGCGGTGACCTGGCGTACGTCGACGATCCCGAAAAACTGCCCAAAGCCTCGTTGATCGAGACCATCCCCGCTACACGCAGCGGCTACCTCAAAGGCATCCATGCCCGCGAGGTGGGCGAGACGGCTGTTGAGATGGGCGCCGGACGCGCCAAGAAGGGCCAGCCCATCGACCACGCCGTCGGCATCATCATTCACCACAAGGTGGGCGACTACGTGGAAAGCGGCGCGGAATTATTCACCCTGCACGCCAAAGATCAGAGCACTTTCGATGCTGCCAAAACCCGCTTGCTGGCGGCCCACACCTGGAGTGACGAACCGGTGCCGCCCCTGCCACACTCCTACGGCCTGGTGAAATAGGGCAACCAAGCTTCGACCCGGGCGGTCAGCGTTCATCAGGATGACGTCGCCGCAACACAAAAACACATGGGCCGCCTGACAAGATTTTCGATCTTTCGGCGGCCCGTTTATTTTTATAATGGACCTACCGGGATGGCTGAAACAGACCCGCTCGAAACTACAATCCATACCTACGATCAGTCCGCCGCGCTGTACGCCGATAACATCTGGGAGATGCGCCTGGACCGGCTCCTGGATGCCTTTAGCAGCCGCCTCGAAGCAGGGGCGCGCGTGCTCGACCTGGGCTGCGGGCCGGGGCGCGACACAGATCACCTGCAAGCGCGCAGCCTGGATGCCTTCGGCCTCGACCTTTCATTCGGGATGCTGCAGGAAGCCAAAAAGCGCACCCCCTGGAATTTCGCGCAAGGAGACATGCACCACCTACCATTGCCAAACGGTCAGTTGGGCGGTGTCTGGCTCAGCGCAGCCTTGCTGCATTTGCCGCGCCATACTGCGCCACAAGCACTTCAAGAAGTTCGCCGGGTGCTCAAGCCAAGCGGAGTGTTATTCCTGGGCGTCAAGCAGGGTTCGGGAGAAAGCTGGCAAGATTCCAAACTGGGGCGGCGATTCTTTATTTATTACCAGTTAGATGAGATCAAAGCACTTGTCCATGCCGCCGGTTTCCAGGTCGTTGAGGATTGGGAAAGTCCGGGCAGTGTAGGGAAGTGGCTCAATATCGTCGCCACAGCGATCTAGCGGCCATTTACCCTCATAGATGGTGGTGAATTTGCCCTTCTCGGTAAATTATGGGGTAAAATCATTTAGCTCACAAAGGAGAAGCAATGGACGCCAATAAATCCCACATCTTGATCGTAGATGACGATCCCGATATGTTGCAGCTATTACAATACACCATGCAGTTCGCCGGATACGATGTGAGCACCACCCATTCGGGAGAAATCGCCATTGAAAAGGTAAAGCAAGTCAACTACGACTTAATGATCCTGGATTTGATGATGCCCGACATTTCTGGGTTCGACGTTCTGGAAGCCTTACAAGCCGAAGATTCGCGGCCCAAGATAATCGTACATTCGATCATTCCCTACATCGATGCCAAGATGCAATGCAGTACGCTGGGAGCCAGCCGCTACTTGGTGAAGCCAACTGCCCGCGAGGTGCTGTTGGACACGGTCGCACATACAATCGCTTAGCTCAAAGGATGTAGTATGTCAGCAATTGCCTACGAAATGCGGTTTTTACACGCTGTGCTCGATGAACTCAAGGTTTACCTGTTATCCGACAACCTTTTTTGGAATACGGGGGGCGTCGTCAACCACCCTGACGAAACACCCTACCCGCAGCTCACCCTGGGCAACCTGGCGCTTTTCAGGCAACGCGTCGAAGCCAAACAAAAATGCACCCCACTGGAAGCCAGCGTAAGTGTAGAAGCCAACAAAGTATTCCAGGAAATCGAAAGCCTGCACCAGCAATGGCGCACCGCCTGGGAGAAGAAGGCCGCCCAAGAATTCGTTTCGCGCTTCCGCCAATGGCGCATTTACGTTGATGAAGTCAAGGATGACCCCGAAAAGAACGCCGTCTTTTACAGCAGCGAAGTGCGCGTGCGCGTCCTGCTCGAATTATTGAAAACGCAATTAGGTACGGAGCCGCCTGCCGAACTCGAACTGCTGCCGCAATTGGACCTCCGTTTGCGGGCTATGTTCGAACCCGGCAACTTCCTGTGGGAAGATGACCTCACCCCGGGCTTCGACCAGGAGACATATTGGTACCTGTACGGACGGCCGCGCGAAGAAGAGCAGTAGGAAGCTGACAGTTGTCAGCTATTAGCGATCAGCTTTCAGCCGCGGCTGAAACTATGCCAGCGGGGAACTTATGATCGAAATTCGTCATGTCATTCCACGCTTCACTCCTGCACCCGGCTCCTCCGCTCCCATGCCCCTGCATCTTATCCTTAGCAAATTCTAATTTGCCGTCTGCATCCGGTATTATAATGAACCTCCGATACGCCAAAAACAGTAAGTCATAAAATCTCAACGCCCTAACCTCGGAGGCACTTTCAATGCGAAAAAGCTTTTACTTATTAACCGCTATCATTGCGCTCATGCTCTTGGCTGCCTGTTCGCCTCAGGCAGGAGAAGCGACGCCTGTCCCCTCCACAGAAACGGAAGCGGCACCGGTCGCCACAGAAGCACCCCCTACGGAAGTCGCGGCTACCCCCACCACAGGCCCCACCGCAACCCCGATAGACATCGAAGCCAATCCCGAACTGGTTGACAAGAGTTTCATCACCGGCGAACCATGCGAAGCACCTTGCTGGTA
Organism: Anaerolineales bacterium; assembly: GCA_016935415.1. Classification (GTDB taxonomy): domain Bacteria; phylum Chloroflexota; class Anaerolineae; order Anaerolineales; family UBA11579; genus JAFGRA01. The sequence continues at coordinate 3,096 of JAFGRA010000157.1, forward strand.
CAACCTCGAGGTTGGCGGGATACTTGAAGGGGATGTTGCCCTGATGTTATCCTTCTTGCCATTCATCGATCGCACAACTATCCAGGCTTCGGCCGACATCTACGATCCGCTTTCCACAATCATCACCTACGACTGCGTCTACGAAACCGCGGAGAACTGCGGTTTCATCGGGGTCTCGGCTGCCGGAGAAATTTCCGGTGTCGCCCACCAAATCGTCTACCCTTTAAGTTTGGCTGATGTGGTTGAAAAGTATGCCGAACCAGCCTATATGTACGTGAATGCCTATTACGGTGATGAAGACAATTGCCAGTTGGCGATGTATTGGCCGGAGCACGGTATTGCCGTCGAAGTGATCGAAGACAGTGAAGCCGGTTTATGCCAGAGCGTGAAAACAGGAGAAAGCATCCCCACCAACCTGCAAGTGCTGTGGGTCTATTATTCCCCATTGCCTGCCGACGGCGGTGAAGGCACCCTGCCCTGGCCGGGTTTCAGCGAATAACGCCTCAAATTGCTCCGGGCACTTCTTTCCCGGAGCAATTTCGTTAACCTAACATTTTCTTTAGAGTCCTTGTCCTTACCACCGACTTAGAATATACTAGGCATATGAATTCTGACAAAATTGGGCGATATAACATTGACAGAGAACTGGACCGCGGTGGCATGGCGACCGTATATCTGGCAACCGACCCGCGTTTCAACCGCCAGGTAGCCATCAAGGTCTTACCGCGCCAGTTCACCTACGATCCGGCCTTCCGCGAACGCTTTGATCGCGAAGCGCGCACGATCGCACAGTTGGAACACAACGCCATCGTTCCGGTCTACGATTTTGGCGAAGAAGACGGCCTGCCGTTCCTGGTAATGCGCTATATGCGCGGCGGTACCCTGACCGACCGCCTGAACGAAGGCCCTATGACTTTGGCTGAAACGGCGCAGGTCTTGACGCGCGTCGCAGCCGGGTTGGACGACGCCCACGCCCATGGCGTCATCCACCGCGATCTAAAACCGGCCAATATTCTATTCGACGAACACGGTGAAGCCTACCTGAGCGATTTTGGCATCGCCAAGGTATCCGAGGCCAGTGCTGCCCTGACCGGTAGTTCGATCATTGGTACCCCGGCTTACATGAGTCCCGAACAGGCCAAAGGCGAAAAAGGCATCGGCCCGACCAGCGATGTGTACACGCTCGGCGTGATCCTGTTCGAAATGCTGACCGGCCAACAGCCCTACAAATCCGACACCCCGATGGGCGCGGCGGTCATGCACATTACCGAACCGGTGCCCTCCATCCTGGAAGTTAAAGCTGATGTCGGCGGCGAAGTCGCCCGCATCGTTGAAAAAGCGCTCGCCAAAGACCCGGCCGAGCGTTACGCTTCCGCCGGAGAACTGGCAACCGCGGTTGCTTCGCTGGTGGAAACCGGGCAATATCCCAAGCCAGTCGCCCCGGCAGACAACTTCCCGGTTGCGCAAGTAGGCGCGGTCCCCGAACCAGCTACAGCAATACCAGATACAGCAGAATCTGCCGCCACCTCCATGCCACCCGCAGCTCCGCCCCCATCACAAACTCCCTCACCAGCCCCATTACCTGCCAAACCTAAGAAAAAGCGTAACCCCTGGGCAACCTGTGCGATCGTCACGGGCAGCATTTTGGTGCTTACGCTCATCTGTGTCGTCGTTTTGCCCGCAGCCGGGATTTTATCGCTGGCGGGCCTCGGCGCAGTATTAGGGATCGAGACAGAAACACCGCCCCCGCCTGTACAAATAGAAACTCCGGTGGTGGTCCTGCCCACCGTTGCAGGGGAAGTCGATCCGATCCCCTTCAATGCCGTGGTACAAATTTGGGCCATGTTTGAGGATAACAGCGGCGAACTGCAAGTCGGCTGGACCGGCTCTGGTTCGATCATCACTCCCGACGGTTATATCCTCACCAACGCTCACGTGGTCTTACCCGACCGTTATTTCCCGGTCGACGAACTGATCGTCGCCCTGACCGTAGACCCAGACCTCCCGCCAGAACCGGCTTATTACGCCCGCGTGCGCCAGGCCGACGAAGCCCTGGACATCGCCGTGATCCGTATTTACAAGAATCTAGACGGCAGCCCGGTCGATTACACCCAGGTCGATCTGCCTTTCGTACCGCTCGGCAATTCCGATTCGCTCGTCCTGGGCGACGCGATCACCATTCTGGGTTATCCAGGGATCGGCGGCGACACGATCACGCTGACGCGCGGCGATGTCGGCGGCTTTACCTCCCAGGAAGGCCGCGGTGAACGCGCCTTCATCAAAACCTCGGCGACGATTGCCGGTGGCAACAGCGGCGGCCTGGCCGCCACCGAAGACGGCTACCTGATCGGCATCCCTACCCAATTGGGTTACGGCGGCGACGACCAATACGTTGACTGCCGCGTGCTGGTGGATACCAACCGGGACGGCATTGTGGACGAGAACGATAGCTGCGTGCCCACCGGTGGTTTCATCAACGCCCTGCGCCCGGTCAAGTTGGCCCTGCCGATGATTGAAGCCGCCCGGCGCGGCGAAGAATGGATTGGCAGTTCGTCCGGGATCGCGAGTGAAGACATCCCCACCGAGGGTGATGTGCTTTACGAAGAAGATTTTTCCGTCTCAGACGTCTGGGATGTCGGCAACAGCGACAACGGTTCGATCACCTACGTCAACGAAGGCTATGAAATCGAGGTCGTGGTTGACGACTACCTGATCTGGGGCAATGCCTACCAAACATTCGGTGACGCCGTGATCTCGGTCGATGCTCAAGTAGTGAACAGCAGCACCGAAGGCGATTTCGGTATCATCTGCCGCTACCAGGACGCAGGTAATTTCTACGGCCTGGAAGTGACCGAGGACGGTTATTACTCGATCTGGAAATACGTAGACAATGAGTTCACTAAACTGGTAGATTGGACGATCTCGCGCGAGATTCCAACCAGCGGTACGATGACGCTCACCGGGGCCTGCGTGGGCAATACCCTGACGCTGGCCGTAGATGGTGCTCCCCTGGTCGAAGTGCAGGACAACACCTTCCGCAGCGGTGACATCGGCCTGATCGCCGGTACCTGGAGCAACCCCGGTTTGCGGGTGCGCTTCGACAACGTGGTCGTGTCTACGCCCTAACATTGAAAGTATCGTTTCCCCAGTATAAAAACAGGTGCACTTCAACATGAAGCGCACCTGTTACTTTTTAAAGGTTTTACGCACTATATAGCAGCCTGATCTTCGCCTTTCTCCTCCGCCAACTCGGCTTTGCGCAGCATCGCCATCCCCACAAGCAGCAAGGCCGGGCCGGCCATAATGGCAACGTCGGCGACATTGAAAACACCCGTCCGCAAGTCCCCAATTCCAATATTCATGAAATCGACTACGTGCCCATCATTCACCAGCCGGTCGATCAGGTTTCCAATGCCACCCGCCAGGATCAATGCCACACCCAGCACAATGGCCGGATGCTCGATCTCTGTAGATGCCCAGGCATACCACAACGCGCCGGCTAAAATAACGGCTGTCATTACACTGAACACGCCAAAGCGCACCGGCTGCGGCAAGCTTGCGCCCAGCCCCAGGAAACCACCCGTATTCGAAGTGTACTGCAGCCGGACGGTATCTCCCAGCAGGCGGATCGGTTCGGCCACCGGCAGTTGCTGTGCGGCGATGGATTTTGTGACCTGGTCGCAGCCTACACAGGAAAATAGCACCACACCGATTAGGAGTGCTTTTTTGAAACGGTTCATGTAATTTCCTTCTGTTGTCATAATTGCCTATTGCAAGGCTCAAACTACCCCAATTCTACAACAGCTTTGATTGATTGAGGATTCTACAAAGCGCCGTTTCATCCATACTATAAAAACCGCACAATCAAAGGTACGAGCACTGCTGTAGCAGCCAGGCTGACGATCACGAACGTAAACAAGCTATAGCGTTTATCGTAATTCTCCAGGAGCGTAGTGTCATAATACTGGCTGACTTCATTATCGGCGTACATTGCCACCAGGCCCGAAAGCAGCTTTTTGCGGGTGTTCTTGCCCACGGTCAGGGCGGTGATCGAAATCCCGTTCACCAAAAACACCAACACGATAAAAACAACCAGGACGATGTCGCTGCTCAGTCGGTATTCGTCAGCACTGCTCGTCTCCGCCGCGATCATCGAGTTGATTGCCAATACGATCAAGTTAAAAACAATCGCCGTAATCACGAAAATCGTATCGGTTTTGGCTCCCTGGTTCAATTCACCAATAATATGTTCATGCACCTGCTTCAACATCACAACCTCCTCTCGCCCCATAGCCAACGATCCCTTACTTTTATTCTATAACCTGGAACAATGCGAGTCAATCACCTCGACTGCATATCGGCTGAAGCTCAGCAATTCATCGCGTAGCAAGACGAGAAAGAACCGGTTGTTTCAGTACCGTACTTGCGCTATACTAAATTCATCTTCATTCAATGAGTCATCATACCCGGGAGGCTTGGATGCGCAAGCAAGACAGGACCAAGGCAGAGATACTTCGGGAACCGCAAAAATTGCAACGGCGCGTTGTGGAACTGGAGAATACCGAGGACGCTTTATACGAAAGCGAACAGCGCTTTCGTGTTTTTGCAGAATCAACTTTCGAGGGAGTTGTTCTATCGGAAAACGGTGTATTCGTTGATTTGAATGAACAGTTCGCAGATATGGTGGGCTATACTCGGGAAGAATTAATCGGAAAATCGATCATGTCCATTATCGCACCAGAATCACATGAACTGGTTGAAGAGGCGGTTCATACAAACCGAACAGAGCCTTACAGAATTTCCGGTCTCCATAAAGATGGGACAATTATCCATGCTGAAGTCATGGCACGCACGACCCGGATTGGGGACCGGCAATTGCGGGCAACCGCCATCCGGGATATTACCGAACAAGAACGCATTCAGTCAGCCTTAAGAATTTCAGAGAGCAAATTCTCCACTGCGTTCCATACTTCCCCCGACTCCATAAATATCAATCGACTATCCGATGGCTTATATCTCGATATCAACCAGGGGTTTACGGACATCACCGGATACACACGCGAGGATGTGATCGGCAAAACATCTTTAGAGCTTGATATCTGGGCAAGACCTAAAGACCGAGAACAATTGGTGCAAGGATTACAGGCACATGGCCAGGTCACCAATCTGGAAGCCACCTTTCAAATGAAGAATGGCCACTATCGCTTCGGTCTGATGTCGGCCAGGATCATCGAGATCAACGATGAACTGTGTATCCTTTCTGTGACGCGTGATATCACCGAGCGCCGAGAAGCCCAAAAGCAGGTCGAACTGCTTAACCAAGAGTTATTGACTGCCTACGACGAAACTTTAGAAGGGTGGTCGCGAGCCCTAAACCTACGCGACCCCAATACCGATAAGCACTCCAAACGGGTTGTAGATCTGACCCTCAAGTTAGCCACGGCAGTCGGCATCCCTGAGAGCGAGTTTGTTTATATCCGCCGGGGAGCGATCTTGCATGACATCGGCAAAATGGGGATTCCGGATCAAATCCTGCTAAAACCAGGGCCACTCACAGATCAAGAATGGGAGATCATGAAAAAGCATCCGGTATTCGCCTTTGAAATGCTCTCCAAAATCCCTTTCCTGAAAAAGTCATTGGACATCCCTTACAGCCATCATGAGAAGTGGGACGGGAGCGGTTATCCCGGCGGCTTGAAAGGTGCGGAAATCCCCCTCGGGGTACGGGTCTTTTCAGTTGTAGATAATTTTGATGCCCTCACTTCAACCCGAACTTATCGCCCGGCCTGGAAAAGAGAAGATGCGATTGCTTTTATTCGAGAAAATGCAGACAGCCACTTTGATCCGGAGATTGTGAAATTATTCTTGCAATTGGTAGAAAATAACGCGTAAATACACCGTCCTGGTAAGAAACGGAACTTGGGAACCTTTTATCCTGGAGACAGCCAGCGCGTAAACGTGGTGGAATCCCAGCCTGGATTGAGGCGCATCTGCTCATCCAATGCCAATGGAAGACTCAAAAGGAAAAGCATCCCAATCGCAAACAGATGCAAACCATAGCCATTGCCCAAATTAAAATTCAGTCCGAACCCAAATTTTGAAAACAATTGCACCAGCATCGATGCCCAGGCAAGCAAAGCCAAAATAAAATATGTACGCCGTGGTCTCACCAAGAGAATAAGGGCAGCAAACAGGTCAACTACAGGCATCAAGAAAAATATTCGGGGAACGTCAAATTGATAGATGAATTCTAAAAAAGTTAACGCCGGTCCCTGATAACAGGGGGTTTTCCCTAACGTACAAGCTGGTGAATCCAAGACAAAGGCGACCACCCATTCACCGGCGTAGCTGACCGCGGAAATGACAACCAACGACAACGTAAAGATGCGGCTGATGCGCATGAACAAGCGGTTCTCCCGGTACTTCAAGAAAAACCGCAGGATTTCATTCACAGGTATATGCGGAACCCACATCAGATTTTCTCTCTATCCCTATCTGGTGTTGAATGTCAGCTTGAGAAAATCACTTTAAATAAATTATACAGTTTGAACGCTTAAAAACATTACCTTGGGGCTGTAACTATAAGGGGGGAATCAAAAGACACATCCGGCCGGATGTGTCTTTTGGGGGGACAACGCAGAACTGACCGTTTATACAAACGTTCAGTTACCTAAAGCGGCATTGGTGATAATAACCCGGTGCCTTTTTCATGCTTCTGGATCGTTTCCGGGTCTTCATACATAAACATCATCGGGTATGACCCCAACAAAATGATGTCGCCCGTGCGAAGGATTTTTCGATCCACCCTGATATTATTCACAAACGTGCCGACAGTGGAGTTGAGGTCGTAGAGCACGAAGTTACCATCCTCGCGCACGATCCTGGCATGGTTGCGCGAAACAGTAGAATGATTGATTACACAATCATTTTCCATTTTCCTGCCGATCGATGTCTCCTGGGGTTTCAAGCGGAAGACACGCAAATCAATGATCAGGCAGGCATCAATAACATCTATTAAGCTTAAGCGTGGTTGTTCCATCTCTCCTCGACTGTCTATGGCCTTATAGGCAAATGTCTAGATCAATTATAGGCACATGATATCCAGCAACTCTTTGTAAACTCTTTGTAGGGAGATAAGATTAAGTTAACGTTGCTTTAAAGTTTCCAAAATTCGACCAGAAAATCTCGGAAAGCTCTGCGGGCATAAAACATCTCCAATTTACCAGAAGCATTTTTGCGATTATGATTAACCAAGTGTAGGTTCTAAGTAATAATCAACCCATTGTGCGCCTGAATGCGAAATTTAGTGAAGGTAAGCGGAGGAAAAGGTTATGGCAAAATTGAAGCTTGATCTTCATGATATTTATAATCGTGGAGAAACAATCGAGAAAGAACTGAATCGAGTTATCCAAGAAGCAGTTGAAAAACGAATCAAGGTTGTAGAAATTATTCCGGGAAAGGGAAGCGGACAGTTAAAGAAACGGGTGCTCCGTTTTCTCAATCAAAAACATATTCGCAACCTTTATCATCGTGTTGAAAAAGACGATAAAAACTTTGGGCGAATTTTTATCCATTTTCGGCATCTTGATCTATTCTTCATCGCAATTTTATTATCAGTAATAAACGAAATATAGGTTCAACTGGGTATGGATAAAGCTGAGTATTGACGACCAGGTCAGGAATGTACTCAAAACGATTCTGTTCTTAAAAGCCAGGATTAGGAGGGAATACCTAAAGCTCAGTGAATACAATATTGTCCCCCTTCCCATCTGCATTATAATGATGCCTGCATAATGGAACCCTTTTCACAAAACCCGACTCCCATATATTCACACAAGGAAGGAACCATGTCCCAAGACTATCTCTGGTGGCAAAAAGGCATCATCTACCAGATCTACCCGCGTTCGTATCAGGACAGCAACGCCGACGGTATCGGCGATATTCCCGGCATCATCAGCCGTCTGGATTACCTGCAAAGCCTGCACGTCGACGCGCTCTGGCTTTCGCCGATCTACCCTTCTCCCATGCACGACTTTGGCTACGACGTGGCCGACTACACCGAC
>JAFGRA010000158.1 GCA_016935415.1 Anaerolineales bacterium
ATACCTTCCATTACCGTGTCTAGCTTGAATTCGGCGCTGAATGTACGCCGCTTTTTCTGGCTCATGTTCAATCTCCACAGCTTTCTGTTTCTACCTTATTGCTGTGTTCAGTTTTTCGCCCGCACTACAGCAGGAGTTGCCCAGCATGTAATTGATCTGGGAAGATAGAGGCGTGAACCGTGATTCCTGATAAGAGATTCGAGAATCGCGAGATGTGAATCGTAATTTTGGTTCCATGTTTGCCTGCATCTTGCCGCTTGTTGACTCGGTGCCTGAGTGCCGTAGTCAGTAAAAAAACTTTCGTTTTTCTTAGTTTTTGGCTGTTTAATTGACATGACATTCAGGGAACTATATACTAGAATCATTAATAACAGGAAACGCTCAGGTAGATGCCGCTGTATTTTCTTTCTATCTGTCATCATGACGACAATTCGAGGAGTATCAACATGGCCGAGCAAGTGCACACTTTACCCATCGACAACTTGGCACCGGACGAGGTCGCATCTCCGGTAATGATCTATACTCCCCGCACGCTTTCCTGGGGACAATTGATTTCCAAGAAAGCCATTCGCGCCAATGTTATCTTGCGTTCAACGATAGTGCCGGATTATCTAGCGATCTACAAAGCCCATACTTTGGGCTTACAGGGCGGGGAACTCACCAAACCAATCCCTTCCGAAGAGCTGCACATCCCTACGGAGAACGTGATCGGTTTTCACCTGATGCCTCCATACGAAGAAGAGCCAGACTATGATCCCGATGAAATTAACCGCAAGATGGAGCCGGTCACTGTGTTTGTCGGACCATTCTTTTTCCACGGTCACATGCGCATGTCCACCCAGACCGATTTAGGAACTTTCCTGGGGGTGACCAAAACAATATTCGCCTCATTATATGATGTCGACATTGTCCACATGTCCAACACTTCCATGAAACCCATCCACGTTCCTATGTGCCAGATTCGCCGGACATATGCGCTCTTCAGCAATCGCTTGGGATAGGAGCGTAATCCAACTTGGGTTCCGCCGCGAATAAACCTCCACGCCGAGTTGTGGAAAAGATTACCAACATATTCCTGGAACCTTCCAGCAGCGATATGCCCATTGAAGTGCGCCGGAAGGCGCGCTTGCTTTCTGCCATCTTGCTCATCTTGATCGTCGGCGGGTTGCTGGTTTCTACGGTCTACACAACTTTGATGACCCCCACCACCTTCTTTCAGGATCGCGGTTTCATTATCGGATTGATTGCCGTGGCTGCGTTTGTGGTTGCTTATCAACTGAATAGAGCCGGGCACTACTTGCCCGCCGCCATCATCACGGTGAGTATCACGCTGCTAGCGACCTTCGTAATCGCTTATCCTAAGGTAGGTAACAACAGCTTGGCCTTATTGAATTATCTGATCTTGTCTGTGTTGTTGAGCAGCATGTTGCTCACGCCCGCCATCACACTGATCTTCATTTCGATTGGCAGTTTGGGGCTGTTCGTTTACATGATGCTGATGCCGGAAATGTGGTTGCAAATTCCGTTCGTTTTTTTCCTGATCGTTTCCATCATAATTGTTTTGGCAGGATACCACAGCGTGCAGGTTGCCAAAGACCGGCAGGCGGCGCTTGAAGAGAGCGAAGCGCGTTTCCGGACGATGGTTGAAAGTGCCCCTGTCGCGATTGTCGTTTTCGATTTCGAAACGCTGGTATTGACTGAAGTCAACAAGAATACAGAAATCTTGTTTGGTTACCGGCGTGAAGAATTGTTGACTAAAAGCATACTCGATATTAGTTCCCCGATTCAATTGAACGGACAGAAAGTCGAAGATGCCGCCCAGGAATATGTGCCCCTGGCCTTGAATGGGGATTCCCCGGTGTTCGAATGGTTGCATGTGAACAGAAAGGGGGAAGAACTTCATTGTGAAGTCCGCCTGACGCGCTTCCCGGTTAATGGCCGTCAGCTTTTGCATGCCAGTGTGGTCGATATCAGCGAGAAGATCGCCTCCGAGCAGAAACTACACCAGACCGCCGAGCGGGAACGCGCCCTTCGCGAGATCGAACAGGCCATCCTGGCGGCTCAATCTCCAAAAGAGATTGCGGTGACGGCGGTAGGGCGGCTGCATGGCATCGTGCCTTCCGAACGCACGACGGTAACGTTGTACGACCCGCATTCACCGGAAGCGCTGGTCATGGCTGAAGCGGCTGACGGAGCGGTAGTCAATGGAGATGGCCGCCGGGTACCGTTGGCGATCATCAATCCCCACGGATTGGAACTTGCCAAGCTGCATGTGATCGGCGATGTGCTCAAATACGAGAAGAATGCCCTGGTCAAAGATGAAGTATTGGCAGCCGGGCTGCGTGCTTATGCGATTGTCCCCATGATCGTGCATGGGGAGTTGATCGGTTCCATCAACATGCGCTCCACGCGCCCGGATGTTTTCGAGACCGAGCATATCAACATTGCCCAGGAAGTGGCTAACCAGACTGCGGTGGCGTTGGAGCAGGCGCGCCTGCTCGCTGCAGCCGAACAAAGAGCTGCGGAATTGGAGGCCGTGCAGCAAGCCAGTTTGGGCATCACCAACAGCCTGGCACTGGATGATGTTTTACAGTCGATCCTGCTTGCTGCCCTGGATATTATCGCGGGCGCAGAAATCGCGCGCATCTTCCTGCACCGGGATGGGGAATTGAATACACACACTGCCATCGACAAGAATCACAACCTGCTGCTCGATCTCCCAGAACCTCGCCTACATGGCCTAACCCATTCGGTTGCCAACCAGGCGCGCACGATTGTTGTATCCGATGTCAGCCGCGACGAATTGTTTCAGGGTTCGGATAAATTTCCTTTTGGCGCGCTGATCGGGTTGCCGTTGAAGATCGGCGAGAATGTGGTTGGTGTGATGACGGTATATTTTGTCGATCCGAAGACTTTTGAGGATTCGGAAATCCGCACGCTGCGCCTGCTTGGTGATCAGGCCGCGATTGCGATCGAGAATGCCCGCCTGTATGCGCAGGTGCGCAGTCACGCCGCCGATCTGGAAAACCGGGTCAGTGCCAGGACGGCCGAACTCCAGAGCAGCAACGCTGAACTTGAGACTTTTGCCTATTCTGTCTCCCACGACCTGCGTGCCCCGTTACGCGCCATGGAAGGCTTTGCCCAGGCTTTGCTGGAAGACTACAGCGAATCGCTCGATTCGCTGGGACAAAACTATGCCCAAAGGATCGTGGAAGCCTCCCGGCGGATGGATACCCTGATCCAGGACTTGCTTTCGTACAGCCGGTTGAGCCGTGCCGATATCCATATCCATAGCCTGCTGTTGGCAAACATCTTGAAGGAAGCCTGTGACCTCCAGGTGAATACGATTCTTGAGCGCGATGCTGAGATCACGATCAAAGAACCGGTGCCCGCCGTGCAGGGCCACTATATTACCCTTTATCAAGTGGTAGCGAATCTGATCAACAACGCCATTAAATTCGTCCCGGAAGGCGAACAGCCAAAAGTGCATATCTGGGCCGAGCGCAATAATGGCACGGTTCGTTTGAATATCCAGGATAACGGCATCGGCATCGACCCCGATCATCACACGCGCATCTTCCGCATCTTTGAACGCCTGCACGGTTCTACCGAGTACCCCGGCACCGGCATTGGGTTGGCGATCGTACAGCGTGGAATGCAGCGCTTAAACGGTAAAGTTGGGGTAAAATCTGCCTTAGGTCAAGGCAGTACTTTTTGGATCGAGTTACCTGAAGCGGAGAGTGAGACGTGAGCCAAATACCCACCATCCTGCTCGTTGAAGACGACCCCAACGATGTCTTGTTGCTCAAACGCGCCCTGGACAAGGCCGAGATCAACATGGAAATTACGGTCGTTAATAATGGGGAACAGGCGATTGCTTATCTTTCAGGGGAGGGCGAGTATGCCGACCGGGGAGTATATCCCTACCCGTTGTTCATCCTCTTGGATTTGAAACTCCCGCTGCGCTCCGGGTTCGAAGTGTTGGCCTGGATCCGGGAAACCGCGCCCACTCGGCGATTGCCCGTGATCGTGTTTACCTCTTCCAAGCAACCCTCCGATATCAACAAAGCATACGAGTTGGGGGCGAATTCGTATCTGGTCAAGCCGGTTTCCTACAGCGATCTAGTCGATCTGGCGAAACTGCTGCGCACCTACTGGCTGACGCTCAACCAATGGCCGGAGACGGTAAGTGGTTAAATGCTCTTGTAAGCAATTCCCTTTTACAAAATCTTTTGGGCATTTACCTAACTAAAATGAATTGAGAATGGGGGAGACGAGAAATAGCTTACAAAATCAGCATGGCATCTCCAAAGGAATAGAAGCGGTATTCATTCTGCATGGCGGCAGCGTACGCGGACAGGATGGTTTCGCGGCCCGCAAAGGCACTGACCAGCATCAGCAAGGTGGAGCGCGGCAGGTGGAAATTGGTAACCATCGTGTCGACGGCCTTGAAAGTGTAACCCGGCAGGATGAACAGGTCAGTGGGGCCTTCAAAAGGTGCGACCATGTCGCCCGGGGTGGCATTACGGGCGGCGGTTTCCAGCGTGCGTACGCTGGTGGTTCCCACTGCGATCACGCGCCCGCCCGCCGCTTTAGCGCGGTTGATGGCTTCGGCGGTTTCAGGCGTCAGGCGGCACCATTCGGTGTGGATGTGATGCTGTTTGGGATCATCTTCGTTGACCGGCGCGAAGGTGTCCAGGCCGACGTGCAGGGTCACTGTGGTGAAAAGTATGCCCTGGTTTTGCAGGTTCTCGATCAGTGTGGGCGTGAAATGCAGTCCGGCGGTGGGGGTAGCGGCCGAGCCGCTTTCCTGGGCGTACACGGTCTGGTAGCGCTCCGGCTCGTCCAGCTTTTCGTGGATGTAGGGCGGCAGCGGCATCAGACCGAATTCCTCGATGGCTTCGTCCAGTGGCTGCTCGAAACGCACGATGCGGCGCGCCCCGTCCAGTTCCTCCACGATCTCACCTTCCAGGCCGTTTTCCAGTGCGACGCGTTTGCCGGTCGTCATGCGTTTGCCACCCACCAGTGTTTCCCAGGTGTGTTCGTCGCGGCGGTTGAGCAGCAGCACTTCGACCTTGCCGCCGGTGGGTACCTTACGGGCGTACAACCGGGCCGGGATAACGCGCGTCTGGTTGGCAACCAATACGTCGCCGGGGCGCAGGTAATCGCCGATCTCGCGGAAGATGCGGTGGGTGATGCTCCCGCTCTGGCGATTGAGCACCAGTAGGCGTGAGGAATCGCGCGGTGCTACCGGGGTCTGGGCGATGCGTTTTTGGGGGAGGTGGTAATCGAAGTCGGCAGTTTTCAAAATATGGGAAGGCGCAAATTGCAGGGCAATTTGCATAAAAAGGATTATTTGTTCAGTAAGCGGATGACCAGGTTGAGCACCACGGTCAGGATCACGGAAACCAGGATCATGGTCACGATGGGGAAAATGCAGGTAAGGTTTTCGCGCTCGATGTGGATGTCACCCGGCAGGCGGCCAAGCGGCAGGTTCAGGCGGGCGCTTAAATAGAGCACTCCACCGACCACAAAGATCACTACTCCTAAGATCATCAGGACGCGCGCAAGTGTTTCCATCATTTACCTACAATAAACGCGGCTGGTCGCCCTTGGTATAAGGCAGGCCGAGATGTTCGCAAGCGGCGGGGGTTGCTACACGCCCCTGCGAAGTCCGTTCGATAAATCCCAACTGCAAGAGGTACGGCTCGACTACGTCCATGATCGTATCCTGCTCTTCGCTGATCGAAGCCGCAATTGTGTTCAGACCAACCGGGCCGCAGTTGTACTTCTCGATAATGGTGCGTAGCACCCGCCGGTCCATATCGTCCAGGCCGAGCGGGTCGATGTCCAATAAGTGGAGCGCCGCGTTGGCGACCTCACGTGTGATCGTGCCGTCGGCACGCACCTGAGCGTAATCGCGCACGCGGCGCAGCAGGCGCAGGGCGACGCGCGGTGTGCCGCGGGCGCGCAGCGCGATCTCTTCCACACCCTCTTCGTCGGCATCCACGGCAAGTTTATCTACAGCCTGGGTGATGATGCGCTTCATTTCGTCTTCTTCGTAAAAGCGCAGCCGGTAGGTAGCCCCAAAGCGCGCGCGTAGGGGGGCAGTGACCAGTGCCAGACGGGTGGTTGCGCCGATCACAGTGAAGCGCGGCAGCTTGAGGCGGATGGAGCGCGCCGTCGGCCCTTTACCGATCATAATGTCGAGCGCGAAATCTTCCATGGCCGGGTAGAGCACTTCTTCCACGGCGCGGCCCAGGCGATGGACTTCGTCAATGAACATCACGTCACCCTCACGCAGGTTGGTGAGTAGCGCGGCCAGGTCGCCCTGGCGCTCGATCACCGGCCCGGCCGTGATCTTGATGTTGACGCCCATTTCGTTCGCCAGAATGTGGGCCAGGGTGGTCTTGCCCAGGCCGGGCGGCCCGTAGAACAGCACGTGGTCGAGCGGATCGCCGCGCTGGCGGGCGGCCTCGATCAAGATCGAAAGATTCTCCTTGATGCGTTTCTGCCCGATCATTTCGGACAGGTTTTGGGGGCGCAGCGCCAGGTCGGTGCGGTCTTCAGGGCGTGAGTCGGGGTTCACCAGGCGGTCGGGTTTTTCACTCATAGGTCTGATTATACAACGAGAACAGTAAACGGTAGGCAGTATTCAGTATGTAGCATGTAATGGGGAATAGGTTGATATGAAATAGTGAAGAGTACCCAGTGTTCAGGCACTTAGTAATCAGGGGAGACGATGACACATAATTCCTCATTCCTGATTGACGAAGTGCCTCAGTGCCTGAGTATCTCCAGTAATTCCATCGGAAATCTTAACCGTCCGTTTGCCCTGAATGCGCTATAATTCAGTAATCCACTTGAGGAGTTAGAGCATGTCAAACGTATTCCCTTCCCAACACCCCCTGGTTGCCCACAAACTTGCGCATTTGAGAGATAAAGAAACCGACGCCCGTAAGTTCCGTGAACTCGTCCGCGAGTTGTCTGCGCTGCTGGCCTACGAAGCCACTGCTGACCTGCGCACCGTCTCCCGCACCGTTGAAACCCCGATGGGGGCGGCTGAAGGTCAAGAACTGAAATTCCGGATTGGCCTG
The DNA here is from genome assembly GCA_016935415.1 of Anaerolineales bacterium. GTDB lineage: Bacteria > Chloroflexota > Anaerolineae > Anaerolineales > UBA11579 > JAFGRA01. The sequence goes on from JAFGRA010000158.1 coordinate 7,098, forward strand.
GTACCTATTTTGCGGGCCGGGCTGGGCATGGTGGAAGGCATCTGGTGGCTGCTGCCCAGTGCCCAGGTTTGGCACATTGGCCTGTACCGGGATGAAGAAACGCTGAAACCGGTCGAGTATTACAACAAACTCCCGGTTGCTCCAACGGTGAATGTGGTGTTGGTGCTCGACCCGATGCTGGCGACCGGTGGTTCAGCTGTCGCCACTGTAGGCATCCTCAAGGAGTGGGGTGTGGAAAAGATCAAGTTCGTGGGCCTGATCGGTGCGCCGGAAGGCATCGTGCATCTGCAAGAACACCACCCCGAAGTGCCCATCCACCTGGCCGCTGTGGACGAAAAGCTGAACGATATTGGCTACATTGTGCCCGGTCTGGGCGACGCCGGTGACCGCCAGTTTGGCACGGCATAGGGTGAAATTTAAAGCGAATTTCACCAGCTAAAGGAAGGCGTTGGATTACCAGTATATCCAAAAAAACGGCCAGCTGATCCTGGCCGTTTTTATCTTAATGGAAGACTTTGACTTACTGCGGGCAGACCGGGACTGCGCCTTCGTAGAATTCGTTGATCGAGGTGATGCCTTCTTGGGATGCCGAGCGGTATTTACGTACCTCCGGGCCTTTCAGGGTAACCAGGATCTGGTACCACTTGTACGCGCAGGCTTTATTGTCGGTCTGTTCCAAGGTGGAGGCCAGTAGGAAGATCGTTTCCGGGGTGTAGCGGATCTGGATCAGCTTTTCGTAATAGACCCCGGCTACGGCGTAGGTTCCCAGCATGCTTTCAGCCTCCCCCAGATAGATGTATAGATCGGCTAATTCATCCTCATCGGTCAAAGCTTCTTGGAAGGGGATCATGCGCGTAATCGAATTCTGCAAATAAGCTTTGGCCCCTTCTTCATCCTCGAGGGTGAGGGCAGCATCATACAGGCGCAAATAAACCGGGCCGATCTGGTCGGCGCTGTTCAATCCATCCAGCAAGGGAGTGACCGATTCGATCATGCGGTTGGCGTAATCATCGGCCGCGATCTGGGCGTCGATGTTGAGGGCGGCGTTCATCAGGTAGTGATACGCCAGGCTGAGGTCTTCGGCACTTGTCCATTGTTCCAGCAACGGCGGCAGGCGGTCCAGGATTTCGCGGTTGAGATCGAATTCGACCGCTTGCTCAACTGCTTCCAATTGGGTGGTCGCCTGGTCGATATAGGTGTATGCCAGATCGAACTGGCGCAGGGTGGTGAAATCATCGAGCCGGGTGGAAAGCGTCTGGATCATGCCCTGGTTATAGGAGATGACATCGTTCTCCCTTTCCAGCGCCATGGCCGCAGCCACCAGGTATTTGTTTGCCCGGCCGATGGCTTCCACATCGGTCAGGTTGGTGTGCATTACGCCCAGTGTGTCGATCACCTGTTCGTAATATTCATCTGCCTGTGCTTGCTGTTCCAATTGGGCATGTGCGATTCCGAGCAATAGATAGACCTGGCCTTTGTCGACCGGATCGGTGATCGATGCCGTGACCGGACCAAGTTGTTCGACCATCGCCTGAGGATCGGTATATACGCTTTCTCCGGCTTCTTCCAACAGTGGGCCAACCATTTCTAAAGGCAGCGGAGTCGGCGAAAGCGTCGGGGTTGGTGTGAATGTGGCTGTTGGTGTGACCGTGCGCGTGGCCACCTGGACACCAGCGACCGGAGTACCTTCCGTAGGTGTGGGAGTTTCTGATATCTCGACCGCGGCGGCAAAGGCATCGGGAGAAGTTATTGCCAGGAGGATGCGGTCGAGCATAGGGCCAGGTTCACCGGTAATAATCAGTGCGGTGACAGTGGCTATCAATACGAATAAGATACCGCTCAATAGACCAAGGAAGAACATGCCCATCGTATTCTGCTTGCGCCGCGGTTTCGGGCGAGCCGGGTCGGCCGAAATCTTGGGTTCGGCTTTTTTGCGGCGACGGCGGTTTGGTTTTTCCTGGGTGGCGCTGCCGGAAATTTGTGATGGGGAAATCGTCGGCCGCCGGGCGGGCTTGGAGGACGGACGCGCATCGTTCATCCAGGCCGGGGTCAGCGGTTCGAGCGCGGCTGGCCGATCCCTGCTGATGGGTTTGCTGATTACATCGCTGACTGCGGGCGGCTCGCTCTTCGGTTCATTCTTTGCGGCCGAAAGCCAGTCCAACCCGGACTCTTCTAACATGCGGGTATTGCCTTCGCCTTCGCTGGGGAACAAGGGCGACGATTCATCGAAATCACTTTTCAGCCAGTCCGGTTTGGAAGGTTCTTCGGCAATCTGCGGGAAAGAATTATCCGGCTTAGGCGGGTCGACCTTGATCTGTGGCTCTGATGATAATTCATTGAAACCTTGTAGCCAGTCCGGCTCGGCGGATTCTTCTACCGGCGGTTCAACCGGTTGGGGTGAGTTGTTGCCTGGGCGGTGTACTTCCGTAACCGGCCTTTGTTGTGGAGGTGGGGATGCCGGTTTGTTGAGCGTGGCCTGGGGGGTGTCTACGACTTTATCCAGCCAATCCGGGGCGGAGTCTTCTTCCTCTTCCGCGGCTGTGGCCTGGGTTGGTGGTAACGGTGGCGGCTCAACGTGTTCTTGCGGCTGTACCTTGGGCATCCAGTCAGGCAGCGGTGAACTTTCCCGGTCCATCTTGATGTGCATTTCTTCCACATCCGCAGCCGGATCAGGTTTATGTCCATCGGCATCGTCCAGCCAATCCGAATCGGTGGGTTCCTGAATTGCCAGGTTTTCAAGGTCTCCCAGCCAGTCGTCATCTTGTGGTTCCGGCGCGGGGGCGGCTGCCTCTCCGGGTGCGCTTTCGGCTGGCTTGCTTTCAAGGGGCGGGTCTTGCGCTGCCGCACTTTCTGGGACGGTGCTTTGGGGTGTCTCATTTTCCGGGGAGGGAGCTTCCAACGGCGCGGGCGGGCTTTCGGACTGCCCGATCATCTCTAGGAATTTCTGGAACTCGACCTTCTCAGTAGCCAGATCTTCGGTATCTTCTGCTTGCGGAG
>JAFGRA010000159.1 GCA_016935415.1 Anaerolineales bacterium
AATATTTACGGATAGGGCTGCGGGTGTACAAACGAAAGTGATCCATCTTTGGTAGCTAACAAGTTTGTAACCGGAGGGATCGAACTCCCTCTGGCTTTGTTGTTAAAGCCGCGGTGGTCCCTTGCGCACGCGTTCCAGCCAGGCGTTTTCGTCCTCGGTTTCCCACATCGATTCGATCCACCAGCTTGCCCCGGCTTCAGCCCACGGGCGCACCTTTTCGGCAGCAGCTTTAGGGTCGTCACCGGGGGTGGTATTTTCGATGATAATGTCGAAAGGCGTGTCGAGTTGGCGATGTTCGTTAATATAGGCTTTAATCTCTTTTACGTGCTGCGGTTGGATTTCGTACCATTCGCCTTTTTCATCCATCCCGGCCACCAGGATACCGTCGCATTTGAGCACGCGCTGCATGGATTTCTCGCGCCGCCAGGCACCCACCACCCAGATCGGAATGCGTGGTTGCTGGACCGAGGGTGGCGGTTGGTGATGAAAGTCCATTTTCTGAATTGTGTGATGTTTGCCATCGTATTCGAGCGGTTCCCCAGACCACAGGCCGGTGAGAATGTCGATGCTTTCATCGAGCAATTCGGCGCGCGTCTTGCGGTCGGTTTCTTCGCCGAAAGCCTCGAACCCGGTATCGACTGCGCCCAGGCCGACCGATAAGATCGTGCGCCCATCCGAGAGCAGGTCGACGGCCAGGGCCTGGTTGGCAAGTGTCCAGGGGCGGCGGCGGGAAGGTGGGGTGAGCAATGTACCCAGTTTGACGCGCTCGGTGACCATTGCGCAGGCCCCCAACATCACCCAGGGGTCTTGCCCCCAAACCGGTTCCCAGACGAAGAAACCGTCCCAACCGGCAGCTTCAACTTCCTTGGCAAATGCAACCGCCATTTTGGCATCGTTGCTGGGCAATACGAAGCCGAACTTCATGGAGTAACCTCCTGTAAATATTGATTTGTCCAATAGGATAACCAGGGATTGTGTTGGACTGGGTTTGTAGATTCCCAAACAACTATGATAACATGGATTGGAATTCACTAGATATTACTACAAAGGTTCGTCTTCATGTAGAGGGTTGGGTTTGATGATAAATCGCGGATGCAGCGTAAGCGAGGATTTTGAGCCGGTTTGAGGCAAAACTATCTGTTAGGTGAAAGTGTATATTTGTCTAAAATGGGTGTGGATATACTTGCTTAGGCTCGTTTTACTGATGCTTTTGTGTCCATATGCATTTCAAAATCAGTTAATTGCCCCACGAAGTCTCCACTTATACACGAAGGTTATATACTGGTAGTGTAACTATTTTTCTAAACGGAGATGTAAAGAGATATGCATAATAACATTCGAATCCAGGGCGTGAGAGAAAATAACCTCAAAGGTGTTTCGCTGGAAATTCCAAAAAGAGAGATCACGGTTTTTACCGGTGTTTCCGGGGCAGGTAAATCATCCCTCGTTTTCGATACCATCGCGGCAGAGTCACAGCGCCAGCTCAACGCGGCTTTTACAAATTATCTACCCCTGGCCGGACGGCCAGATGCCGATGTGATCGAGAATCTCTCTGTCGCAGTAGTGATCGATCAAAAGCAGATCATGGGCAACTCGCGATCTACGGTTGGTACGATTACGGATATCTTTTCGGTGTTACGGCTATTGTATTCCCGGATCGGGGAGCCGCATGTGGGCCTATCCAACGCCTTTTCTTTCAATGAGCCTGAAGGTATGTGCCCGGAATGTAACGGGCTGGGTAAAAAACTGGGCCTCGATCTGGATAAATTACTCGACCGGGAAAAATCGATCAACCAGGGCGCAATCCGGCTCGCACTTCAAAACTATGAATGGCAGCGTTACGCCAAGGCGGGTCTCTTTGATGGGGACAAGAAATTGGCCGATTATGACAAGCAAGAATGGGAACTGCTTTTGTACGGTGGCGGAACCGTCGAGCTTTCCACTAAGAATGTGGTTATTCAGCAGAACTACGAAGGACTGGTGAATGTATTCGAGCGGCGCTACATCAACCGGGATATCAGCACATTGAGCGAAAAGAATCAGGCTGCGATTGCCCGGGTGATGTCCCAGGTGCCTTGCCCGCTTTGTAGGGGTGCGCGTCTTAACCAGGCGGCATTGAATAGCAAGATCAATGGCTACAATATTGCCGAACTTGCCGCTATGGAGGCCAAAGAGTTGATTGTAATTCTATCCAAAATCACCGAACCGGCTGCGACCCCAATTGTATCGTCGGTCATTGATGGCTTGCAAGGACTGATCTCGTTGGGTCTGGGGTATCTGACCCTGGATCGTGAAACCGTAACGCTTTCCGGTGGAGAACGCCAGCGCATCAAAATGGTTCGGAACCTGGGCAGCACCCTGACTGATCTGGTGTATATTTTTGACGAACCGACCATTGGGCTACATCCGCGGGATGTAGATGGGTTGAGTGGTATGTTACGCAGGTTACGTGACCTGGGGAACACGGTTTTGGTCGTGGAGCATGACCCAGACATGATTGCGATTGCAGATCACATCGTAGATGTAGGGCCGCGTGCCGGGCAAGCAGGGGGAGAGATCGTATTCGAAGGCACGGTAGCTGAGTTGAAAGCTGCCGATACACTTACCGGCTATCATCTGCGTCACCGCATGGGGTTGAAGACATCGTTCCGGCAGCCAACAGGGCAAATGCACATTTCCAATGCCCAACGGCATAATTTGCAGAATATTAGTGTGGATATTCCGCGTGAAATATTAACGGTTGTGACCGGTGTAGCCGGGGCTGGAAAGAGCACCTTGTTGGAGGTTTTCCTTGAGGCACATCCCGAGGCGATTTATGTAGATCAAACTCCGATTCGAACTTCGACGCGTTCTGTTCCCGCCACCTATGTCGGCATCATGGATGCGATCCGGGAGCAATTTGCCGAGGCAAACGGGGTCAGTAAATCGTTGTTTAGTTTCAATTCGGAAGGCGCCTGCCAAAACTGCGAAGGCTTAGGCACGATTTACATCGAATTGCCCTTCATGGACCCGGTCAAGTCGACCTGTGAAATTTGCAATGGTAAGCGTTACAAGGATGAAGTCTTGGATTACACGTTGCGCGGAAAGTCGATCAACGATGTGCTTGAAATGAGTGTAAGTGAAGCGTTGGCGTTCTTTGACCATGTCAAATTACAGCGTACGCTGGAGGCGTTGGATGATGTCGGCCTGGGCTATCTAAAACTAGGACAACCACTCAGCAGCCTTTCGGGTGGGGAGTGCCAGCGAATCAAGCTTTCGGGAGAACTTCATAAATCTGGAAGCGTTTACGTATTGGACGAACCGACAATTGGGCTGCACATGGCTGATCTGGATAGAATCCTTGCAATCTTCAACCGTCTGGTGGATGAGGGCAATTCAGTGATCGTGATCGAACATAACCTGGATATTGTCAAGAATGCTGATTGGGTTATCGATTTGGGGCCAGGTGGTGGTACACAGGGTGGGGAGATCGTATTTGAAGGCACGCCGCAAGACTTGCTCGATGTGCAAGGCTCTTTTACGGCTGAATATTTGCGTGGTGACATCTTACAGGAAAACTAAATATCTATATGCGCTTGGAGTGCTTGGATTTATAATAGCGCTGTTTGCATATGGCGAACAAAGGAGCATTCCAATTCATGCAAAACAGTTTAGCGGCAAACCAAGCGCTGGCCGAGTTCAGTGCCAAGGCGCTTTATTTCTTGTTTTTTGCGGCTTTTGCCGGGTACGTTTCATTTCTGGCCGTATTCTACGAGGATATTGGCCTGGTCGGTTGGCAGATCGGTGTGCTGACCAGTATTCCCCCATTAGCTACTTTGGTGGTTGCGCCACTCTGGGGAGCGATTGCTGACGCGACCCACAAGCGCCGACTGATCATGGTGCTCGGTTTGATTGGCAACCTGGGCGCGGTGGCATTGATCTCGGTGACGCGCAGCTTCCAGTGGCTGGTTGTCGTGATTATCGCCAATGTGATCGTCAGCGCGCCGGTGGCCCCGTTCCTGGATGGCTCGGTGGTGGATTTGCTGGGTGACCATCAAGAACGTTACGGGCGCATTCGCCTGTGGGGGGCAGTCGGCTGGGGCCTCAGTGCGCCGATTGTTGGCATGCTCGTAGATGCATGGGGGTTGGTATGGATTTTTTATATCTACATCGCGTTGATGTTTGTTTTCCTGCTGGTGACGTACGGTCTGCCGATGGGTGGAAATGGCGAGCGCGTCCAGGTATGGCGTGAGATGGGCGCGCTGATGCGAAACTGGCAGTGGTTGATCTTCTTGCTGGCAGTTTTGATCAGTGGGACGGCCGGCTCGATCGTTACCAACTACCTGTTCCTGCATATGAACAGTCTGGGAATCAAAGGATCGGTGATGGGATGGGCGTTGACGGTAGGGACGGTGAGCGAAATTCCGGTATTTTTCTTTGCTGATACCCTCATCCGGCGTTTTGGGGCGCGGCGGGTGATGTTGTTTGCTCTATTGGCTTACATTGTGCGCATGCTGCTCTATGCAGTGGTGATTTCCCCAATTGGCACGTTGTCGATCCAGTTGATACACGGTTTGACCTATCCGCTGATGTGGTCGGCGGCCATCAATTACGCGGCCAAAACGGCCCTGCCTGGATTGCGTGCTACGGCACAGTCGATCCTTTCCAGTACAATGGGATTTGGGGGCGTTTTTGGGGGATTGATCGGGGGGATGGTATACCAGGCGTCAGGTTCAGCGCGCCTGTTCTTGTACACCAGCGTGGCCGTGTTTGGCGCTTTTATCCTGCTGGTGAGTTTGTGGCGGGGGAATGCTCAGCAGCCAGCAGCAGCGCGTGAGCAGCCGTAAGCCTAGGTGATTATTTGGCCGGTAATGTGGCGGCGAAATCAATGCCGCGCTGCACCCAGATTTTAAGGTCATCGGCGGCATCTTCGTCGCCATTGAAATTGACCATCACCCAACCCTTCATCGGGCGGCCGGTGAAGTCGAAGGGGCGCGTGTGGGGTTGAGAAAGTAGGTCGTTGTATGCTTCGGTCCCAACGCGCACGATCAAGTCCTCCTCGATCACACCGCAAGCCATGTTTCCGTGGATCAGGTAGCCGATCCCACCGAAGAGCTTCTTTTCCTCGAAGTCGGGCACTTCCACCAAAATTTCGCTGACCCGTTGGGCCAGACTTTCATCGTATGCCATATTCACAAACCTTCCTTCTTTGGTCCAAATACCGCCCAATCTTACCAGAAAAAAGACGCCCAAAAATGAGCGTCCTTTGAATTTTAGGTGTGTGGGAAAAATGTACCATTCAAATTACAGAACGGATAAGCTTCATGACTGTGGATTTGATTTGTTCGCCTGTATTTAGAGGTAACCTTTTTTCGCGGAAGGCAAAGACAAAGCGTAATACATCATTGAAGGTGTTTACTCCCAGGCCGATCTCTTCTTCGTAACCATTGACAACCGGGCCATAAATCGCTTCTAGTTGTAAATTACCGTGTCTTTGAGGAATCTCAAGCCGTCCTAGGTTGGTGATAACGAGGTTATGCCCGGCTTGCTGTGGCATGGGTTGGTTGAACATCATGCTGGGCGGCAGCATGGCGATCATTTTTTCCAGGAAGATCACCAGACCAAAGACCTTGTCGTCGGCAGTTTCTTCGATGAGTTGGCTGTGGATTTCACGCGCAGTTTCCCAGAAATTTGTACCAGGAGCGTTATCCAAAAAGACCTGGGCATAGGTCAGGTGGTTGCTGAAAAATTCGTTCGCCGGCTCAATGTAGCGTTTGCGCATATCCACCGGAAATCCAGCCGAAAGGCGGGCGTCTTCAGCTTGTTTGGTTTTAGAAAAGGCGATCAGGAATGCGGTGCAGATTGCCGCTCCGACAGAGACTTTTTCTTTGCGGGCACGTTCCACAAAACTGGCAGTTTCTGCTGTGGTCATTTCCCAGGACAAGATGTGTAAAGGCGATTCCTGGGTGATGTCCTGGTTGAAGGCGGTCAATTCGGCCGCTACCATGTCTGTTGGCCCTGCTTCCATGGTGGCTCTGGCCGAGTCTGGAATATAATCTTGCAAGCGTTGGACGGTTTCGAGGGGAACTAGTTCGGTAAAGGTAGGTAGCGGTGGTAAAGGCTGGGTTTCCTGTTTGGGATGGGCGATGAAGTCAATGAAATCGCGCATCAAGAAGATGATTGCCATGCCATCCCCCAGGACGTGGTGGGTGGTGGTCATGATCTCGCTGACTTCCTCACCCTTGAAAATGTGGAAGCGGATAAATGGGCCGGTTTCGGGTGGGAAGGGGCAGCTCATCTCGGCTTTGGCAAGGCTCCGCCAATGATCGTCGCTTTGGCGATCTAGAACACGGACGGGAATGTCGGGCACGTTCTCCTGGACGAAGTAGGTTTGTTTTTCTTCTTCTACTACGCGCGAGATGATCCAGGGATATTTTGTTTTGAGTTTTTCCAGGCCGGTGAAGAATTGATCGGGAGTGAATTTGCCGCGTACACGCATGCAGATTACGAAAGGCATCATGCGCTTTTTGGACGCAAACCACATGAAATTATCCATGACGGATAACGGTCGTTTCATTTCCTCCTCCATAATGAGAATAGCCAATAGATCGAGGCAATTGTAATTCGTTTAATCAGAATTGGGAAACAATCTAGGGAAAATATACGGGCGGCTGATGTGGCCGCCCGTATTAAGTCGGTTACAGTAGCTCAACCAATGTTTCGAAATCGAAGTCGATGTAAGGGATATTATTTTCGATGCGGTATTTGCGGCCACACATGTAGCGTGTACACCACTCGTCCAGATCATCCAGGTCGAAATCGCGATGGATGAGGGCGTACAGGTCAACCTCGCGCAGCTTGAGGAACCAGGGTAGTTTCTTTAGCCATTTAGGGGCCAGTTCAGTTTCTTGCGTGTAGCCATTGAGAAAATGGGTCATGAAGTTGCGGGTAAATTCGGCTTCATTGCCGTCTTCCCAGGCATCCATCACGTTGTAAAACAGTACCATAGCGATGTCGTAGATGTACCAGCCGTAGCAGCAGTCGTCGAAATCGAACAGCGTCAACTGCCCATCCGCAGTGGCGAACATGTTGCCGGGATGGGCGTCGAAATGGATCAGGCCGAACCCGGCCGGGTCTTTGGGCAGGGTTTTGATGTGCGTGATGATCTTGTGGAATTCGCCCAACGCCTTGCTTTCTGTGGCTGGCAGGTTGGCTTCGATGTCCAGCATGACGGGATCATCCCACTGCATACGCTGCCAGGCCGGATCTCCAGGGGTGTATTGTTTGCTCAGGGCATGGATGTGGCCCAACAGACGACCGTAGTTCACATAGATCTCTGGTGTCCAGCCGATCTCCCAGGGCGGTTTGCCCGGCGCTTTGGTGAAGGCGGTTGCCAGAAAGTGTTCGCCGTGGCCAGCGGGGACTTTTTCGACCAGTTGCCCGTTTTCGGAGAGGATGGCCTGTGAAACGCCTGCGCCACCCGCAGCCAGATAGTTGATCCAATCGACTTCCCCGTGGATCAAGTTCTCGTTGCGGCGTTCCGTGTGTGTGATGCGCAGGATGTAATCCGCTCCAGCGCGTTCGAATTCGTAGATAAAGCTCTCAAAGCCGTCGAGCGCGGTGATCTTGTCCGGCGCGATGGCGTAGCGTTGCATGACTTCAGCTAAGATAGCCGTATTGAAGCGGTCTTTGATATATTGTTTCATGATGTTACTCCGGTGTACGTTTGCTTTGTCATAATGGCATAACGAAATCAAATAAAAATTCTCGCCGCCAATTAAACGTAAATTGGCGCACAAGTGCGTATACAATTAGGGTATGTAGTTGAGGAGGCTCGGCGGGATTATATCATAGCTGCAAGTGGAGTTAGCTATATACATGCCAACACGCTTTGCAGGTACTGCTCTAGATGGATACGGTCCAATTCGGGGGTAAGGTGATCGAGGCCGAATTCGAGCCAGGGTTCATACACGTCCGGCGGGCCGGGGAGTGTTTCGATAATGCCCAGTAAGTCCCAGAATGGATCGTATGTAAAGCTGGAACCGGCGACATCAATAAAAGCATCCAGAAAGCGGTCGGCGATTTCAATACCATACATGGCGCTTAGGTTGTTACGACACCATATAAGATCAATGCCCGCTGGCCCGCGGCAGGCATTGGGCCAGTCGACGATGCCGCTCAGGTGTTCACCTTGCCAGAGCACGTTCATAGGGTGGTAGTCGCGGTGGATGAAGCAAGGTCGGAAATCCGGCCACGGTCCTTGGACGATCTCGATGGCGCGCGCCCAGGCTTCAGGGATGTCAGTCCATGGGGGGACTTGAAGTTGGGATACATCATTATAGGGAAAATACTCCCAGAGATAGCTGTCGATTTCAATGTGATGCAAGGGTTGGATGGCAGCGGCGATTTCATACAGCCAGGCATCTGTATCCTTGGGGAGCAGGTTGACCTCACCCGGGACGCGGGTCATCAGGATGGCGGGCACGCCGCAAAACTCTCCAGTTTCATCGAAGCCCACCAGTTCCGGAGCGGCAATTTCGGCTTTGCTTACCATTTGCAGGTTGCTGGCTTCATGGCGGGCGAGTTCGGGCTCTTCCGCCAACCACTCGGGGTTATCGAACAAACGCAAAACTAGAGGCAAGGTCTGTGCCCCACGGCTGATATCCAGGCGGTATAAGGTGGTGGAAGTCGAGCCGGAAAGTTTTTTTACGGCGCTGACCTGGGAGGCTGATCCGCTTATGGCACGGATCCAATCCAAAATCTGGGGGCTTAGCGGGGTGAGGGATGTATTCATGCTCTACAAAGCGAAGCGCATTTTGGGCAGCATACGGCCGGTTTGAATGTTGGAAGCCTCTTCACCATATTGTACTGCACCAAGACGAGTGTAGATGGGGGCAGCGTTGGGGTCTGCGACCAGGATGATGGATTGGTAACCGGCCTGGCGGGCGTAATCCACAGCACGCTGCCAAAGCATCCGGCCGTAACCTATGCCAATATGTTCTGGTTCGATAAAGAGATTGTCGAGCAAGAGTTCCTCACCCTGGTCGACAAGACTAACGTAACCGAGGATGTCGTCGGCGATCTGCAAAAGGAAGACGGCATGTTGCAGAATATAATCTGGTGTGATCGTCAGTTCTGCAACCGCGGCGGACATGAAGCCGTCATCGTAGCCCCAGTGTGCTTTTGATCGCAAGGTGAGTGCGGTGAGCATTGGCGCTTCTTCTGGAACGGCAGGGCGGATGGTGGGGGCATTTTGATCTATCATTTTCTGATTATTTTTGCAAGGTAGCTGTTTCTTTCAAAACTGTAAATTTGATTCTTGTCAAATCCTGGTAACATAAACATGGCATTCTTTGCTTTCCATTTTATATCATACAAGGAAACCTTATGGTAAATCAGCCTGTTACCGATATCGAATCCAACGCCCACTCGGCGATCAAAGATTATCTGGATGGCCGTCTGGATTTGGATATGTCTGTGCGTATTATCAATAATTCAGGGCTGCGCGGCATAAGACTGGCCATGCTGGTATATGGTTTGAGTGGACATAAAAACCAAGATGGTTATTACCGCATGAATTCATGGCTGCAGGACGTGGGCCTGTATTGATTTAGGGAGACACGCTAAAAATCCGGGCAACCGCCCGGATTTTTTATTCATATTTGCCCCACCTTTCAATTTTGTTATTTGAATACTGAAACAAATCTGCCATTTGTCCGTTTTCTTAGTAAAGATTAAGTACGGAGGTACCACGATGGCGGCACAATCAATTCGACAAATTGATCACTTTTATACCTTTTGGGCTGTAAAAGATTATCTGGATGGAAAGCTCGATATGGATGTGTCTGTTCGCATTATCGAGAATACCAGAATGCGCGGCCTGGACCTGGCGATGTTGGTTTATGGCATGAGTGGCCATAGTAACCAGGATGGTTACCAGCGTATGAGTTCTGCTTTACAACAAGTTGGTATGTACTAAGAGATTTTGCAAGTCATCCCTCTTTGCATCTGCCCCGGCTTCATCCCAGCCGGGGCAACTTTTTAATCGACAAAACTCATTGTTAATGATAAAAATAGATCATGAACAGCCGCCAGCGTTTCCTGGAGACGATGTCGTACGGCTGCCCAGACCGGGTGCCGTATTTCGAAGAAGGGATTCGCAGGGATGTGCTCGATGCGTGGCATGCGCAGGGTTTGCCTAAAGGTGAGGGAATTGTTGACCTGTTTCCCACGGACAAACGCCTCGAAATTCAACCTGACGTTTATCCCAGTCCTCAGCCTGATCCCTGGCCGACTACAATTAAAGACCTGGACGGATTCCGGCGGCGATTGAAACCCAGTCTCTCGACGCGCCTGCCCCTTGGGTGGCGGAAGACTGCCCGGCAGAGTCGGGAGCGCGGCGAGGTGATTATGCTGCGCGTGCACCAGGGCTTCTTCCAGACATTGGGGGTGGATGCTTCCCGACGCTTTACCCAAATCAACTATCTGTTATATGATGACCCTGCATTTATCCATGCCATGCTGGAGTTGCAGGGCAAGTTTACGGCCCGGTTGACGGGGAAGATTTTGCATACAGTGAAAGTGGATGCGGTGATTTTCTCCGAGGCCATCGGCGATAATCATGGTGCATTGATTTCGCCGCAAATGTACCGGGAGTTTGTGCTTCCGCATTATCAACCCTTGATGCAGGTGCTGCGCGAGCATGGTGTGGAAGTGGTTATCTTGCGGACCTATGCCAACGCGCGGGCCCTTGTTCCGGCAATGCTGGAAGGTGGTTTCAATTGTCTGTGGGCTTCAGAGGTGAACGTGGCGGCGATGGATTATGGCGACCTGCGCCGCGAATTTGGGCGTGATCTGCGCCTGATCGGGGGGATCGATTTGGATGCGCTGCGCAATGGCAAGGATGCTATCAAGCGAGAGCTTGAGGAGAAAGTGCCGCCGCTGCTGGCCGATGGTGTCTATATCCCGTTGGCAGATGGACGCGTGCGGGCCGAAGTGCCCTATGAATGTTATTGTTATTACCGGGAATTGCTGCAGGAGATCATCGAGGGGTGACCGGTCGATTATCAGAAAATAGTGAGGAAGAGAGATCAGATGGAAGAACTTTCAACCGATATCCTTATCGTTGGTGGGGGAACAGGAGGCTTCGCCGCGGCGCTCTCCGCGCTGCGGATGGGTAAAGATGTCATCCTGACCGAGGAAACAAATTGGATTGGAGGTCAACTCACTTCCCAGGGCGTGCCGCCGGATGAGAACCCCTGGATCGACAGCCACCAGACGGGGTGCACGGCCAGTTACCGTGCCTTTCGGGAGAGCGTGCGCGATTATTACCGGCGCTATTATCCACTCCAGCAAGAAGCGTACAACAATCCGTTCCTCAATCCTGGACAGGGCAGCGTCAGTCCGTTGTGTATGGAGCCTAAAGTGGCATTGGCTGTGCTGGAGGCAACCCTGGCCCCCTATCTTGCTTCTGGAACACTGCGTATTTTTTACCGGACAATTCCCGTTGCAGTCGAAATGGGTGGTGATAAGGTAAACGGCGTAATTCTAGGGGATATAGATTCAGGTGAAGAAATCAGCATCCTGGCTGAATACGTCCTGGACGCTACCGAGTTGGGCGACTTGCTGCCCCTCGCGGGAGTGGAACACGTTATTGGCGCGGAAAGTCAGGCCCAGACCGGGGAGCTGCACGCCAGGGTAGACCAGCCCGATCCGTTGGACCAGCAGGCGATTTCGTGGTGTTTCGCCGTAGATTATTTACCGGGTGAAGATCACACAATTGAAAAACCTGCGGAGTACGATTTCTGGCGCAATTATCAGGCCGACTTCTGGCCGGTGCCGCAATTGAGTTGGCAGTACCCAGAACCCATTGGCCTGCAGACTGTGGCCCGTCCGTTATTCGCCGGACCGACCGATGCCAGGCATTTAGAGGATATGTGGCATTTTCGGCGGATTCTTTACCGCAAGCATTACACTCCCGGGTTCTTTGAAAGTGATGTGGTAATCGTCAACTGGCCGCAAATCGATTATTGGCTGGGCCCGCTGGTTGGCGTTTCCGAAGAGGAAAAGCACAAGCATTTACGCGCTGCAAGACAACTCAGTTTGGCATTGATGTATTGGATGCAGACTGAGGCTCCCCGCCACGATGGTGGTAATGGCTATCCTGGTTTGCGACTGCGAGGGGATGTGCTGGGGACCGAGGGTCTGGCACCGGCTCCATATATTCGTGAAGCGCGGCGCATCCGGGCAGAATTTACCATCCTGGAAGAACACGTCGGCGTGCAGCAGCGTGGAGGCATTCAGGGGGCGGAATTATTTCCCGATACAGTTGGGGTTGGCAGCTACCGCATCGATCTGCACCCGAGCACTGGTGGGCGTAATTATATCGATATCACCAATTGGCCGTTCCAAATCCCACTCGGCGCGTTGGTCTCGGTGCGAGTAGAGAACTTACTCCCGGCTGGGAAGAATATCGGCACAACCCACATCACGAATGGCTGCTACCGGCTGCACCCAATCGAGTGGAACATCGGCGAGGCAGCGGGCGCGCTGGCGGCATTTTGCAGCGCGAGGAAACTTACGCCGCGCCAGGTCAGGAATACGCCGGCGTTACTTTCGAAATTCCAGGAATTGTTAGTGGACCAGTTTGGATTTGTCTTGGCCTGGCCGGAAGAACTACGCCTCACGTCCCGCGACAAGACGGATCCGTTAGGAATTTAGGTTGTCGATATAGAGGGTGATTTTATAAACTGTTTCCTGAAATCAGGTCAGAATGTACTGGATGAGCTGATTCCAGCGTTCGGATAAGGCGTTGATGGTGCGTTCGCCGATTACCTCGGATAGGTTCCGGTAGATCACAAAACCGATCTCGTGGTCTTCATTCGCCAGTTTTAGGATTTCCTGGCCATCGAAGCCGACCAGACGGGTTGGCTCGAGCGCTTTGGCGCCGATGGTGTAGATGTAGGGACTGACCAGCGCCGACCAACCCAATACATCACCCTTATGTACGGTGTATAAGTGGTCGGTGACGCCATTGCCGGATGCCATCGTTAACGCCATTTTACCTTCCAGGAGAATGTAGAAATGACCGGCAGGGTCGTTACGCTGAAACAACCACTCATCAAATGGCAATTCGATCAGTTCGCCCAGCCCGGCGATCTTGTCACGCTGTGCCTGCGATAGGGTCGCAAAGAACATCGTTTGATCCAGGATGATCTTACTTTCTGGCACCATGCTGTTTCCTCCGAGATATTTAGTTGTACGTAAATAGGTTATGGGGCGAGTGCTGCATACTCGCTTAAACCATTATACGAATTTCTAATGATGATTTCAATAGGCAAATACTCGAATATGTGCAAAAAGGCATGATATTGAGCAAATGCCCCCTAAGGATTTTAAATAATTTGAATGCAATTGGAGATGTAGTTCCGACTCTATAGATAACCTAAATTCCGCATTTCTTTGCCAAGAAACAGGCGGAAGATGCGCTGCTGCAACGGCGGCATCTGCTTTTTATGGCGCTGAATGGATTTGTTGTGTACGGTGGTGGTCTTTTCTAGCTTGGGATCACCCCCGGCCCGCAACCACTTGAAGCGCTTGAAAGGGTAAACATCCTCGTAAGGCACTTCCAGGTAGTTGAATAGTTCGCCGAGAATCGGCCTAGGGTTAGTGACCAGGTCTTCATAACGGATCATATACCAGCGTTGACGGTTGTTGAAGAATTGGCGATAGATCAGCTTCCAGCGCTTGAGCAGACCGATGTCGATCCCATGCAGCTTGCGTCCGGGCAGCCAGCCAAAGTAAGCGTAACCAACTTCGAATGCTGATAGATACGAGTCGCGGGGATCGCGGGCGATCCAAATGAACTTATCGAATTTCTGGTAGAACTTGCGGCTGCGCAGAAAGAAAAAGAAGTCCATGGGTTTGATGCAGACGTTGTATTCCTTTGGTTCGTACCCGGCCAGTAAAGCGGGCAGTATGATGAGTGATGTGCCATCGCTGTAGGAATGGATCTGGGAGTGTTGACCGAGGATATGCTGGAGCAGTGTGCTCCCACTGCGCTGTGAGTATCCGATTAGTATTTTCATTGATTGGGTTTGGATGACCTCCATATATCGTTTTTTAAGCTTGTCGATTTATCTTAGCACAAGGTGTTTGTAAGTGTAAATAATTTTTTATGGTATCCTTGATTGCACGATAAGGTTTGGGTAATCGGAGACAATCATCCTGGCTGGAGCCTGACGTAGGCCATCCATACCTGGTTGACCGTAAAGTTATCGAGCGATATGATAAGTTAAGCGAAGGTAAAATTATGTTCCCAACTGTAGAGACGCGTTGGTTTGGTGAAGGCCCGGTGCCCAGGCACGTGCGCGCCTGGTTTCGCTCTGGGGATCGGCGACCCGAAATTCAACCCGCCCGTTCAGATTATTATTTTCGCTTGCCTGGAAATCATGCCTTGGGCATCAAGATGCGTGAGGGGCGGATCGAAATCAAGCAGTGCACGCAAGTGTTTGGGGTTACGGATTTTCAGGCGAGTGTTATTGGTGTGATCGAGGGGTGGGATAAGTGGAGTTTTGACTTAGAAGCAGCAGATACCTACGTGACCGGTGTGCAGGCTATGCCCGAATCCTGGTTGGGTGTGGTCAAAGAGCGTTGGTTATGTAAGTACACGCTTGAAGAGAATAATGCGATCCTTGCGATTCCTGTTCAAACCATGGCTGCCTTTGGGTGCAATCTAGAATTGACTTGGGTTGAGGTGGAAAATCTGGGGGAAACCTGGTGGACGTTGGGATTGGAAGCCTATGGGCAAGGTGTGGATCTGTATGACCTGCTCCGCAAGGTTGGGGGCCATGTGTTTGCGAGAGGGGATCGGTTGTACCTGAAGTTGCGAGATTCATACAGCTACCCACAGTGGCTTTCGGGGGTATGGGGGAGGAATTAGGCTAGGGAATGGATTGCGTACATTCGATTTGAATGGCTTGCAGCCGGGTGTGATAAAATCAAGCGAACTTGTAGGTTCAAGAGACATTGGATTATCGTCAATGAG
The DNA here is from genome assembly GCA_016935415.1 of Anaerolineales bacterium. GTDB lineage: Bacteria > Chloroflexota > Anaerolineae > Anaerolineales > UBA11579 > JAFGRA01. Next base: position 15,026 of record JAFGRA010000159.1, read on the forward strand.
CATCGAAAATAACGCCGAACTGATTAAAGGACATATTGAGGCGGGCCTGTTTTATGGGTTAACGGTTGATCGTTTTAGAGAGTGGCTGATCCACCTGCTTTATCGAGAAGAAATCAATATGGCCGAATTTGAGAACCTGATGCAGGCTTTTAAGCGCTCTCTTGGAGAGGATTGATAATCCTTGTTTGCGGTGCTGCATTGTAAGCTAAATTTGGTCGAGTTAAAAACAGGCGGGATTTGATGATTTTCGATAACATAGCAGTATCTGAATCACTGTTTATGCACGGAGTTATGCGATGAAAACTAAAAGACTGTATCTGTTTTTAATCCTTTTGGCTGTTTGTGGTTTGCTGGCTGCTTGTGGGGCTAAACCTGAGGACACCGGCGAACAGTTCTTGCAGGCGATCAAGAGTGAAGATTTTGACGCTGCCTTCGACTTGTGCGCACCCGATTTGCAAGCGGAATTGGGTGAAGCCGCCGACCTGGCTTTTTATTTCCCCACCGACGTTTTGCAGCTCGACAGTTGGACAGCTACTGTCACGGCGGATGCATCTGCCGCGACGGTATCGTACATGGAGGGTGATGTTACTTTCGTTGATGGGACCGAGGGGACGTATTCACTGACCTTGAAACAGGTGGATAATCAATATCTGGTCGACAATTTTGCCTTTGAACCCAAATGATTTTTATAATCGTATTGCCGCCCCACGCATAGCGTGGGGCTTTTTTATGCGAAAGAATTGTCCTTATCGGGCGCGATGTTTTGGCCGTGAAGTCGATTTCTGGTTGTCGCGTGACTTCGATTTCCGGCCGTTTTGGGGATATTCTGGTTTAGGGACGTTGTAATCAAAATCCGGCAGCGTCTGCCGCGGCAACAGTTGCTCCATGATCCGCTCTATTTTTCGCACCATATCGTCATCATCCGGCGTGGTTAGGGTAAAGGCTTCCCCGGTTCGTTTGGCTCGGCCTGTGCGCCCAATCCGGTGGATATAAGCGTCGGCAGTATCCGGCATATCATAATTGATCACGTGTGAAATGCTATCGATATCCAGCCCGCGCGCAGCGATGTCCGTCGCCACCATGATTTGAGTTTTGCCTTGTTTGAAGCCTTTCAAGGCTGAAGTGCGTTGATTTTGGGTGCGATTGCCGTGTAAACTTGTCACGTTGTAACCGCTGCGAGCGATTTGTTTCGCCAATCGCTGGGCGCGGTGTTTGGTGCGGGTAAAGATCAATACCGAATCGGTATCTGTCTGTGTCAGTAATTTGAGCAATAATTCTCTTTTCAGGTGGTGGGGTACCGGGTAAAGGGTGTGCGTGACGGTATGGGCGGGGCGAACAAGCCCGATGGCAACTCGTTCAGGATTGTGCAGGGTCTGGGCTGCGAGTTGTTCGATCTCTTGGGGGAAAGTAGCTGAAAACAGCATGGTCTGGCGTTGCTTGGGAATATGCTTTAGGATGCGTTTAATGTCGGGCAAGAACCCCATATCGAGCATGCGGTCGGCTTCATCGAGTACCAATATTTCCAGTTTTCCTAACCTGGCGTATTTGTTTTGGATGTGATCTAGTAATCGCCCGGGGCAGGCGACGATAATTTCGACGCCGTTGTGCAAAGCTTCGATTTGAGCTGCTGCTCCGACGCCACCAAAAACGGTAACGCTGCGAATGTTGGTGCCTTTCCCAAGGCTGGTTATCGTCTGGTGGATCTGTTCGGCCAGTTCGCGGGTTGGCGTAATGATCAGTGCCCGGGTTTGCTTGCTTGGGCCGGTAAGTAGTTTATGTAAAATTGGGAGCACGAAGGCTGCTGTTTTGCCTGTGCCTGTTTGGGCTGTGCCGATCAGGTCGCGTCCGTTGAGCGCGATAGGAATAGCCTGCGCCTGGATTGGGGTAGGTGTCTGATAATCTGCCTGGCGGATTCCGGTATTTAAACGGGAATCGAGATTGAACTGGTTGAAGTTCATAAAAAAATCCTTGTATTCAGAAGTCAAGCGGATGTCAGGGGAATCGAGCGGTGCTCAAAGGTAACAGCGGCAAGGACTGCTGGGTAATTAGTAACTCATGTTACGCAGCAAGGGGCTGCGTAGAAAGCTCCGACTGCAAAGTGCGCAGCTCTTGAAAGGCTTGAGACAGAGCTGCCAA
>JAFGRA010000160.1 GCA_016935415.1 Anaerolineales bacterium
CAGCCCTTCACCCGCAGCCAGAGCGGTATCACAATCCCAGCCGCCATTACCGAAGTCAGCGTGCGCGCCCACGATCTGGTCGATGGTTTCGGCGGCCAGGAAGTGACCGTCGACCTGACCCAGGCAGAGGGTGAAAATTTCGAAGTGCAAAGCCAGCCATGAAAATTACCCATTTACTCATTTTTGGCATCGCGGTAGCGGCACTGGCCACCTGTCAGAGTGCCCAGCCGACACCCACAACTGCGCTGGTGATCACCGACACGGCCGCGCCATCACAAAGCGATCCTTCCGAAACGGCAACCGCTGAAATTCCGATGAGCGCGTCAACTATGCTGGGCCTGGTCAACAACGCCCCCGACGGTAACCGTTATGTAGCCGGGCAAGGCAGCTTCCCGCGGGTTACCGCGCTGGACATTCCCCTGGCGGGCACACCAGTTTGGATTGTTGGCGCGCCTTACCAGGACGGCAGCCTGTGGGTCGTCACCCTGGAAGACGGGGGGATTCAGGCCTTCACCATCATTAACGACCAGGCAAACGCATTCGAGCTGTCCCCGGCCCAAATCCCAGCCGGAATGCCGCCTGTGCTCCAGGTTTCGGGGGATACAGCAGGGTTACTCACCGGGCCGATAGATACCATTTCAGCACTCACTTATCCGGCCTGGATCACCAAGACCGGCACACTCGCTTATTTCACCCAACAAAGCGAACTAACCACGGATGGCATCACCCTGCCGGTCGATGCGCTGCCGGATGCACGCCTGCTAACCGGCGGCGAGGGTAATCTCCTATTGCTCAGCAGTCCCAGCCAGCTTTACGATCACGGTGTGTTGGGCGATGCTATTGAAGCCGAGAGCATCACCCTGGTGGCAACCGACCCTGAACCCAGCATCATTCGCACCATCCCAATCCCAGATGGCAAGGTGTTCGAAGGCATTGCCCCGATCTGGACAGACATCACTGGGGACGACGAGAAAGAAATCATCGTTACCTTGAGCAATGCCGGACAAGGGGCGCAACTGGCTGTTTTCAGCGGGAGCGGCGAACTGCTGGCACAAAGTGACCCCATCGGTCAGGGCTATCGCTGGCGCAACCAGATGGCGGTTGCCCCCTTCGGCCCCAACGGTGAACTTGAACTGGTCGATGTACTTACACCGCACATCAACGGCGTGGTCGAGTTTTTCCAACTACATGGGGCCAAGCTCGAAATCGTAGCCACCGTATCCGGCTATACCTCCCATGTGATCGGTACCCGCAACCTGGATATGGCGGTAGCCGGAGATTTCAACGGCGACGGTCAACCCGAGATTGTCTTACCCAACCAATCCTTGACCACGATTGCCGGTATCCAGCGCAACATCGACGGAGCCGCGATCACCTGGGAACTTGCACTGAACAGCAAACTGACCACCAATCTGGCCGCCGTAAATCTAGACACTGACGGTCTGCTGTTGGGTATCGGGCTAAATAATGGCACACTGCGCGTGTGGCTGCCCTGACAGGGACAAAACATGGAACTGGCTGAAAGAGTCAACATCGTTGTGTTGGTATGCGCCAATTCAGAATGGCATGCGGTCAAGGATTATTTCCCCGCTGCACAGGTACAAACCGCTCCAGCAGGCGAATACCTCCAACAAACCATCCGGGTGAACGGCGAGGATGTCCCACTCGTTTTTCTACAAACCGGCTGGGGAAAAATCGCCGCCGCGGCCGGGACGCAGTACGCCCTGGATCGCTGGCAGCCGGATCTGCTGGTCAACCTGGGCACCTGCGGCGGGTTTGCCGGGGACGTGGAACGTGAGGCCGTCATTCTGGCGACCGGAGCGCTGGTCTACGACATCGTCAACCAGATCGGCGATTTCCAATCCGCCATCGACCACTACACCACCGCGCTCGATCTATCTTGGCTGCCACAACCCCACCCGCATCCGGTCATCCCGGCCGTGATCGTCTCCGGCGACCGCGATCTGATTCCCGCAGAACTGCCCATGTTGCGCGAAAAATATGACGCGATTGCCGGAGATTGGGAATCGGGGGCCGTGGCTTACGTAGCCGCCAAACACAACGCTGACCTGCTGATCTTGCGCGGCGTTAGCGACCTGGTCAGCGAAGCCGGCGGTGAGGCTTATGGCAATCATGCTGCTTACAAACATGTCACCCGGCGCATTATGCACGCCCTATTAGCCCAACTCCCCGATTGGTTAGCAGCTTACCCCTAAACGGGTGACCGGCCGGTCACCCGTACACAGATTTCTATATGACATCCCCGTCAAACACCCATTCATGGAGCAAACCCACTTTATTGTAGGGGCCACAGCATGCTGCGCTCCTATCCCAAAAGATCTATCTCTTACAGAAACAAACTCAATTTCTAATACTCACGCTTAGACGAAGCCGCCCTATAAGCAAAAAACCTACCTTCGCTGAAGGCAGGTTTTTAAATCCAAAGTTAGCCGGCAATTATGTGGTCTCGGTATCGTAGACCAGCACCTGGATGCGCAACTTACCCAGGAAGAAAATTTCACCGTGGCGCATGGAACGCGGCACGTTAGGTGGCAATTTTTCGCCGCTCACCCAGGTGCCATTGGAAGACCCCAAATCCGTGACCTTGACATCATCTTCACCCACATAAATCTTAGCATGCAGACGGGAGATGCCCCATTCGTATGCTTTGAAGGGGGTCAGGTCGATGTCGGGGATCACAGGCTGATTCTGGTAGCGCCGCCCGATGGTATATTCATTGCCGCGCTCCAGGTTGAGGATCTGGCCGGTATCGACAAAGTGCAGAGAGACCTGCGCGTCTACGCTTGTATCGGGGATCGGCGTCGCCACTGAGTCGATCAGCGACAGCTTGGCAGTTGGCAGCTTGGTGGTCTTTACCTGCCGGGTGAAACTACGCAAATCCTGGAGTAACTGGTCGACCGTCGTATAGCGTTTGGCCGGGTCCTTCTCCATAGTCTTCATGATAATTGCTTCAATGTGGTCTGGCAGCTCCGGCACATAATTCTTCGGTGATTTCAAGGTTTCGTTGACATGCTTCATGGCAATCGCCAGTGGATTATCCGAGTCGAAGGGCAGCTTTCCGGTTGCCAATTCGTAGAAAATCACCCCCAGGGAATAAATGTCCGAGCGCGCTTCCCCGGATTTACCCAAACCCTGCTCCGGCGACATATATGCCGGGGTGCCCTTCACCGTCCCCGAGATGGTCATGCGTTTACCGGTCAGCAGTTTTGCCAGCCCAAAGTCAGCCAACACAACGCGCCCACTCTTTTCCAGCATAACATTGCTCGGCTTGACATCACGATGCACCATGCTGCGTTTGTGGGCATAGGAAAGTGCCACGCCAATATTCATGATGATGCGCACACTCTTGCTCAACGAGACGCGTACGTGGCGGCGGCCGGTTTCATCGATCACATTTTTGAGCGTGGGGCCATCGATAAATTCCATAATCATATAGGGCATATTATCGATGATATCGAAATCATAAACCTGCACAATATTCGGGTGCCGCAGCGTTGCCAGATTCTTGGCCTCACGCTTGAATTGATCGACAAAGTCAACATCACTGGCAAAATGGGGGTGAAGCAGCTTAATGGCAACGTAGCGATCCAGCGTGGTATGGTACGCCTTATAGACCCGGGCCATCGCACCATAACCCAGGTACTCCATGAACTGGTATTTACCGATCCGTTTACCAACAAGTTCTTCAGAAGCCGTCATAAAATCATCCGCATTGCAAAAAGCAATATCTAACCCGCTTTATAAAATGTGTATTGCCTTTTATCATTCCTCATGAGCTTTGACTATTATACTGCAAGAAACATGCTCATATTGTATGATTTCTGGTTAATTTCATAAAACAAAATCATAACGGAATTGTAAAGCAACACACACGCGAACCTCTGTATAATGATAGAGACATTAACTGTCAACCGGCGACGATCTTATAGAGATTTGCGCTTCCACTGAGGTGCAGCATCTTATCACGCCGTATCGGTGTTTAAGTAACAGCACCGAGGACAGCGCCAGCCTTACTCGAAAGCGAATTGACGAAAACCTGACCGCGACATAATGACAGACGATAAAACATCCAATTCAGGGAAAACGGGCTTTCAGCGCATCACCGCGCAGTTGATCGAAAGCCCTTTCGCAACCTGGTTTTCCAACCTGCCGCCGGTTGGCTGGCTGACGCGCCGTATTGTCGGCTCGGTCGTCAAAAAGAAGCTTGTTGAACAACCCGCCCCTGAAGTTTCCCAATCCGTTCAGAACGCGATCACCGGGCTACATGCCACCCTGCAAAGCATCGCCTACGATGTAGTCACCGCGCATGGGTACCTGGGCGCGATGGTTGCCACCTACGAGCAAGGCGACACCCTGCCAGTGCGCGCCTTCTACGTCGATCCCCAGATTGCCACGCTTGAACAAATCAAGCAATATGAAACCGCAGTCTCAAAATTCACCCGTAACCCGGTTAGCATCACCAATCCGGAAATAGCGCGTGTCTACCGCTATGATGAAAGCTACAGCCAGAACCTGAGCGTCAAGGCGGTAGAAAGCGGTGGGCCGATCATCAGCGAAGAATTGTACGATCTGTTTTGCCCGATTGCCCCGGCATCTTCCCGGCAAACCGTGCGCGGCATTCAGGAAGGCCTGGGCGTCGAGCAAGTGGTCGCCATTCCCTTCTTCCTGGAACCTGATACCGTTAACGGCACCAAGCCCGAGATCGTCGGCAACATGTTCGCCGCCAAAAGCGGTCCGATCACCCAGCAGGACTTGAGTGTGCTCACTGCTCTCAGCCGCCAGGCCGCGGCCGCCATCGAGGCCGAACGCCGTAGTTTACAGGGCAAGATCGCCCAGGAGATCGTCTACGCGCTCCAAACCAATCTTGCCAGCGAGGAACAAATCCTGCAGCGCATCGCTGAAGGTGTGGTTGCCGACCTCGGCTATATTGGCGCTATGGTCGGCAGCTACGAGGCCGATGATTCAATCGCCGTGCGCGCCTTCTCCATCGCCCCCGAAATCGCCTCCCAGGAAGAAATCCAAAAATTCGAGCAGCAAATCTCCCGCTTTTCGCCCACTCCGCTCAGTCTGACCGATCCGGAAGTAGCACGCGTCTACCGCTACAAAGATAAATACAAAGAAAATCTGAGCGTGCGCGCTGTAGAGGCCGGAAAGCCAACCATTTCGGACGAGCTGTTCGATCTTTTCCGGCCGCTCACTCCCGATGTCGCCCGCCCGATGGTGCGCGCCATTCAGGATACACTGGGCATCCACAAGGTGATCGCGGTACCCTTCTTCCTGGAAACCGGCCAAGACGGCAAACGCCAGCGCAAGGTGATCGGGAATCTGTTCGCGGCCTCACGCTCGCGCGAATTCAGCCAGGGCGAGATCGAACTGTTGGAAGGTTTTGCCCAGCAGGCCGCGGCCGGAATCTACAACGCCCGCCTGTACCGCAAAGCAGAAGGTCGCCGCCAGGTCGCCGAAACTTTTGGACGCATGGCATTTAGCGCCACCGCTTACCTGCACGAACTGCGCAACCACATCGGCGTGTTCAAGACTTACACCCAGGTACTGCAGCGCCTGGTCGGCCAGCACGAAGTCAACCCGGAAAATATCGACCTGATCAAAGACATGCTCAGTTCAACCCCCGACATCTCCAAACGCCTGGACGCAGCCGCCAAAATCCTGGACAACCTGCACGAACCCTGGCGCGATATCAACGATGAACCCACCGACGTTAACAAGGCCATTCAGCGCGCCCTGGATAAACTCTTCCCGAAACTAGAGGATATCGGCAACCTCACCCTCCAGGTCGATCTGGCCGAAAATTTGCCGAAAATCTACACTTCTCCAGACATGCTCAAAGAGGCTTTCACGGTGGTCATCAAGAACGCCAAAGAGGCGATCACCCAGAAAGGGGCTGAAAAGGACAAATTGATCTGGGTGCGCAGCCGGACGCAGACGCCAGACCTGATCGAGGTCACGATCACCGATAACGGGGCGGGTATCAAGCCGGAGCACCTGCGCGATATCTTTGAACTCAAGTGGACGACCAAATCTGGGGGCATGGGCTTCGGCCTGTATTGGACCAAAGACTTCATTGAGGGCATTGGGGGCGAGATCAATGTGGACAGCGATTACGGCGTAGGCACCACTTTTACCTTCCTGCTCCCGGTACCGCAAATCGACAATATTTAGCACTCACTTTCCTGCCATTAATCCCAGCGTAAGAAAATCTTAATCTTTTCCGGTTCTAATTATCCTATAGAAAATCGCGTCGACTAGTGATATAGGATAACCCATGAAACTTTGGAAATTACTGGTTTTCTCCCTGTTCCTGACCGCCTGCTCGGCCGCCAGCACCGCGGCCGGCGATCCCGCCTCTTCCGAGCAAGAGCCCGCCCAACCTGCAAACAATCCCCAACCGGCAGTTAGATTGAAAAATTTAGGCCCGGCCCCAGAACTGGAAAACGAGGTCTGGCTGAACACCGACCAGCCGCTGCGCCTGGCAGACCTGCGCGGCCAGGTCGTGCTGCTCGACATGTGGACGTTTGGTTGAATAAACTGCAAGAACGTAATTCCCTCGTTGAGGGAATGGCACAATGCATATAAAGACCAGGGCTTGGTCGTGATCGGCAACCACTACCCCGAATTCGGCTACGAACACGACCTGGATAACCTGAAAGAAGCCATCGAACGCCTAGACATCCCCTACCCCGTTGCCCAGGACAACGACCGCAAGACCTGGGGAGCCTACAATAACCGCTACTGGCCGACCTTATACCTGATCGATAAGCAAGGCAACATCCGCTACACGCACATCGGCGAAGGCGCCTACGCCGAAACCGAAGCAGCGATCCAGGCTTTGCTGGCAGAAGAGTATCCGTAGAAGCAAGCTCAAAGATAGTTTGATATGCTAAATGTAAAAATAGGTGCGTTGTGTAGCAAGCTTTGCTTGCCCTACGCACCTATAGATTTAATTTGGAAAAGCTGCTTAGCCCCCCTTACTCGTCATCATCCTCAACATCAAGTCCGGCAAAATCAAATAAGGGCATTTCACCAACACCTTTCGGACCCTTACGCTCAGCTTCGGTGGGCTGCGGAAAATCACTCTCCTGGAACAAGTCACCCGCTAAGATCGCCTCCAAAGTCTCAGCAAACTCCGGCAGCAAGTCAATGGTGTGATCCAATACCCACAACAAATCTAATAATTCTTCATCGAATTCCCATACTTCAGGGCGGATGTCATCCAACGGAGATGAACTCCGGCCGGATCGATTACGCATCCGATAGCCAAGCCAGGATTGGACGACTTCAAAACCCGATACGCTGAACTCCCAGACCTGCGGCCTGACATTTTCAAAAACGCCTTTGCCAACCCGCAGTTCCTGGTCGGCATAGCTGTAAGAAAATTTTTCCGGGTAATCGACCTGCGTCGAGGGTGTGCCGACCTTGCAGCGCGCCTGGCCGGGGGGAAGTTTACCTAAATTTTGACCGGGCGGAATATAGCGTTCTCCGTAAGTATGCAGCCATAACAATTTTTGGCCCAAAGAAACAGCCTTTTTGAACAGCGCCGGGTCTTTCGTAATGGGAAGCCGCGGACCAGGGATAGTAAGTTCATCCCAAAACTCATCCACGTATTGAGGCGAAGCCAGTAGAGCATAACAATAGGCAAAGAAATCTTTTGGTGTAACCGCCTGGCCCAACCCCCGGCCCAGTATGTCCAATACCCCGGCAGTAATATTGGCATCAGTGGCATCGACATCACGCCATAATGGGATTACATCTTTTGCACCACGATTGCAAAAATGATGTAAATCGGGAATTAAATATGTTGCTGTTGCGACTGGTCCTTTGCCCAATACATCTGTAAGCAAACTGGTTATATAAATTTGATGATCGCCATGTGCGCCCTGAAGCGTAGGACGCGGGCGGTCACAAAGCCGGTTGTCCCGCAAAACCCAATGCCGGTCGAAGCTGCGGTAACCATATCTGGTTAGTTGAAACGGCGGTGCATCAGGCGCCAATTTGCTAATAGCTGGAAGGTTTTTATTACTGCCATCAAGCGCAGGGACACTCTTGTTTATCTTTCTCGCCCCGGTTTCCCTCATAGCTTTGCCACGTTCGGCCAAAGGCAAACTGAGCAATTTTTTCCAGCGATTCTCAAGCACCTCGCGGGACTCGCCAATCGGCCAGGTGCGCTTAAACTGCGCCCCGTTTTCCTGCCAGGGGAAAAGGTCGGTTACCAACGGCCAGTCCCAATACTCGCCCTCACCGCCGGGCAGAAAGACATCCTGCCAACCATTCAAACATTCCCGCCACTCCAGGTCGTGAAAAGCATTAACCGCTTCAAGCGTTGCCAGTTTTTCTTCCTGGGACCCTTTTATTCGGGTATAGCGTACGGTGGCAGGCTTGTCTGGTTGGGGTTGGTCATAACGCACGCCGATCGCAATCGCCACCGGGGTCTGAATGGAGAAAACGTTTTCGGTTTTGCGTGCCCCGAGATTGTCGCCTTCCAGGTCGATGATCCACAAGTCATCGAAAGTCTGGCGCATGACCTGGCGCACACCGGCAAAACCCGGGCCGCGCAGGTAGGAAGATGCCGTGATAAAGCTGACGTGTCAACATCGGGTAGACATGTCCACAAATCAACGGAATAGGATGTCCCCTGAAAAACGGGATCAGTGTCCACTGGATCACGCTTC
>JAFGRA010000004.1 GCA_016935415.1 Anaerolineales bacterium
AAGACCTGGATATCGCGCACCGTAAAGATAACCAGATCAAAGCGCTCAGCGGCGGCCAGCAAAAACGCGTCTCGATTGGTGTGGAACTGCTGACCAAACCGGGCCTCTTCTTCCTGGATGAGCCGTCTTCGGGCCTCGACCCTGGCACTGAAACGGCCTTGATGCACCTGATGCGCCAGATGGCTGACCAGGGCCGCACGATCATCCTGATCACCCACGCGACCAAGAATGTGGTGTTGGCCGACAAGGTCGTCTTCCTGGCGCGCGGCGGACACCTGGTTTGGTTTGGGCCGCCGGATGAATCACTGAAATATTTCGACCAGTATCGCTCAGAACGCGAACGGCGCATCAGCCAGATGGAATTCGACCAGATCTATGCTTTGCTGGAAGATGAAAGCAAAGGTTCTCCAGAAGAATGGGCCGAACGTTTTAAACAACATCAGGCCTATCAGAAATACATTGTCCAGGAACTGAACGGCCACCAACCAGCGGTTGCTCCACGGGCCGCAGCCTCCATGGCGCCCCAGGAGAAAAGCGCGCCGTCGCTAACGGCAGGATCGCGCAAGCAAGTCTCTGCCTTGCGCCAGTTCTTCATTCTATCCAAGCGTAATATGAACATTTTGGCGCGTGACAAATTCAGCCTGGCACTGATGTTGGCGGCTGCTCCGATGGTCGCCTTGCTATCGGTGGTACTTTCGCTGGTACTGGGTAAGGACCCCTTCAATTTCAATACGGGTAATCCATCCTATGTTGTGATCACCCTGTTCTTGCTCACCGTCTTTGGGGTGATGGTTGGGGGCTTGTCGCAGATGCGTGAAATTGTTAAAGAAACCGATATCTATAAGCGTGAACGCTTGGTGAATTTGAAGATCTTGCCGTACATCCTTTCCAAGGTCTGGATGGCAGCCGTCTTCGCCGTTTACCAGGCGGCCTGTTACACGGTGATCCATTATCTGGCGTTCACGATGCCCGGTGGAGTGGTCGAATTCTTCTTGATCTTGATCTCGCTGGCGTTTGCAACCATGGCCGGGATGATGTTGGGGTTGTTCGCCTCGGCGCTGTCCCCCAATGCCAATGCTGCCCCCTTGATCGTGATCTTGCTGATGCTGCCGCAGATCGTGCTGGGTGGCGCGCTGGTACCGCTACCGGAGGCGATCAGTAACTTCACTTCCACCAAGTGGGCGTTCGAGGGTTTCATGGGGATTACCGGCATCGGCTCTGACGTTGCCCGAGATGTGTGTTGGGACCTGGCTCCTGAAGCACGTGCGGCGATGTCGGAGGAAGACAAACTTGCCAATGGCTGCTTATGCATGGGTATCAACGCCGTAAAGCAAGATAGCTGCGATTTCCCAGGTTTGGGCGCCTATTACAATCCTGAAATTGATGAATCGTTTCCTGAACCACCCGGCGATGAACCCGCTCGCCCGGCGGATATCGAAATCCCGCCGCCACCTCCAGAACCTGAAGACCAATCTGATACGGTTGCTGTGGCTGAGTATTTAGCGGCTTTGCAGGTTTATCAGGAAGAAGTGCAAGAACTTCAGGCCTCTGCCGAAGCTGATTTTGCCGAATATGAGGCTGCGATCGGCGTTTATCGCAGCGAGGTGGTTTCTTATCAAGAAGCTTTGATCCGGCACCAGGCTGCGGTAGTATCCGCTGTGCAACCGGCAGAGTCGATTTTAGGTGCCTTTGTGCGTGACCTGGACTGGACGTTTGTTGATAAAGAAAATCCGGGCAAGTACTGGCCGTATTTGTTCAAAACCTGGGGGGCGCAGATGCTGATGATTACTGTACTATTCTTTGGCATCTTGATCCTGCAGAAGCGCAAGGATGTGAAGTAGGTCGATCAGTAAGGTTGATAGAAATGAGAAAACGAGCCGCCTGAATTGGGCGGCTCGTTTTGTGTGTAGCATTTAGAATGTTAGTCTTGGCGGCTAAAGCCGCCTGCGACACTTTACTTGATTATTGTTGCGAGCGGGCGGTTGCCTCCTGAATAATTCACCACGTAAACGAAATCACTTCCAATGTCCAATCTCCCCCTGTAGCGGCGACCGCGGCGGTGAAATCCTCTGCCGGGGTGAATGCGGCTAACTTCCAAGCGTTCACATCGCCACCTTTAACACATAATACTTTTGGTTGTTCCCCGGGCTTGAGGGTAATGTCGAAATCTTTGAGGGGGTAGCTCAGCCCCTGACCAATGGCCTTGATAAAGGCTTCCTTGCGCGTCCAACAGTTGTAGAAACCTTGCAGGCGTTGGTCTTGTGGTAAGTCAAGGAAGGCGATCACTTCGGCCGGAGAGAAGAAGCGTTGGGCGATCTTTTCGTAATCGGCATGGCGTTTGTGGTATTCAATGTCCACACCCAGTTTTCTTCCTTTGGTGATCCCAATTAGAGCCAAATCTTCGGACGTAGAGATATTGAACTGGATTTGACTTTCTTGGTACTGTGCAGCGAGGGTGGGTTTGCCGTATTCGCTCAATTCAAGCTTGACCTGCTCGGGGGCAACATTTAGATAATGACCTAACAGCTTCCGCAATGCCGCCCGCCGGAATACGAAACGCCGTTGCAATTTCTCAAAGGCGAATTTACCGACGCGGGTTTGTTCTTCAGAGGGAAGAGTTTCCAGATGATCGCGCCAGTCGATCCCAGTGGGCGCTTGATCTACGATCCAGACCAGCACGTTATCGTAGGTCAACGCGCCGATGTTTTTTTGATTCATGTCCCGATCCAGAATTTTGGGAAGATTTTTTAACACAGAGACGCAAAGAAATTATATAAACCTCTGCGTCTCTGTGACTCTGTGGTGATAATTTTAGCAAGTTAAACTTTTTCGACTGGCTTTTCCCTGGCTTTCAGGGTCAGCAGGATTTCTTCCTGGTCGACCGGCAGGGAATCGATGCGCACGCCGACGGCGTTGTAGATCGCATTGGTGATCGCTGGGGTGGTGGGGATGCTGATGATCTCACCCACGCCCTTGGCTCCATATGGCCCGGCCGCGGCCGGGTCTTCGACGATGATCGGGATGATCTCCGGGGTCTGGTCGATGTTGGGCATGCGATAGCGCGCCAGCCGGTCAGTGAAGACGTAGCCGTCTTCCATAATGAATTCCTCGGTGATGGCATTGCCGATGCCCATGATGATGCCGCCTTCGATCTGGGCTTGCAAGCCGAGCGGGTTGATAGCCTTGCCCACGTCGGTGGCGGCGATCACGCGCAGTACTTCGACCTCACCGGTCGACTTATTGACGGCTACTTCGGCGGCCTGTGCGGCGAAAGAATAGGCGAAGTGCATGTCGCCACCTTCACCCAGCGGTTTGGTTTCCGGGGCGGTATACTCGTACAGGGCGCGCGGCTGCTTGCCTTCCTGCTGCATCAGATCGACGACGTCCCCAAGCGGGATTTGTGAACCGTTCACTTTAGCGACACCATTTTCGATCTGAATGTCTTCCGGCGGGGTGTTGTATTTTTCGGCTAATGTGGCGGTGATGGCTTCGCGTAAGGTCTGGGCGGCCAGGCGGGCGGCGTTGCCGGTCACGAAAGTCTGGCGGGAAGCGGTGGTTGGGCCGCCGTCTGGGGTGAGGTCGGTGTCCATTACCAGCACGCGTACGTGCTCCGCTGCCAGGCTGAATTCCTCGGCCACCACCATTTGCAGCACAGTCACCAGTCCCTGGCCGAGTTCGGCGGAGGAGGTGCGTACCTGTAAGGTGCTGTCCGGGTAAAGCTCGACTTCGGCGGCGGCTTTGTCGGGCGCTCCGCCACCCAGGCCGGTGTTCTTGTAAGCCACGGCAAAGCCCCAGGAACTGACCAGTTCGGGATTTCCGGGGACGGGTTTGGGTTCGAAGGGCTTGTCTCCACCCAACTCGTGCATTTTAGCGGAGACCTTTTCCAGACATTCCAGCAAACCAACGCTTTCGTTGAGCATCTGGCCGGTATTTGTCACGCTGCCCAGACGTAGGGCGTTCTTGCGACGCAGTTCAACCGGGTCGATGTCGAGTGTTTCGGCCAACGTGTCGATCATGCTTTCTACGGCGAAGGCTGACTGGGTGACGCCAAAGCCGCGGAAAGCCCCGGCTGGCGGGTTATTGGTGTACATGGCGTAGCAGTCGGCGCGCACGTGCGGGACTTCGTACGGCCCGGACGAGTGCGTGGTGGCACGCGTCATCACTTTCTCGCCCAGCGAGGCATAGGCTCCGGTATCGCCGTAGAGTTCGGTTTCCACGGCGGTGAGCGTACCGTCCTGACAAGCCCCGATCTTGATGCGGATCTGGGTGGCGTGGCGCTTGGGGTGGGCCAGCAGGCTTTCGTGACGGTCGTAGAGCAGCTTGACCGGCCGCCCGGCGGCGT
>JAFGRA010000161.1 GCA_016935415.1 Anaerolineales bacterium
CTGCCCGGCCAGCGCCTGCGGGCCGAAGTGGGCGATCTGCACGGCGGCCTGGAAAGTCTCGGCCGTGCTCCAGATGCGCTTGCGCATGCGCGCCAGCGGCACGGTGCTGTTGCAGAAGCGGCTGTATTCGGCGGGGGTGATATAGCCTTTTTCTTCCCAGAAGGGATCGAGCACACCCACCAGGGCGGTGCCTTGCCCGGGGAAGTCGTGCAGGTCGAGCAGTTGGAAGCCGCCAAAGCCCGGTGTACGCAGCGCCGATTCGATTTCTTCTTTGTAGCACAACGCTTGCAGCTTGCCGGACGCCAGCAGGAAGTCATGCGCCTGGTCGCCCATATGGTTGGCGTTCAGGCTGTCCTGGAAGATTTCGAAGTTCTTGGACTGCATGAAGCCGCTGTATTTTTCCATTTCATCGAAATTGGGGTACACGCACCACTGCCCGATTTCGTGGCTGACGATGGGCGTTTCGAATTCGGCTACGTCTCCGACGTAATCGGTTGTGGTTTCCGGTGGGGCGGCGTTGATGCGCGAAGTCAGGCCCGCCCCCCAGGCGTGGATGCGCGGCGTGGGCGTGTTCTGGTAATCATTGACCGGCAGGGTCGGCCAGCCGCCCGCGCTGGTGTGCAGGCGGCGCGGTTCTTGTTCTTTCCAGTAAGTCACCCATTTGGTCAGGTAATCGACGAATTCCCCGGCCGGTTCGTTGCCATAGGCCATCAGCAAAAAGCTGGGGTGGTTGCCATAGGTGGAGATGATGCGCGCCCCTTCGGTGTACAACCATTCGTCAAGGGGGTTGCCCTCACCGATGCTGGCCCCCTGGTTGGCCCAGGAAGCGCATTCCACCTGGTAGTAGAAACCCAGTTCGTCGGCAGCCTGGAAGGCAGCTTCGGGCGGGCACCAGGAGTGGAAGCGCATGTGGTTGAGGCCGTGCGCCTGGCAGGCTTGGATGATCTTTTTCCAGGAAGCCACGTCGGTGGCCGGGTAGCCGGTCAGCGGGAAGATGCCGCATTCCAACGTACCGCGTAGGAAGGTCTTGCGCCCATTGATGGTGATCTGCGTCCCCTCCGTGGCGACTGCGCGCATCCCGAAAGTGATTATCCGCTCATCTTGATAGCTTGTTCCGGCGAGTTGGCTTTCCAGGGTCAGGTCGAGGCGATAGAGCGCCGGGGAAAATTCGTCCCACAACTGCACGTCCGCGCCCAACTCGACTTTCACTGTGTAGGTTTCCCGGCCCGGCTTGAGGGTGAGTTGGAATTGCTGGGTGGGGATGGCGACCGCTGCGCTGCTGTTGTAACTGCTTCCGGCGACTTGTAAACTGGCCTTGCCGGTTTCGTTCACTGTATTGTCGACCGTCACTTCCAGGTGGGCAACCTTTTGAGCAATGTCCGGGTAGGCCTGCACTTCGGTCAGCGATACCGGCGGTTTGGTACGCAATTGCAGTTTGCCGATCACGCCGTTCCAATTGCCCTGGGTGTGGTCGGTCATACTGCTGGCATTGGGGCCAACGTTGATCACCATGCGGTTATTGACGCGCAGGGTGAGGCGGTGTACCCCGGGGACGATTTCGCCCAGGTCGTAGCTGTGCGGGGTGGAGAGGCTCAGGCCGGAACCGATTACCTCTTCATCCAACCACAGCAGTGTTTCCCAATGCGGGCGTTCCAGTTCCAGCACGATATGCTGTCCGGCCCACTCGGCCGGAATTTCGATCTCGCGTTGGTACCAGGCCGCGCCTTTGTAGTAGCGCTTGGGTTGCAGCCAAAAGGGTATCTTGGTGTTGCCGGGCTGGCGGTAGGGAGCATAGCGTTCCTCTGTGAACCAGGATTGATCGATGATATCCCCGGTCCAAGGGGTATCGACCGAAATCTCATCGCCGAAGCCTTGCGCCTGCAAACTGCCGGGCAATGTGATCTCTTCAGCCAACTGGCGGGTGTGCCAGTTTTCCGCAATCCCCTTATCCTGCGGGTCTAATGCAAATTTCCAGGTACCGCTAAGGTCAATGGTTTTCGTCATCAGGAATTACTCCAGGTAGGTTTGGTGGATATGGGTGCCAAAATGGTTGCGATCTAATGCCAGCACGTGCTCGAAATGGCGGTGGGCGTGTTCTTGTTCGCCCAGGCCGAGAAAGCCGAGTGCCATCATGTAGTGGCAGTGCACGCGGTTGCGCAGCGCCAGGTCATCCTCGAAGACCAGGAAATTGGGCAGCGAAACCGCGAAGTAATCCATCAGCACTTTGTCGTCCAGGTGCTGGCGGCCGTAGTCGACCAGTTTCTCGAAGATCTGGCGCGCGGCTGCATCTTGCCCCATTTCGCGGCGGGCCAGGCCCTGGTAGAAGATCATGTCGGGCGGCTGGTCGTTGTAGTACATGGCGGAGGTTGGTTCGCTCAGGCCGTGAGCGGCTTGCCGGAAGTAGGCTTCGGCCTGAGCAGCATCGCCCTTCGCGGCTGAGGCGCAGCCCATCCAATAGTGGATGTGGTTCTCCTGTGCCCCGAAGAGCTTACCTTCGCCCAGATTGTGCGGGTAAGTTTGAGCGCGTTCCAGGTTTTCCAAAGCCTGATCGAATTCACCGGCTGCGATGCGGTCACGGGCGTCCCCGACCAGACTCCACACGTATTGCGCAGGCACCTTGCCTTCGCCGCCCTCCCAGGGGTGGAAGTGGTGCCTGTTGAGCAGATCGAGTGCTTCGGCATGCCGTCCGGCGATGTTGAGCAGGGTCAGGTATTCGACCAGCAGGTCGTCGCGCTGTATCACCAGTTCACGATGCGCTTCCAGGAGCGCGAGGCGTTCTTGCGGGGTTTCGTTCAGGCGCTTGTAGAGTTGGTCGAGTTCGAAGAACACGCGCGCGTCGCCGGGGTCGAGCGCAAAGGCTTTTTCAAAACTTGCCAGGGCTTGCTCCGCGTCGCCGCGCTTGTTGAAATAGGCCAACCCCAGGTTGCGGTGCACGGTCGGAAAGTCTTCATCCAATTGGCGGGATTTTTCCCAGCACTCGATCGCTTCTGCATAGCGCCGGTGACCGTACCAGAAGTTACCCAGATAATACGGCGCACGGCTGTCCTGCGGCTCGACTTGCATGGCGGCTTCCAATGCCAGTATGGCTTCGAGGTGGTTGGGGAAACCATAATCCGGGGCGAGCTGCGCGGCAGCTTTGAATGCCGCTTGCGCGCCGGTTTCGTCCCCGGCCAGCAGCAAGACCCAACTCTGGAAATATCCCAGCATCGGGTCGCTTTGGGGCGGCTGTGCCAGCAGGCCAATGGCTTCCTGGTAGAAACCAGCCTGGACATAGTCCAGCGCTAACTCGATGTAGGTGTGGACGCCGGTGTGCAGTACATCGAAGAAAGTGCGGTCTTCGACCAGCAGCCAATGTTCCCACAGCGCGCCGTAGGACATATGGTCGAGTGCCAGGGCTTCTTCGCTGGCTTCCAGAGCCTCGGCTGTCACACCGCGTTTGCGCAGCAGGGCAATTTGCAGATGGCGGGCTTTGTGGTGACTGTAGTTCTGCCCCAAGACGCGGTCGATCAGGTCGAGGGCTTCGTTGTTCCGTCCATCCCGGGCGGTCAGGCGCGCCAGTTCGAAGAAGGCTGCACCTTTCCAGGCTGCGTTCCAGGCTGCTTTGTAGAAGGCATCCTCCGCTTCAGGCAAACGGCCTTGCATCTTCAATGCCAGCCCCAGGTTGTAGTAGGGTTCGCCGTCGTAGGGGTTGGGGTTGCGCAAGGTCAGGCGTTTGACCGCACTGCGGAAGTGTGCTTCCGCCTCAGTGAATTTGCCTCGCCGGTAGAGCAGCAAGCCCATGGCGTTGTTGCAGCGGCTGTCGCCGGGGTCGCGGCGGAGGGCTTCTTCGTAGTAGGGTTCAGGGGCATAGGTGGCGTGGCGGTATTGCTCCAGGTGGAGGCCGTTGAGGAAGAGTTCTTCATTGGAAGCGATCTCTTCCGGCGGGGCAGCGGGGGTGGCCGGGGCCGGGATGGGCGGGCGCTCACCGGAGAGCGGGCGGTAGCGAATTAGCTCGCGCCCGTCTGCGGTTACGCGTAAAGTGAAATCTTGCGGGATAGTTTGATCTGGCAGTGCCACGCTTTCGATCAGAGTGGTAGTTGGGTCAAGGGACAACGTTTGCGCGTAGATCACATTATCCTGGTACAGCAACTGCACCTCGACATCGCGCGGTGAGGTGACGTACACGCCAATCTGGGCAGCATTGTCCGTGATTTCCAGGTTGACGGCTGCCTCAGTATTGGCGTTCTTGGGTGGGCCGATCTGCTTGAAGGGCATGAAAACCTGGGTGAAGCGCTTTTCTTCACCCGGCATGATCCAGGTGAAATCGGGCTGGTTGTCGGTGAAGGCCCCGCACATCAACTCGATATAGGGGCCGTCTTCGTCGGTCAGTTGTCGATCCCAGGCCTGGCCGAAATCGCCGTTGCCCCATGTCCATTGCTTCTTGCCAGGCACCAGGTGGTGGTTGGCGATGTGCAGCATCCCGGCCTGTGGGCCGTGGTCGTAGCAGCCCATGAAGTTGAAATCAGAATGGTAGGCCATGTACGAGGTCGGCACAGGGATGTTCTTGTAGCGGCTGATGTCGGTGCCGGGGGCATAATCGACCTTGTAGTACACACCGGTGGCGATGGGGAAGTCGGAGACATCGCGCTTACCGTGATCCATCACGGCGTGCACGTCCGGCGGGAAGACGGACTGGTAGTCGGCGTTGACGTGCACGGCTGGGTTTGCCCACCACAGGAAGGTCTGCGGCTCGCTGGTATAGTTGGAAAGCTGCACGTCGATTTCCAGATAAGCCCGGTCGGGATGCAGCGTGAAGCCATGCATGCCTTTGGTATGGAACATGCGCTCGATCTCGGCGCACCACACGGTCTTGCTGCCGTCGGCGTGTTCTTCAATGCGCCAATCGACGGGATCATAGGTGGAGGGACGATGATGCTGCGGCCAGTTGAATTCGATCCCGCCCGAGATCCACGGTCCGGCCAACCCGACTAAGGCGGGTTTGATGACCTGGTTGTAATATACGAAGTGATAGCCGTTGGTCTTGTCCTGGGCCATCTGCACGCGCCCGCCGATCTCCGGCAGCAGCATGATCTTCAGGTAGCGGTTTTCCAGGTAGACGGCGGTGTAGGTCTGGTCGACTTTTTCATCGCCGACGGAGTCGATCATCGGGTGGGGGTAAACCACGCCGCTGCTGCCCTGGTAGACGCGCTTTTCCAGGAACATGGGATTTTTGTTTGGTTTTCCAATTGGATAAGTGGGGATGGTGATTTGCTCAGTCCAGGAGCGTACTAGATTCTCCATTCGCACAACTCTCTTCTCTAACTAAACGCCAATAAGTAGAAAACCATTTTAGCATTATCGGGAAAGGGCAGAGGTCATGAAGAGGTCAAAGGCCGGACGAATAAAGGCAGAAGCGGACAAGATCGTTTTGTGTAGAGGCAACGTCATCATTTTGATGATCTGCGGTTGCCTCTCCGAATGGTTATTCGAATAAGATAAAAAATCATGGTGCATAATTTCCTCACCTGCCAAGCCATTGCAGGAACAGGATAAATTGCCCCTTACCCAGTGGGAGAGGGGAGTCGGTATAGCCGACGGGGTGAGGGAGAAAGAAAATAACTCATCCAAAAAAACATTAACTGGCAAATAAGCCAGTATCGGTTAAAATGAGGGGCGTTATGAAATTATCCCTCGGGGCGGATGAACGCCTGAATGTTGTTGATACCATCTTGAAGAAGCTGCAAGCCGAAGGACACACCGTCCATTTCTACGGCCCGACCGGAGACGAAAGCGTGCCCTGGCCGCAAGTTGCCCGGCAGGTGGCCGAAGACGTAGCCGCGGGCCGCGCCGATGAAGGTATCCTGTTCTGCTGGACAGGCACCGGCGTAAGCATTGCCGCTAACAAGGTTCCCGGCATCCGGGCCGCCTTGTGCGCCGATGCCGAAACCGCACGCGGCGCGCGCCTGTGGAACAATGCCAACGTACTGTGCATGTCCATGCGGCTTACGTCCGAAGTTGTGGCCGGTGAGATCGTGGATAGCTGGTTCGAACACGCTTACGAATCCAACCCCACCGATGATGCCTGCCTGGCGCTGGTCGCTGAAATGGACCAGGCCCGCTGAAGATTGGTTTTACGCGTTCAAGCGGGATCCCCCCGAATTCATTGAGGAGGAAGGATGAGTGATTATAAAGTTTTAATTTGTGATGGTCTGGCGGAGAGTGGGAAAGATACGCTCGCAGCCGGGGCGCAGGTCGATGACTGCAGCGGGGTCTCTCCCGAGGAACTGCTGGAGATCGTCGGCGATTATGACGCTATGATTGTACGCAGCCGCACCAAGGTCACCAGGCAGGTGCTTGATGCCGGGGAAAAACTGAAAGCGGTTGGCCGGGCCGGTGTCGGCGTGGACAATATCGACCTGGCGGCCTGTGCAGCTAAGCGTGTGACCGTGGTCAATTCACCAGAGGCAACCACTATTGCCGTGGCCGAACATGCCCTGGCGTTGATGTTGGGATTGATCCGGCACGTCCCTAAGGCCGATGCCAGCATGAAGACCGGTATCTGGGCCAAGAAAGAACTGCGTGGCACTGAGTTGTACGGCAAGCGGCTGGGCATTATCGGCGTCGGCCGGATTGGCTGCGCGGTCTCCGAACGGGCACAGGCTTTCGGTATGGAAGTGATCGGTTATGATCCCCCGCTTTCGGACGAAGAAATTCGCAAGCGCTGCGTGATCCCGGTCAGTTTGCCTGAATTCTATGCCACTGCCGATTTCATCAGTTTGCATGTGCCGCTTACCCAGGAAACGCGCGGCCTGCTCGATGGTCAGGCGTTTGCGATGATGAAACGCGGCGTATACATCATCTGCACGGCGCGCGGCGGCGTGATCGACGAGACTGCTTTGCTCGCCCGCCTGGAATCCGGACAAGTGGCGGGAGCTGCCCTGGATGTCTTCGCCAACGAACCACCTGGCCTGACCGCACTGGTCGCCCACCCGAACGTGATCGCCAGCCCGCACATTGGTGCTCAAACCGATGAGGCCCAGACGCGTGCTGGGGAACACATTGCCGCCGAAATTCTGGCAGCACTCAAGGGTGAACCCTTGCGGTGGAAAGTCGTATAACTTATAGGAATTATTATTCACTTTCTCTGATAGTCTGGAAGATACATTAATCTGATACGTAGATTAGGAGATAAGATGGAAGAGAAGTATACGGAACTGAAAGCCATTCTGGCCGAAGTCGACGACCTGCAGAAAGCCAGCTCGATCCTCAGTTGGGATCAACAGGCCAATATGCCCTCGGGTGGAGCAGAAGCGCGCGGCTACCAACTGGCAACGATCAGCAGCATTGCCCACGAAAAATTCACTGCTGAAAAAGTCGGCAAGCTGATCGAAGACCTGGAACCCTGGGCGGCCGAACTCGATCCCGACTCCAACGACGTTCGCTTGCTCAAGGTGACCAAACGCGATTATGAGCGCAGCACGCGCGTGCCCGCTGCCATGGTTGCGGAACAGGCCCAATTGTCCGCTGTGGCCCACGAAGCCTGGGTGGAAGCCCGCCAGAAAGCCGACTTCTCGATCTTCCAGCCCTACCTGGAAAAGATCGTCGACTGGAACCGGCGCTACGCGGCCTTGTTCGCCCCATACGACCACGTTTACGACCCCATGTTGGACGTGTTCGAGCCGGGCATGAAGACGGTCGAAGTGCAGGCTATTTTCAGTGCCATCCGCCCCAAGCAGGCCGAACTGATCCATGCCATCGCCGAAAAGCCGCAGGTGGAAGACGCCTTTCTGCATCAGCATTTCGACAAAGCCAAACAAATGGCTTTTGGCCGGGAGATCGTTACCGCACTGGGCTACGATTGGAACCGCGGCGCGGAAGGGCTGGTGCCGCATCCTTTCATGACCAACCTGGGATTTGGTGATATCCGCATCAACAATCGCGTCGATGAGGAATTCTTCAATCCGTATTTGTTCGGTGCCATGCACGAGACCGGTCATGCGCTCTACGAGCAGAGTATGGGTAAGGAACTGGCGCGCACGCCGCTCTTTGGAGGGGCGTCGCTGGGACTGCACGAATCGCAATCGCGCATGTACGAAAACCTGGTCGGGCGTTCGAAGCCGTTCTGGGAGCATTACTACCCGCGCTTGCAGGAATACTTCGCCAGCCAGTTGGGTAACGTTAGCGTGGACGAATTTTATAAGGGCATTAACAAGGTCGAACCCTCTTTCATCCGCGTCGAGGCTGACGAAGCGACTTACAACATGCACATCATGCTGCGCCTGGAATTGGAAATTGCCTTGATGGACGGCAGCCTGGAGGCCAAGGACGTGCCCGAAGCCTGGAACAGCCGCATGGAAGAATACCTGGGTATTACTCCGCCGGACGACGCTGAAGGTTGTTTGCAGGACGTGCACTGGTCGATGGGCCTGCTGGGTTACTTCTCTACCTATGCGCTGGGCAACCTGATCTCCTTGCAGTTGTGGGAAAAGATCGAGGCCGAAAACCCCAATATCTATGACCAGATTGGGGCGGGAAATTTGGCGCCCCTGCTGGCCTGGTTGAAAGAAAACGTGCATAAACACGGTGCCAAGTTCGAGCCGCAAGAATTGGTGCAGATGGTGACCGGTTCCAAAATCGACGGCGGCCCGTACCTGGCTTACTTGAACAAGAAATTTGGCCAGATCTATAACTTGTAACCACATATTGTTACTTTCGTATTCCCGGTAACTTTTTTGCCGGGAATACGTTTTATTAACAGAATTGTAGGCAAAGCATTGAGGTCTTGTTTAGGTCACTGACCGTCTGTGGCGAAATACTGTTCATCAATATGATGACGATTTCGGCTTGGAATTTTCAACGACTGTATACGATCAGTTCCTCAATGATCGCATGGTACAATTCGTTTGTAAATCAGAGGTAGAATATCCGAATGGCCTTAATTTTATTTGTCGATGATGATATCCTGACGCTGCAAATGATGCGGCAGGCGGCAGAGATCGTCGGGCATGAAGCCATAACCGGCCGTGATTGTAGCAGTGCGGTCCAGATGGCTATTGAAAACCACCCTGACCTGATCTTCCTGGATTTCAATTTGCAGGGCACCAATGGTTATGAAGTCCTGCAAGAAATCCGTTTGCAGGAAATAACTTCCGAAATCCCCATCATCTTCTTGTCTGCTGAAGCCGAACAGAGTATGCCTGAAGACGTGCTTGCCAATGGCGCCCAGGCTTATCTGAATAAACCTATCCGCCTAAACCTATTGATTGAAGTAATCCGTAAATACACCGATGCCTGATAATCCCAATCCTACAATTGCCGTGATGCATGGCGACCAAACCGGCGAAGAGCTGCTGCAAGAAGCCTTGCGCATCCTCGCCCCGGCCGTCATTGACCTCGAACTCGATTTCCAACACTTCGACTTGAGCCTGGAAAACCGCCGGACAACCGATAACCAGATCGTCTGTGAAGCCGCTGATGCAATGTGCACCAACGGTTTAGGCCTGAAAGCTGCTACAATCACACCCGAAAAATCGGGCGATGTGGGCAGCCCGAACGCCATCCTGCGCGAAACCATCGATGCTAAAGTGATTCTACGCACCGGACGGCGGATTCCGAATATCCGCCCGATTGCCGGGGTGCATGCTCCCATCGCGATCACGCGCATGGCGATCGAAGATGCTTATGGCGCTAAAGAATGGCGAGAAAGCGCCAACGGCAGTGATGAAATCGCCTATCGCACCTCCCAGGTTACGCGCTCCAACTGCCGCGCCGTGGCCGAATTCACCTTCCAATATGCCAAGAAGAACAAGGCGCGCGTGTTTGGCGGCCCGAAGTACACGGTCAGCCCGGTTTATGAAGGCATGTTCAAAGAGGAATTGGATGCCGCGGCTGAACGTCACCCAGATGTCCCTTACCAGCCTTTGTTGATCGATGCCACCTTTGCCTTACTGCTGCAAACCAGCGGGGAGGCGCTGGTGATCCCGGCCTTGAACCGCGACGGCGACCTGCTTTCCGATATGATCTTGCAAATGTTCGGCAGTATCGCCGGTTCCGAGAGTTTGGTGCTATCCCTGGATCCTGAAGCCCTCAATGTTGATGTGGTCATGGCGGAAGCGCCGCATGGTACCGCCCCGGCCTTGCAGGGCAAGAACATCGCCAACCCGATGGCGATGATCCTGGCCTGTGCCGCTTTGTTGAGCTATGTCCCGGATGCGGAAAAGGCTTCGCGCGCCATCTACGAAGCCGTGTTCGAGAACCTGTATGAGGGCAACGCAACTCCCGATCTCGGTGGGCAGATGATGACCAGCGAATTTGTCGATAAGGTCATCCGGCGGGTGACCGGTAAGCTGGAAGTCTGGGCGACTTTGGGGTAAAACATCAAACCATAGTTCTCATCCGGTTGATGTGAATTTTATATATCCGTCGGCGGCAGCTAAAGCCGCAGTAACGTTCTTCTACATTGCTAAAAGCCCGCGCATTGTGCAGCTTGCTCCGCCTGCCGCTTCCCTGTAAAATTATGACATGATGCAATCATCTGCATATCGTTTGGGCCATTCCTATCTTTCTATCATTTCCCTGCTGGGTTTGTTGACCTTGTTGGTGGGCGCGTGCAGTGCCCCACCCACCAGTTCACCGGTTGAGGCTGTTCCACCGACCGCCACGCCCCAGGTCGAAACTGTCCCCAGCATACTGCCTAGCCCCACAGAAACCGCCACCCTGGAACCCACCCAAACGCCAGGTCCTGCTGTTTCGGAAGCGGGTGAACCGCAGCCATCTCCGACCAGTTTGCTGCGTACCCCGGAGGAGGGTGAGATCATCGACCCGGATGTGCCTACTCCACTCCCGATTGTCGATCCGGCGGTGGTCGTCCCCGAT
This sequence comes from Anaerolineales bacterium, assembly GCA_016935415.1. GTDB lineage: Bacteria > Chloroflexota > Anaerolineae > Anaerolineales > UBA11579 > JAFGRA01. Next base: position 10,855 of record JAFGRA010000161.1, read on the forward strand.
GCCGCCATCCAGATCCGCCGCCCGGGGGCGCTTTCTAAGGTGACCTCGCCTTTACGCGTGGTTGCCAACCTGCGCCCCGGATACGAGGATAAGGTGCTGATCGAACTGATCGGCGAGGATGGGCAGCCAATCTTCCGTGAAACCCGCGAAGTTAATTTCCCGTCGGGTTACCAAACTGTCGATATTGCCGAGGACATCACCTTCGATATCCCCACCGTGGCCGAGGCGGCGCGTTTGCGCTTGAGTGTGCAGGATGAATACGGCCGCACCACCGCAGTCGGTTCGGTGACGGTGGTTTTGTTTTCGGAAGGGCGGTCGACCTTCAACATCGTTACCGATTACCGGGAGGAGATTTACATTCAGTCGCCGTTCCCAGAAGCAACCGTAAAGGGCGGCATTTTGTTTATCAGTGGTTTTGTGCGTCCCCAGACCACCCTGCCGTTGGAGATCGAGTTGATCGACCGGAGTGGTAACGTGGTGGGCAACGCCGAAGCGCCGGTGATCATTGAAGCGGGAGCCAGCTACGGGCTATTTGTGGCTGAAGTACCTTATGCCGTTGTACGCCCAACCTGGGCCTTGCTGACCGTGCGTGAGATCGGCGACCGTATTCCGGGCACGATTCACCTTTCCAGTATCGAAGTCGTGCTCGATCCTTGACCGGCGCGTGGTTTGCAGGTTTGCTCGTTTTCAGATATGATTGGGTATATGCCCTTGAAAGTAGTTTTCTTTTGTAAAATCCTTGGGCGTTTACATGAATATGATTGAAAGACAGGCTTCTTACCACTGCCAATCATAAGGAAATTATTTTAAGAATCAGGAAAAAACCGACATGGAAATCCCACCTGATACGTTGCTAAGAGATCGCTACCGCATCATTCGCCCGTTGGGTAAAGGTGGTATGGGGGCTGTTTATTTAGCGTACGATACTTCCCTGGATACCCAGGTTGCCGTCAAGACCAATATCAACCCCGGCCCGCACAGCACACGCCAATTCCTACGCGAGGCGCGCCTGCTGGCCTCCCTGCGCCATTCCAACCTGCCGCGCGTAACCGATTATTTTATTGAAGGCGATGTCCAGAACCTGGTGATGGATTTCGTGCCCGGCGACGACCTTTCCGTGCGCATCAAGCGCGAGGGCGCGCGCTCTGTGCAGGAAGTCTTGGGCTGGGCGCGTCAGCTTGGCGCGGCGATCAATTACCTGCACAGCCAGGACCCGCCGATCATCCACCGCGACATCAAGCCGGCCAACATCAAAGTGATGCCTTCCGGCCAGTTGATCCTGGTGGACTTTGGCATCGCCAAATCCGAAGATGGCATGACGACCACCGGCGCGCGCGGCTATACGCCCGGCTATGCCCCGCCGGAGCAGTACGGTTCGGGCAGCACCGGCCCGTTTTCCGACCAATACGCCCTGGCGGCCACCTTGTACGCCTTATTGACCGGTGAAGCCCCGACCGAATCGGTAGAACGCATGTTGGGGCAAAAGGAATTGGCCGCCCCGCGGCGCTTGAATCCGGCCGTGCCCAAGCATGTCGATGCCGCCATCCGGCAAGCGCTGGCAATTCGTCCCGAAGCGCGCTTCACTACCGTGGAGGATTTTGTCGCTGCCCTGTTCGACCCGACCTTCACCTACGTGGAAGGCGAGACCGTGCTCGAAGCCCCGATCACTATGCCGTTCCCGCAACAAGATCGCCCGGCAACCGGGCCACGCCCACAAACGGGACCGCAGACCGGTCCGCAAACGGGACCCCCGACCGGCCCGCAGCCACAGCAACGTAATCCGATGAAGCCATTGATCATCGGGCTGTTGATCGTAGGTGTTGTGGGCGTGATTGGGGCAGGAATTGCCGGTTTGCTCTATTTCAGCGGCGGCAATAACAATAATGGGGATAATGGCAGTGACGGAACCGCGTTAGCATTTTCGGCCACGCGTGGAGCGCTGGAAACTCAAGCAGCCCTGCTAAACAGCGAACCGACGGCGACCGATGCGCCTGAACCAACCGCGACCAGCGCAGAAGCTGAAGTCGTCGCCGAGGAACCAACCGACACGCCGGAACCCGAACTGACCGATACCCCCGAACCAGAACCCACCCAGGTTGGCGGCGGTGGCTTGATCGCTTTCGTCAGCAACCGGATCGACAACCGCTACTATCAGGTGTTTGCCATGCAGCCCGACGGCTCCGGCCTGACCCAATTGACTTTCGATTCGGTTTCCAAGAGCAACCCGACCTGGTCGCCGGACGGCACCAAGCTGCTCTACGTGGCCGACGGCGGCACCAAATTCGGCACCAAGCTCAATAAGGATATCTGGCTGCTCGACCTCGCTAATGGCGGCGACCCAATCAACCTGACTGAAACTGCCGGTGATGATTACGACCCGGCCTGGTCGCCGGATGGCAGCAAGATCGCCTTTGCCAGCACGCGCAATAACCTGCCCAGCCAACTGTATTTCATGGATCCCGATGGGAGTAATGTGGTGTTTGTGACCGTTGGCTACGCCGAAGAGTACGGCCCGGTGTGGTCACCGGATGGGCAGTGGCTGGGTTTCTCGGTTTCGATCAACAGCGCCAACCCACGCTTTTTCTTGCGCGACGCTGAAGGCAAAGACCCGCGCGCCTTCGACATCAGCGCCCGGGTGGGGCAGGCCATCGACCTGGCCTGGTCGCCGGATGGCACGTTGGTGGCGTATACCTTTGTGCAAGTCGGCCGCAACGAGATCTACGCCGTGATCTTCGAAGACAAGGGCGCATCGATCTACCAACTGACGGATACGGTCGGTAATAAACAACCCACCTGGTCGCCGGACAGCCAATGGATCGCGTTTGTCTCCACGCGTGATCAAAACCCCGAAATCTATACCATGGACCGTTCGGGACGCTTGCAAACCAACATCACCAATGACCCCGCTCAGGACCTGGAACCGGCCTGGTCGCCCGTCGCCGACCCGGCAATATTACAATAAACACTTGCTTGTATAGTAACTCGAGTTTAGACAAAAAGTAGGGCGATTCTGCCCTTGAGCAAAACCGCCCTTTGGTAGATACTTGTAATTGTGACAAAACAAA
>JAFGRA010000162.1 GCA_016935415.1 Anaerolineales bacterium
CGGGTTGGCTAAATGGCGGTATTGGTTTTTCAATTCACTCATTCTGTTCCTCAGCTTTCGGTTTGTTTTCTTATATCTTAACAGATCAGCTTCCTGAGGCTCAGAAAATAACTTCACACTATTGGGAGAAAATATAAAATACCCGCTATCAGAATGTTTGGTGTTGTAATGTCGATTGGAAAAAGACGCTATTGGGCTTCTTCTTCCTTGTTTGATTCAGCTTGTATGCTTTTGACCAGCCGAGATAATTCGTGTAGATTGTGATCTTCTTCTTTCCAGGGCTGCCGGATCACGTCCATGGTCTTGGAGAGCTGCGATGCACCGCGGGTTGGCCGGTTGCGCAGAGCGAGTACAGCAATGCCGACCGGGGCGCCGACGCCGATCACGATCGCCAGGATAATGACAACAGCTGGATTGGATAGTAATTCTTTCATCTATTCACTCACCTGAATAAATCTGGCAGCACGCTGGGCAGGTCGTGAATGCGGGGGATGGTGTGATGCACGCTGGGGTCAACGCCGTTTGGGCTGACCAGCACCGTTTGCATGCCCAGTTCGCGGGCCGGGACGAGGTTCTTGGCGAGGTCGTCGATGTAGATGCAGTGCTCGGCTTGCTCCTCGCCAGCCAATTTTAATGCCAAAGGGTAAATCTCTTTTACCGGTTTGGGGCGGAAATCCAGCGCCCAAACATCGATGATGCCGTCGAAGCAATCTGCAATCCCCAGCACATTCAACACGCGTTGAGCATGGTTCTTGTCGGCATTGGTGAATATCCATTTTTGCTGCGGCAGTGCCAGCAGCATCTGGCGCAGTTTGGGGTCGGTCTGGATGTATTTGTCGAGCGGGATAGCATGCACGAAATTCAGGTATTCCCCGGCATCGACTTCGGGATGGTTGGCCTGGATACCGCGCAGTGTGGTACCGTATTCGTGGAAATAGGTCTGCCGGAACCGGGGCACATCCATGCATGGAATGCCCAATTTCTCCTCCATGAAGCTATCGATACGTTGGGAAATCTCTTCCCACAGGCCGAGTCCGTTTGGATAAAGCGTGCCGTCCAGGTCGATGAACAGGGTGGTGTAAGTCATGGGAAAAGTATAATGCATTTTTGATGCGCAGGCACGAACACGAATATCACGAATAGAGCGAATGACACGAATTCCTTTACTTGTTCGTGATAATTGTGTTTATTTGTAGCATTCGTGTTTTATACTTGCGTTATACTGGGGAACTGACCATTTCGCCGTAGACTATTTCTAAAAATTATTAATGGTCAGTTACTTAGGTAAATGCGCTTGTGATCGATTTCTATAGATTGTTCATTTGTGTATTTACTCGATACCTCTTATAAAAAATACATTGAATGGAACCAAGAATCAAAATGCAAATGATTGAAAAGATCGCTAAAGCGTTGAATGTCAAGCCCGGCCAGGTGGCGGCGACGGTCGAATTATTGGACGCCGGGAATACGATTCCTTTTATCGCCCGCTATCGCAAAGAGGCCACGCATCAGTTGGATGAAGAACAAATCCGCGGAGTGAATGAATGGGTAGAGAAGCTGCGTGCCCTGGACGAGCGTCGAGCGACTGTCCTGAAAACGATTGAAGAGCAGGGCCAACTAAGTGATGAACTGCGGAAACAGATCATGGCGGTGGAATCGTTGACCGAGTTAGAAGACCTCTACCGGCCGTATCGTCCCAAACGCAAAACGCGCGCCAGCATGGCCAAAGAAAAAGGCTTGGCGGGATTGGCTGATTTGGTTGTGAAGCAAGAGCGCAGTGGTAAATCTCTGGCCGCGTTGGTCGAGCCGTATCTGAATGCCGAAGTGCCGACCCAGGAAGAAGCCCTGAGTGGGGCGATGGACATCGTGGCCGAAATGTTGAGCGACCATCCCGACATCCGCAAGCGATTGCGTGAAAAGGCGCTGGAATGGGCCAGAATCCAGGTTGAGAAACTGCCCAAGGCCGAAGATGAAAAACGCGTTTTTGAGAGTTATTACGATTTTGAAATTGGTGTCAACCGGCTGCGGCCGCACCAGGCGCTGGCGATCAACCGCGGTGAGCAGCAGAAGGTGCTGCGCGTCAAGGTCGATGTCCCCGAACGTGATTGGCGTGGGGTAATCGAATATTATTTCCGGGCGCATCCCGGTTCGCCTCTGGCAGATGCCATGCGCCAGGCGGTCGAAGATGGTGCGAACCGGCTGCTCTTACCGGCGATCGAGCGCGATGTGCGCCGCACGCTGACCGAAATGGCTGAAAGCCATGCCATTGAGGTCTTTGCTCGCAACCTGCGCGCCCTGCTCACCCAGCCGCCGCTTGCTAACCGCACCGTATTGGGACTCGATCCCGGATTTCGCACCGGTAGCAAACTGGCCGTGGTCGATGCGACTGGCAAGGTGCTGGCTGCCGGCACGATTTACCCGCACGCTCCGCAGAAGAAATGGGCCGAGGCCAAACAGACCCTGACCGGCTTGATCGAAAAATATGATGTGGCGCTGATTGCAATTGGCAACGGCACCGCCTCGCGCGAGACCGAACTGCTGACGGCTGAACTAATTAAGGAGTTGGCGACTGAGAAAGACGAAAATGCGCCGCAATACCTGATCGTGAACGAAGCCGGGGCGAGTGTGTACAGCGCCAGTCCCTTGGCGCGCGCCGAACTGCCCGATTACGACGTCAGCATCCGCGGGGCAGTCTCGATTGCCCGGCGCGTGCAAGACCCGCTGGCCGAACTGGTCAAGATTGACCCCAAGTCGATTGGCGTGGGTTTATACCAGCACGACGTCGACCAGGGCGCGCTGGCACACAGCCTGAACGCGGTGGTGGAAAGCGTTGTCAATCGGGTAGGTGTGGATGTCAACACGGCTTCCCCGGCTTTGCTGCAGCATGTCGCCGGAATTGGGCCGAAGCTGGCCGAGAATATGGTTGCCTATCGCGATGAACATGGCTCATTCCAGGCGCGCCGTGAACTCACGGATGTAAGCGGATTAGGGCCGAAAGCCTTCGAGCAGGCGGCCGGATTCCTGCGTATTCGCGCCGGGAAGAATCCCCTGGACGCCAGCGCCATTCACCCCGAAAGTTATAAGGTGGCTGACAAGGTGATGAGTCAGGCGGGGATCACGATGGAGCAATCTGTGGAGGAGCGCCAAGCCGGGCTGGATGCGCTGCTGCAGGCGCAAAAATTGGAAGTATTGGCCGAGGCATTGGGTGTGGGTGTACCAACCTTGGAAGATATCTTCGACCAATTACTGCGCCCGGGCCGTGACCCGCGCGACGAGGTCGAGCCGCCGATCCTGCGCAGTGATGTGCTTTCGATGGATGATCTCAAGACTGGCATGCGCCTTAAGGGGACGGTGCGCAACGTGGTCGATTTTGGGGCCTTTGTGGACATTGGCGTCAAGCAGGATGGCCTGCTGCATCGCAGCAAGATTCCACAAGGCGAGCGCCTGAAGGTGGGCGATATTATCGATGTGAGCATCTTGGGGGTGGAAAGCGAGCGCGGGCGCATCAGCCTGGGCTGGGTGAACGGCGGAGGATAAGCAGGGATGGATTACGAAAGCGTGCGAGCTTATTGTTTGTCAAAAGTGGAGGTTACCGAAGGGTATCCCTTTGGGGAGGGCACGCTGGTCTTCAAAGTGGCCGGGCGTATGTTTGTGTTGGTCGCCGAGGACAATGAGCCTTTGAGTATGAATCTAAAATGCGATCCAGAAGATGCGTTGGCGCTGCGTGACCAGTATGCGGCGATCGAGCCCGGTTATCATATGGATAAAAAGCACTGGAATACGCTGGTGCTGGATGGTTCTTTGAGTGATGGTCTGGTGCAGGAGTTGATCGATCACTCCTATGACCTGGTGGTGCGAAAACTGAAAGTGGTTGACCGGGAACGAATTTTGAAGCGAATGAAAAAGTGAGCAGGTGCTTTTTCCTTTTTCACCGCAGAGGGCACAGAGGAACGCAGAGAAACAAGCGGGAAAACGATACCTGTTTTTGGATGTTTTTCGCAGACGACGTAAAGATGTAAGCTTGTAGGTGCGCAGCATGCTGCGCACCTACAAAATTTGGGATTTCATTTACATCTGGAAATTTATACGAAATTGCGTGTAGTCAAAACTCTTGTTCGCTAATGTTGATTATTCTGTAAGACCTCTTTGAGGGTTTTGACTTGCTTGGAGGACAGGTTTAGGTTTTCGAGGTCGTCGATTTCGTCGTTGACGATGCGCCGTCCCAGACCAGAATGCTGCCACATTTTCAGATCTTCCTCGATCGGTGAACCGATCATGTCCTCGCGCACGATCTTGCCATCGGCCATCACCAGCACGCGGTTGGTCTGGCGAGCGACGGCCGGGTCGTGGGTGACGATCACGAAGGTAGTGCCTTGCTTGTGGTTGAGTTCGTGCAGCAACTCGATCAGGGCGCGCCCGGCGGCACTGTCCAGGTTGCCGGTCGGCTCGTCGGCCAGCACCAGCGGCGGATTGTTTGCCAGGGCGCGCGCAACAGCGACACGTTGGCGCTGCCCACCCGATAACTGGCTGGGCAGATGTTTAAGGCGGTCTCCCAGGCCGACCAGCTCAAGCAGATATTTGGCGCGTTCGTGGCGCTCCTTGGCACCGGCATGTCCCATCATCGGGATTTCGACGTTCTCGCGCGCCGTCATTGTGGGCAGCAGGTTGTGCATCTGGAAAACGAAGCCGACCGTTTTGGCCCGGAAGATGTCTTTGTTTTTGATCTCGGCCACGTCCTGGCCGTCCACGAAGACCTGCCCAGTGGTGGGGATATCCAGTGCACCGAGCATGTTGAGCAGTGTGCTTTTGCCGCTGCCGCTTGGCCCCATAATGGAAAGTAGTTCGCCGCGGCCGACATGGATGTTGACGTCGTTCAGGGCGTAGATTTCGACCCCGTCGCCATAAATTTTTGTCAGGTTTTTGGTTTCGATCAACCAATCCGTTTTACCGTTCATGAGTTGCTCCAATACCGGGGTTATTCATTAACTTCAATATCGACGAAAGCGGTCATGCCCCACAGCAGGTTGTCGGGGACGTCGTCCAATTCGACCATCACAGTGTAGTTCACGCCGGAGCCTTCAGAGGCTTTGGTGGCGATGCGGGTCACCGTGCCGCTGCCGGTGTATTCAGGCAGGGCGTCGAAGGTGACAGTGGCTTGCGAGCCGACTGCGATGCGGGCGACGTCGATCTCGTTCAGGTCGGTGGTTTCGACCAATAAGTGATCCAGGTCACCAATCAGTAGCACCGGCTGGCCGGGTGTGACCCACTCGTTGGTGCGGATGTAGATCGCACTAATCGTTCCGGCAAAGGGCGCTTCCAGGGTCAGATCGTTCAGAGCCGCTTCGGCGGCGTTGACCTGCGCCAGGGCATTCTCCAGGCGGGCCTGGGCGGCGTTGTATTGGTCGGGATTGGGTTCACCATCTTTGACCTTTTCGTAATCGGCCAGGGCTTTTTCCAATAACGTTTTGGCAAAGGACAGGTCAGCTTGAGCCTGGTCCATGTCGATCTCATTGGCGGTGCCTTGCAAGTTGTTCAATAGGCGCACGGCGGCGTTATATTCTTTTTGAGCCTGGGCCAGACGACTCTGGTAGGTGGCGCGGGTGATATTGGTTTCAGGTTTGTTTGAATAGGGTTCGAAATCTTCCTGCGCCTTTTCAAGCTTGTCTTTTGCCAATACCACATTGGCCTGGGCCTGCTCGACGTCTACCTCTGGGGAACTGGATTCCAGGTTGTTGAGGCGGGTTTCAGCATCGCGCACCATGTCGCGTGTATCGGCGACGGTTTGCAGCGCCTGCGTGGTGTTCAGGGCGGCGTTTTCTTCCAGGCTGGTCAGGGCTTGCTGGGCGTTCACCAATTCCAATTTGGCGGCAGTTAAGGCGGCTTCAAGTTGTTCGCTGCCGCTCATGCACAGCAACGGCTGCCCGGCTTCTACCTGATCGTTTTCTTCAACGAGTAATTCGGCAACAATACCGGTGGTCTGCACGCTCAGGGTAGCCCACTGCTGGGGAACGACCTTGCCGGTGGCGCTGGCAACCGGCTTGAAATCATCGAATGTATCAACCGGCTCTGGCGTTTCGGTGGCGCTCGCGCCACAGGCTGATAAGCTCAGGAGTGCCAGCGCGAGGATGAAGAAGAAAATAAATTTATGCATTGAGATTTTCATAGTTTTGCTCCTTGATGGCTGGTTGGCGGCAACTGAATCTGGATAAATCGCCAACCAGCCTTTTATTCGTATCGTAAAGCTTCCACAGGCTGCATCTTGGTGGCCCGGAAAGCGGGATAGAAACCGCCAATCAGACCCAGGAAAAGGGCAACACTGATGGCGCGGATAAAGATCTCCAATGTCCAGGTCGTTTGCATGGCTTCAGCAGCCCAGGGGATGAGTTGGAAAAGGAAAACCAGCCCGAAGGCCACGGCAATTCCCATCAAACCGCCCAAGATCGAGAGCAGCAGCGATTCTTTCATGATCAACATCAGCACGGATATCCTGCGCCAACCCATGGCGCGCAGCGCACCAATCTCGCGCGTGCGTTCCAATACGGCCATCAGCATGGTGTTCATGATACCGACGCTGCCGACCAGGATGGTCATGAACGAGATCGCACCCAGCATGGCATCGGTCGCTTCCATGTCGGGCAGTTGGTCGGCAAAATCGCCGCTCAGAGAGGCGTGGATTTCCGTAAAGTTGGTGTTGATGTAATCGACGATCTGTTCGGCCTGGCCGGAATCGTACAGCTTGACTGAAGCCATCGTGACCTTGTGCGGTTTACCTGTGAAGGTTTGCGCGTCGCGCAGACTGAGCACGCCGCCCAGTTCCTCCCAACCCACACCAGTTTCGTAGATGCCGACGACCTTGTAGCGCGATTCGTTGATTTCTAAGGTTTCGCCGGGGTGCTTGTTGAGCGCCTCAGCGGCGGCGCGCCCGATGATGATTTGATGGTTGCTGCTTAGTGGTTCGCCTTCGACGATTTTGAAACGCCGGATAGCGAGTTCATGGGGGGCGTAGCCCTGGATGATGAAGAATACGGTTTCCGGCATGGCGACGCCGGTGAAGATCACACCACTGACGCTCTGCACTTCCGGCATGGCCTCGATCTTATTGAGGTCTTGTTCGTCCATCACGCTCTGGCTGGTGTCGGAAACATCAGCTTGGCGCAGCATGATCTCAGAGCCTGACCCAACCGCCATTTCAGACATACTGTCCGCGGCCCCACCAACGATGGCTTCCAGGGCCATGATCGCGCCAACGGTGATGGCGATTGCCGTCATGGTTAGCAGCGTGCGGGTGGTGCGCTGCCATAAGCTTTGCACGGCCATACCGCCGAGGGGGAGGCGCTTTTGCTTGTGGCCGGTGCTGCCGCCTTCGTAGCGCAGTGCTTCGATAGGTTCAAGTTGGGCGGCACGGCGCGCCGGGAAAATCCCGCCGACAAAACCGAGGATGACGACCACACTGAAGGCCTGGATCAGCAAGTCGGTGCCAATCGAATCGACGTTAGCGCCAAAGGCGCTCAACACATCACTGGTGGCTCTCAAGGCCAGCCAGCCGAGGCCAACGCCCAATACGCCGCCCAATATGCTGACGACGATCGATTCGCCCAGGATCATCAGCAGCACGCGCCAGCTTTGCCAGCCGACGGCGCGCAGTACGCCGATCTCACGCGTGCGCTCGAAGACGGACATCAACTGTGCGTTGGCCATGCCGACGCCGCCGATGATAATCGCCAACCCGGCGATGCCCCAGACGTAGCCGTTCATCATGTCGCCCATGATCTGTTTGTCGGCAAATTCCGTGGTGGAACTGAGCGACAAGTCCGGCCACAATCTTTCGGCGCGGCGTTCGACGCGCTCACGCAGGCTGGGGTCTTTCAACTGTACGTAGAACAAGCTGACCTGGCGCTGGCGGCCCATCAGATCCTGGGCATCTTGTAGATCGAGCACGGCGCCGCCATCCTCAAAGGCTGAACCGGTTTCGTAAATACCGACGATCCTGAATACTGTTGCAGATAAACGGATCGAGTCGCCGACGCCCTTGTGTAAGGCTTCAGCCGCGGAGGTGCCGATCAGGATTGGTTTGCCGCGCGCGCTTTGTGCTTCGTGGCTTTCCAGCGCTGCGCCTTCTACGACCTGGAAGCGATCTAATACAAAACCATCTTTGGGGTAGCCGTAGATGAAGAAGTAAGGCGAGTTGTCGGCGGTGACGATGCCCTGCACCATCCCGCTCACGGCCTGTACTTCGGACATTGCCATTAACTGATCACCAACATCTTCATCAACCGAACTCATCGAAATGTCCAGCGAGTTCGGTTGACTGAGCACAAGGTCGGCTTTACTGCCGGTGAGGATATTGTCGTAGCCGCTTTGCAAGCCATCGGCCAACGCGCCGAGGATGATGATGGCGGCTACGCCAATACTGATTCCAAGAACCGTCAACAGGGTACGTCCCCGGCGGCGGATCAAATTTTTTATGATCATGATTTGTTTTGTTGTTGTTCCCAGCGATCAACCATTGCGGGGAACTCTTGCTCCAAAAAGTTGACGAGATCGAACATTTCCTGTACCCGGCGCTTGGATTGCTCCGGCTGGTCTGCCATGATTTGCAGGCCGTGCGTGGCCAGGTCTTTCATGTGAGTCACTTCGGCGAGGCTGGCTCGCATGATATCGATCCAAAGCCCGTCCGGGATCGTGAAATAGGTCTTGCGATCTCCGGGCAGGCTGACGCGCTTGATCATGCCGGAGTGCAGCAGCATGCGCGTGTTGGTGCTGATCGACCCTTTACTGGCCTGCAATGTGTCTACCAGGTCTTGTTGGGATTGATGGGGCGGTTCGGCGATCAGCAGCCACCCCAGGATACGGCCTGCCATGCGGGTCATGCCCTGGTTTTCCAGAAAGATACCCACTTCTTCAATGTATTTTCGCTGGTTTTCGTTCATTTTCTTCGCTTTCTTAGTATGACCAAATGCCAGCGAGTATATCGCGTTCATTAAGTTCAGTCAATACTGAACAAATTGATACTTTTGTAATTGTCGACCAGGCTGTTGTTTGCAAAATCCGCGGTTGATCCCTGAAGTTGGTAATTTTTTAGGGGCGCAGCTGATTTCTTGATTATTCTCGATCTATACCAAGTTTTGGTACGTAGCGCCCGGTACGCTGCATGTAGCGGCGATATTCGTCACCGAATTTCTCGATCAGCTTGGCTTCTTCCAGCGGCGTGCGCAGCAAGATGGCGTTTATGGTGATCAGGCCGGTCAGGATAATGAACCAATTATCGAGCGTGATGGCAGAAGCGAAAATTGCCAAGAACCCGAAAGTGTACAGCGGGTGCCGGATCCAACGATAGGGTCCCTGGGTGACCAACTGGTGTTCCTGACGGGTGACCACGGTTGGGGTGACGTTGTCCCCCAGGCTGCTGAACAGCCAGTAGATCATTGGCAGCATAGCGATAGCTACCCCGGCGCTTGTCCAGCGCACCCAGGTGGGCAGCGAGAGGCGTGCCCACTGCATGGTGGGCGGGTAGATCAACGCCAGCAGCATACTGCCATACATGACCAGGCCGCCGATGGAGCGGAAGTAGTAGATGAATTTACCTTCTTCTTCGGGGGAGATGTTATCCGCACTCTGGTTGGCCCGGCTGCGGAAATAACCGGAAATGCTGAAAGCAACCAACAAGGTTGCTGCGACTACGATCCGAAAAATATTATCTTGTTCCATTTTTTTACCTCTAAAGTTGTTATTGCGAAATATATAATTAGGATTACCTAAATTATATAAAGAAACCTTGAGATGTCAAGGGGTAAATTGTTATTAATTGAGGGATATGGGGGGGGCGTGTAAAATCTGGAGATGAAAAGAAAAAGAGGCGGTCTTGAAAACCGCCTCTTAAGAATTATACATATTGGAAAATATTACTGCTTCGCGGCCACGAAAATATTTTCGGTAATGCCGGGGCCAAGTACGATGGTTTTGTCCTGGTCATTGATCTTGATAGAGAGGTTTTGGTCGAATTCGGAATAATCGGTTACCGTGAAGCGCGTATTCAGATATAAGCCGAGCTTTCCCAGGTAGCGCAAAAGGTTGGCGTCGGTATCGTTGACGCGCGTAATCACGGCTGCTTGACCGGGCTGCAAGCTGCTCATCCTGATTCTAGAAACCTTGGGCACTGAAAGATCGCTGGCAGGAATGGGGTCACCATGTGGATCGAGGTCGGGGTTTCCAAGCACGGCGGCAATGCGTTCCTCGAATTTCTCCGAGATAACGTGCTCCAGGCGCTCGGCCTCTTCATCGACCTCATCCCAGGGATAGCCCAAGATGTCGTGCAGGAACAATTCTAGCAGACGGTGGTGGCGCAGGGTTTCCAGGGCGACCTTTTGACCTTGGGGCGTCAAGGTTACACCGCGGTGTTTCTGGTATTCGACCAGGGGTGGGGATTGAGTGGACAGCTTCTGGATCATGCCGGTGATCGACGCCGGAGTAATATCAAGGTATTCTGCCAGTTGGGTGGTGCTGGCGCGTTCTTCATAGAGCGTGATTTCGTAGATGGCTTTCAAATAGTCTTCGGTTGATTGGCTGCGTCGTTTCTTCATTTGAGTCCTAAACAAGTTTTTAGATAGACCTAAAATACATGTTTAGATTCTACCCGCTTTACCAAAATTTTGTCAAGTAAAAGGGACAATTGGACGCGATGCAGTTGCAAAAGCTTGACACTTAAAAATTGGTTTGCTATAGTGCTCGTATGTCAACCACAATTGCTAAACTTACCCCGCTAGGCCTGGTTCCAATGCCTTACGCCGTGGAGACTTTGCATGAAGCTGTCGCAATGGAACCGGACGGCATCTATGACGTAACGCGCATCTATACCGGAGGCAAGGCTTTGCTCCTCGACGCGCACTTCGACCGCATTGACCACTCGGCCAAATTGGAGCGCATTCCGATGCAGGTCGACCGCCTGGCAACTCGGAAAGCAGTCAAGACGCTGTTCGAGCGCTCCGGGTACGAGCAGGCGCGTTTGCGCTTTGCGGTCGGTTATGACCACCCGGATGAGATCATCATCTCGATGGAACCGTTTGCGGAGGAAGCCAAGTACCTGGCGGGGTTGCGCGCCAAAGGTGTGGCTGTTGGCACGCATACCATCGTCCGCAGCAACCCGCGTGCCAAGACCAACGCCTGGGTACGCCAACGCCAAAAGACGCGTGCTTCACTGGGGATCGATGCCTATGAAGTTATCATCTGCAACCAGACCGGGAATTTGTTGGAGGGCTTTTCCAGCAACTTCTACGCCATAAAATCTGGCCAGCTATATACCGCACTGGAAGGCGTGCTACCGGGCATTATGCGCAAGGTCGTTCTTGAAATCGCCCCCGATATTTTACCTTTGGTGACGGAGCCGGTGCGCTGCGATGGTGCTGCTGATTTGCAGGAAGCTTTCCTCACCAGCAGCACGCGCGGCATCATTCCCATCGTAAAGATCGATGATATTGTAGTTGGAGATGGCAAGCCGGGCGCATGGACAAAGCGCCTGTTGGATGCTTTCGATCAATGGGTGACAGCCCACCTCGAGCCAATTGCGTGAAACATAGACTGATTTGCGGATTCGTTTTGTTTTGGCTGCTGGGCGCGGCCTGTAATTTGTCGGGAGGCGAAACCGCGATGATACCTACGATAACCGCGACGGTTGCTCCTACGGCTACGATACTACCCTCGGCGACATTAACGCTGACGGTGGTGCCGACTTTTACCGAAACCGCGATCCCATCGCTGACTTTTACGCCCACAATCACGCCCTATCCGCAGCCCGAAGGCTGCTTGCAGCCGCCGGATGATTACACGCGCGTTGAGGTGAACGGGCATACGCTCAGTGCGCGCACCTATTTCATGCTGCAGCACGCCGCGGAATTGTATGGCGGGGAGATCGATGTGGCCGGGGTGGCGATTACGCAAGGTTCCTACGTGGATGCAGAGCCGCTGAGCTTTGGAACGCATTCCGGCGGCGGGGCTGTCGACCTTTCGGTGATCGCCCGCGACCGCTGGGAAGTGCTGTATGACGAAATCTCACCGCTGCTCGAAGCATTGCGCACTGCCGGTTTTGCAGCCTGGCTGCGCGAATACGGCGAACTCTCCGAAGGTTCGCCGATCCACATTCACGCTATTGCGATTGGTGATGCCGAGTTGTCGCAGACTGCTCAGGCGCAGCTGACTGGTGAATACGGTTATTTCCGAGGCTACAATGGGTTGCCGCCGGAGTATGGCGGCCCGGCTCTGGATCGCTACGGCGGCCCGGTGGTCTGCAAATGGATGCTGGATATGGGCTATGCGGATTGGCGCACGTCTAGTCCATAAGTAAATTAAAAAACTCGGGCCGGCAACTTGCCGGCCCGTTTTGGTCTATTCTGCGGTTGCTTCTGGGGTGGGAACCATCGTTGGTGTGGGGGTGGGTTTGATACATTCGATGTATTGGCTGGTCTCGTTTTGGATCGGGCAAGCCTCATTCAGATTGACCACATAGGCAGCTTCGTTGAGCTTGGAGCGGATCGAGATGGTGGCGCTTTGAGCGTCTTCTTTGGTGGGATATTTGCCAACGACCACATCATACTTCCCGTCTAATTGGTAAATAGTTGGAGTGTATCCAGCTTCGGTTGCCGCGCGTGTGCCCTGTTTGGCGCTGCTCAGATCGTCGTAGCTGTTGATCACAACCGACCACGGACCAACCGCTTCGGCCAGCCCGGCGGCTGATTCAATTGCCTCAGAGATAAAATCTGCCTGAGGATCGAAGGCCCCGGCTTCGCTTTGGGAGGCACGCACGCTTTCCAGGATGGTCTTGGCTTCGTTAGGGTAAATGGCAAACAGCACAGCCAGGGCGGACTGCCTTTCGGCCTCGTCATCACTGTACAGCAGTGGCACCCACGCATCGATCACTGTGGCGCGCCGGGCGCGTTGTTCTTCATCAAAGCGGCTTTGCGCCAGCGCGACCTGTTGTTCCTGTAAACTGGCCTGCAAGCGTTCAATCTCTTCGTCGAAATCCTGCTTGCGTTCTTCAAGATCCTGCTCCTGCACCGCAAGCTGGGCATTGAGGGCAGAGATATCGTTGTTGAAAGCCGACTGGGTAGCGTTGAACGATTGCTCCAGGGCGGATTGGGTGGATTGAATATCGGTTTGATCCGACGCGAAATCGTTTTTTACGTTTTGCAACCAGAGGTTTCCGAAAATGGTAATTAGGGCAACGATGATCCCGGAGGAGATCAAGCTGGTAAGCCAAGGGTTGAGTTGACCCTGGTCCTGATTGGCGTTCTCACTCATCCAACACCTCCAAAGCGTATTGTGATAACTCACTTTACCATAAAGGCGGCAGGGGGGCATGGGATTTTGGGGGTGGATTTTGTACCGATGGGGCTGGGAATATCGTTTGTATTGAGGGCGACCACGGATCATCATTTTGATGATGACGTCGCCCCTGCGTGGGGACTCATATGAGATGCGCGCTATTTCTGGTTGACCGCATTTTCAAAATATGGCATAATCAGACCATTGTATATCATTGAAAAGCTGTGATGGAAACGAGTATACCCAACATGGGCTGGCAGCGAACCCGGGATAGTGAGAGCCGGGGCAAACATGTGGGTAGAAAATCCTTCCGGAGCTGCGACCTGAACGTAACCTCAAGGTTATTAGTAGGTGAGCCGGAATCGCCCTTCGTTATCTGGGCGCGAATATCGTTGGCAACCGCCTTCCGTATTCGCTGAGTGTCCGCCGTTTGGCGGGAACCGGGGTGGTACCGCGAGAGTGATTATCGGCTCTCGTCCCTAGATTGGGACGAGGCTTTTTGTTTAACCGTAGTGAAACAAATTACTGTGGAGGACGCATGACGTTCAAAGATGTACCGAATAAAATAGACTTCGTTGCTCAGGAGCATGAAGTGCTGGATTTCTGGAAGCAGAGCCAGGCTTTTGAGAAGGGCCGCGCCCTGCGCAAAGGTAAGCCCAAATGGTCGTTTCTGGACGGCCCAATCACGGCCAATAATCCGATGGGTGTGCATCACGGCTGGGGCCGCACTTACAAGGACACCATGCTGCGCTTCCAGACCATGAAAGGGCAGGAGTTGCGTTACCAGAACGGCTTCGACTGCCAGGGTTTATGGGTAGAGGTCGAGGTCGAGCGCGAGTTGGATTTCGAATCCAAGAAGGATATCGAGGATTACGGCCTGGATAAATTCGTGCGCAAATGCAAGGAACGCGTACTACGCTTCGCGGCGGTACAAACCGAGCAATCTATGCGCCTGGGTTACTGGGCCGATTGGAATGACCCTGAAAGTCTGCGCTGGCTGGCGGACAAACTGGCCGAAGACCCGATGCAGGAGATCACTTACAAGGGTGTGGGTGGTGAATATACCAACACTGTTGAACAAGTTGTCGGTCACCTTGGCCTGGAAGAGATCGAAGGCAGCTACTTCACGTTCTCCAATGAAAACAACTACATGATCTGGACGTTCTTGAAGAAGTGCTGGGAGAATGGTTGGTTGTACCGCGGCGCCGACGTGATGCCGTGGTGCCCGCGCTGTGCGACCGGCATCAGCCAGCACGAGATCGTGACCGACGGCTATGCCGAACTGACCCATGCCAGCATCACGCTGCGCTTCCCGCTGCGCGACCGTGAGCATGAAGCGTTACTGGTATGGACGACGACACCCTGGACGCTGACCAGCAACGTGGCCGCCGCAGTTGGCCCGGACCTGGACTATGCCAAGGTCCAGCAAGGTGACGAAATCCTGTACCTGTCCAAAGGCACGCTGCACATGCTGCAAGGTGACTATGAAGTATTAGGCACGCTCAAAGGCCGCGAGATGGAAGGCTGGGCGTACGATGGCCCATTCGATGAACTTCCTGCCGCTCAGGAAACTGGCGGGCACACCGAACTTTCGGAACTGATCGAAGGGATCGACGTCAGTGCTAAAGAAGCCCATCGTGTGATCCTATGGGAAGAGGTTGGCGAGGCCGAAGGTACCGGCATCGTACACATCGCGCCGGGCTGTGGTGCCGAGGACTTCGAACTTGGCAAAGAACATAACCTGCCGAAGATTGCCCCCCTCGATGAAGAAGGGGTCTTCGTTGAAGGTTTCGACTGGTTGACGGACAAATCGGTCAGCGATATACCGCCGTTGATCTTCGAAAATCTGGAAGAAAAGGGCGTGCTCTATCACGTTGAGGATTATACTCACCGCTATCCGACCTGCTGGCGCTGCAAGACTGAACTGGTCTTCCGGTTGGTGGACGAATGGTTCATCAGCATGGGCGAGACCTACGACAAGCCGCGCGAGCAATTGACCGAGGCTGAGAAGCAGGCCAGCCTGCGCTACCAGATTATGGATGTGGTCGATCAGATCCGCTGGATTCCCGATTTCGGCCATGCGCGCGAGATGGATTGGCTGCGCAACATGCACGACTGGATGATCAGCAAGAAACGCTATTACGGCCTGGCTTTGCCGATCTGGATCTGCGAAGACTGCGGAAATTACGAAGTGATCGGCAACGAGGAGGAACTCAAAGAACGCGCTATCGAAGGCTGGGATGAGTTCGAAGGGCATACGCCGCACCGTCCACACATCGATAAGGTCAAGATTGCCTGCTCGAAGTGTGGCGGCAAGATGAACCGCCTGCCGGATGTCGGCAATCCCTGGCTTGACGCCGGGATCGTCAGCTTCAGCACCATGCGTTATCGCTCCGATCCGACTTATTGGAACAAGTGGTATCCGGCGGACTGGATCAGCGAATCTTTCCCCGGTCAGTTTCGCAACTGGTTCTACAGCTTGCTGGCAATGGCCACCGTTGTCGACCAATCGCCGCCGTTCTTGCAGAACTTTGGCTATGCCAGCCTGTACGCTGAAGACGGCCGAGAAATGCACAAAAGCTGGGGCAATGCCATCGAGTTCAACGAAGCCGCCGACAAGATGGGCGTGGACGTGATGCGCTGGATGTACTGTGCTCACAAGCCGGAGAACAATCTGCTGTTTGGCTACAACCGGGCCACAGAAGTGCAGAACCAGTTCCTGCGGCCGCTGTGGAACGTGTACAGCTTCCTGGTGACCTACGCCAAGCTGGATGGTTGGGAACCGACCTGGGATAATTTCGATCCGGCCTTCCCGGAAGGACCGACGCCGCAGAGCGAGAACCCGCTCGACCAGTGGATCGTGGCTCGCTTGAACCAGGTAGTCAAGCGCGTCGGCGATACCCTGGAGAATTCCGATTTCTTCGGGGCTACGCTGGCCGTGGAACCGTTCATCGACGATCTGACCAATTGGTTCGTACGCCGCAGCCGCCGCCGCTTCTGGAAGAGCGAGCACGACAATGATAAGGACAATGCCTACCAGACGCTGTTCCACACGCTGGTGAAACTGGCGAAAGCGATTGCGCCGATCGTGCCCTTTGTGACCGAAGTGATGTACCAGAACCTGGTGCGTTCACACAATTCGGAGGCTTACGAAAGTGTGCACCATACCGACTTCTCTCAGGTGGATGAAGCCGCGGTGGATGAGAAACTGATCTATCAGATGGGCCTGGCGCGCCAGATCGCCAGTCAGGGTTTGGCAGCGCGCAGCGATGCGGGCCTGAAAGTCCGCCAACCGTTGGCGAAGGTCTTGGTACACGCCGGGGAAGGCGATGTCAGCCTATCCGATCCGCTGGTTGAGATCGTGGCCGATGAACTGAACGTCAAGGCCTTGGAATTCGTGACCGATGCTTCGGCGCTGGTTTCCTACCAGATTCTGCCCAACAACCGCCTGCTGGGACCGAAGTTCGGGGCGGACTTCCCAAAGGTGCGCGCCGCACTGGCCGATCTCTCGCCGGATGATGTCAATGCCAAGTTTGAAGCTGGCGAGGACATTGAGATTACCCTGAATGGTGAGGCGGTCTCGCTGGTGTCGGAGGAAGTGTTGGTGCAAACTCAACCCGTCGAGGGTCTGGCTGTGGCAGCGGACAAGGTCGTCACCGTGGCAGTGGATACCGTGATCACGCCCGAGTTGAAGGTTGAAGGTCTGGCGCGGGAGTTGGTGCGCCGTATCCAGTCGATGCGCAAGAACGCCGATTTCAATATTGAAGACCGCATCCTGACCTACTACCAGGCCGAAGGCGAACTGGCAGAAGTATTCACAGCCTGGGCGGACTACATCAAGTCTGAAACCCTGAGCGAAGCACTGACTGTCGGGGCCGCGCCTGCTGAGGCTTATCAGGAAACGCTGACCATCGAAGGCGAAGAATTGACGCTTGGTGTGCAGCGCGCTTAATCAAATCCTAATCCATTTAGTGGCAGGCATTTCGCCTGCCACTTTTGCTTTTATGGTATAACCACGCTTTGATGGATAACAAATACGAAACTACACTGCAAAAATTCGCCGCTGTGCTGGGCTGGGTTTACCTGGTTGGTTTGTGCCTCTGGCTAGGACTTTATCTGATCTTTGGGGACGATATTGGTTACCTGGGATTGATCAATTCCTTTGCGTTTTATTATTTTCTGCCCGCGTTCATCTTCGCCATATTGGCGTTCTTGATGCGGCGTTGGTCGCTGCTGGCTGTTAGTGGAGCCGCGGTAGTGGTTTTTCTGTGGTTTTGGGGTGCTTTGTTCCTGCCGCGCTTGCCCAGGCCAACTGTCGCGGGGGAGACCTTGAAAGTGATGACCTATAACGTTGAAGGTGTGGTCAGGAATCGCAGCGGTGATCCACGTAACATCGTTGATAGTATCCTGCATGAAGACCCGGATATTGTCATGATGCAGGAATTCACGCATGCGACTGCTCGCACCGTGCGCCGGGAACTTTCTGAGCAGTACCCTTACCAGATCCTGGCACCGACCTGGGATGTGTATGGTAAGGGGGTAATCAGCAAATACCCGTTGACGAATACCGGGGACACCCTGCCCGGTAATTGGAAAGGCACACCACAAATCCTGACCCTGGACTGGCAGGGGCAAGAGATCACGGTGATTAATTATCACTTTAACAAATCGGCTCCGGGAAGCATAGCAGAGGTGGATGCCACCTTTGCCAATCGCGAAAATCTGGCGCAAATTCTGGCGGAAGCCGCCATCCAATATGGTGAAAAAAGGCCGGTGATTGCCACTGGAGATTCCAATATCACCCCGCTGGGAGAGGCTTATAAGACCATCCACGCCGAACTGCAAGATGCCTGGTTGGAAGCCGGATTTGGCTTGGGGCATACCTACCCGGCCGATGAATTTGGGCGTAACGCGTTGTTTTCTGTCAAGTGGGGGCTGCCGATCCCGCAGAAGTTGATCCGCATCGATTACATCTTTGTCTCGGATGATTGGGTGGTCGTCAATGCTGTCCGCCCAAGGAACCGCGGCGGCAGCGACCATTTACCGGTAGTGGCCGAGATTGGCTTGAAGTAAATTCCGCTTAGACGAAAACAGCCCGGCGATTTGGCCGGGCTGTTTTTATACGTGTAATCTTTACGGGTGGTCGTTGTTGTAGAACCAGTTGAAGGCGTAGTACGCAGTGTTTTTGCTCTCCAGGCGGATAGCGATCTGGTAGTCACCGACCAACCCAGCAGGAATATTGAAAGTCGTGGTATCCAGCTTACCGTTGGCATTGGTGGTCACTGTATCGACCACGGTGCCGCCGACCCCGCGGGAACCCATCACGCCCATGCGCACGGTGTATTCGTCGTTGGCGGTGAAGTTATAAGGCTTGATGGTTACGGTGTCGTCTTCATCCACGGCGGTAATGTAGAAGGTTGGGTAAGAACCAGCCGGTAAACCACCGGTACCGGTCGAGCCGGAGGAACCGGACGATGAACTCCCGGTGCTGTTGTAGAACCAGTTGTAGGAGTAGTAACCGGAAGTTGGGCTTTCCAGGCGGATGGCGATGCGCGCCAGACCATACAACGAGGATGGAATCTTGAATTTTACATCGCTCAAGTCGCCGTCGCCGTCAGTGGTCACGGTCTCTACAACGGTACCACCTACCCCGCGTGTGCCGTAATCGCCCATGCGCACTTTGAACGTGTCGTTGGCCGGGAAATTCTTGGGGTTGATGGTGATGTTCTTGTCTTCGTTCACGTTCGAAATTGAAAACGTGGGGATCTTTCCGGCCGGAAGCGGGGAAGTCGTCGAAGAGCCTTTGATTGGTTCGTTGTTGTCGTTGTTCCAGAACCAGTCGTAAGCGTAGTAGCCGGTGGTTGGGCTTTCCAGACGAATGGCAATCAGGTCGTTATCCTTCAAGGCGTTGGGAATCGTATACGTGCCGGTGAAGGTGCCAGAACCGCTGTTCTGCGTGTCCACCACGGTGCCACCTACGCCGCGAGTGCCAAAATTACCCATGCGGACTTTGAGGGTGTCATCGGCCGGGAAGTTGTACACCTTGATGGTGACGGTATCGTCTTCTTCCACGTCAAGGATCACCGAAGATGGGATCGTTGCATTGGAAGGCGCGGCTGATGCCTGAATCGGTAACAGCAACAGGATCAGCAGCATAAATGGAATGACTTTTTTCATAATTGATTCCTCCTCTAACTTGAGGTTGGTTTGGTTTCGAAAAAGCCGGCGTTTATGATCGGGATAAGGCCTGCTCGAGCTTTTTCGTTTTTTACACGAGCACGATACAGCTAAACGCATAATATGTGCTTCGTGACTTATAATACAACACTCTGTGTCCAAATTCAATCACCTGAAACGAATCTGGTACGATTGTGGAATTTAATCATCAGATTATATAAAAAAATATGCCTGGCGGATAACATTGGCACATTTATTGCGAAATAAAAAAGGCCGGGCATGTCCCGGCCTTCGGAAGTCTGTAAATTGAGTTACGGGTAAGTGACGTTGTAAAAGAAGTTATATGCGTAATAGGGTGATTTGGTGCTTTCCAGACGGATGGCGATTGGACTGGAACCAGCCAATGACGCCGGGATGGAGAAGGTCGTATTGGTCAACTGGCCGCTGGAATTGGTGTTTACTGAACCGGCGTTGATCCCACCGACACCTTTTGTGCCCATGGCGCCCATCAATACGACGTAGGAGTCGTTGGCTGTAAAGTTAGCGCCTGTGATGGTCACTTTAGAACCGGCAGCTACGCTTTGGATGGCGAAGGTCGGATAAGTGCCCGATGGTAAGGTTGGCCCGGTATACCCGGTGGAGCCGGTCGAGCCGGTGCTCCCCGTCGAACCACCGTCACCATCTTCATTGTAGAACCAGTCGTAAACGTAGTAGCCGGATGAGGGGCTTTCCAGGCGAATGGCAATGGCGTCCTCGCCGTGCAGGGCAGCCGGGATCGGGTAGGTGACGATGAAAGAGTCACCTTCACCGGAGTCTTGGACACCGATCAGGATGCCGCCGATGCCGCGCGTGCCCAGTAGGCCCATGCGCACATCGAATTGTTTGTCGACCGGGAAACGGAAGACCTGGATGGTTACTTCACTGTCCTCGACCACGTTCAGCACACGCGTATACGGTACGCCGTAGGGGACACCGCCGCTGCCGGTGCCTGTTCCCCCGGTTGGGCCGGAGGTGCCCAGCCCGGTCCAGAATTCAGTGTTGGTGAAGCTGGAATAAGCGCTGGCGTTGGTGATGTTGTTCTGGAGCCTGATGGATAGGTTGAGCACACCCCGGAAGCGGGAGGGAATATCAAAGGTGGCTTTGAAGTTCACCCCGTAATCCCCATTCAGTGTGCCGACGTGTACCCACTCGACATAGGGAGCGTCGATGTTGCGGATGAAAACTTTGAATTTCTCGTTGCCGGGATAACCGGAGACACCAATAGTGACGGTTTTATCGCGCACGACATCGTGAATCCAGAAATTCGGGCCACTGGAGACGGACACGGAAGTGCCGCCGCCGGAATCCGGCGAAGTGCTGGCGGCGGATGATGTGCCTAGTCCGGTAAAATGTGAGTCGTTGGTGAATCCGGTGTAAGCTGCGGCGGTGGTGCGTTTGTTTTGCAGCCGGATGGCAAGATTGCGCTCACCTTTGAGTCGCGCCGGGATGCTGAACGTGGCGGCGAAGCGCACACCGTAGGTGCCGTCCAGCTTGCCGACGTCAATCCAGCCCATGGATTGGTTGTACAGGCTGGTCATTTCCACGTAGAATTTCTCATCTCCGGGGTAATCGGTCACGCGGATGGTCACCGATTCGTCGGGGACGACTTTTTCCACCCAGAAGACCGGGCCACCGGGCACGGTCACCGAGGTTCCGGTGGCCGGAGCGGCAGATGCTTGCATCGGAATCAGCAAGGTGAAAATGATGATCAGGGGAATAATCGTTTTCTTCATCACAGACTTGCTCCTTTAATCGGTAATTGCCGATCAAATGTTAGGTTAACTATACAGTTAAGTAAGCTTTTATGCAATATTTTTTACGGATAATGTCATAATTATTATAAGACAACTGTTCCATTCTAGTATTGTAGATTAGTTGCAATACTAAGAAAAACGAACGCTAATTCAGAATTTAAGTTGCAAGAACTATTCCGCAAACACGAATTTACACGAACATGACGAATATCACGAATATCGATAAAGAATTTGTGGTATTTGTGTTTATGAATGCTTTTTAACTCGAGTTTAGACAAAAAGTAGGGCGATTCTGCCCTTGAGCAAAACCGCCCTTTGGTAGATACTTGTAATTGTGACAAAACAAA
>JAFGRA010000163.1 GCA_016935415.1 Anaerolineales bacterium
CGGCCCCAGTCCAGCACCTTTTTTATAGATCCCGGCAAAGAGCGGAATCACCGTACACGAGCAAACCGCCAGCAAGAACCCGGCGGCTGCGGCAGCGGGGTAGGAAATGTACTTGGGCGTGTTGCGGCCGAGGTAGCGCGTAACGATTTCTTTAGGGATCAAGGCGGTCATGGCCCCGGCAATGTAGAACGCCGGGAGCAGGCAGAGCAGTACATGTGCAGCCAGGTAAGCGGCCAGGTTGCCGAGGCCGCTGAAGAAGAGTTGGGCAACAAAGTCGATGATTGTATTCATGGGAATGACGCCACCTTATATCATATTCGTTTTCTTGAATGTATTTTCTTGAGAAAAAACCCTGCACTGGCAGGGTGATTCTCGAAGATTATTGGATCAGTTTTCAGCTAATGCGCTGGTTAGTAAGGTTGTCAATTCGGATTGGGAAGGGATTTTTCCGCTGGAGACAACCTTTTCGTTGATGACCAATCCGGGCGTGCTGAGAATATCGTAGGCCATGATATCGCCATAGTCAGTCACCTTTTCGAACTCAGCCTCAATCGCTAGATTCTCTGCGGCTTTTTTGGTTTCCTGTTCCAGGCGTTTGCAGTTCGGGCAGCCCGAACCCAGGATCTTGATTTTCAACATGATCGAACCTCCGTTATTTGGATGTGTATTCTGGTTTGAATTCTGGTTCACAATTCGGGCAGGCACAATTGGCGTGTGTGCCCGGTGCAGTTACTGCGGGGATTTGATCTGCGGGAATGTCCAGCATCTGGGCAATGGTTTCGATCAAATCGAAAATGTTTTTATCGGCGACGCGGTAAAAAATATATTTCCCATCCCGGCGGGTATCAAGAATCCCGGCATCGCGTAACACCATCAGGTGTTGGGAAATATAAGCCTGCCGTTTTTTCAACAAAGCTTCAAGATGGCACACGCAGGCTTCACCATAGCCAATACTCAATAGTAGCTTTATCCTGAACGGTGCCCCGAGAACTTTCAGAATATCCGCAATCTGTTTTTCTGTACTGATCTTTTTCATATTCAGAAACCTGAATATATTGTATGCCTGGAATTGATGACTGTAATGGGCATTGTGTCCCGAGTTTGGTGGGGCATTTGTCCTGTAATGAGTAATGAGGCACTGAGTGACCAGTGATCAGGAACAGTATAAGGTTGGCAGAAATTGGACATGAAACGATATCCGTAAGCCGAGATTCGAGATTCGTAACCAGTGACAAGTGACCAGTAATTAGTGCACAGGACTGAACGAGAGAATTTGTATCTTGTATCCTGCGTCTTGTATCAGGCAACCTGCAATCTGCCATTTGTAATTTGTAACTTACCCGCTCTTAGCCACTTGGTTTATAATAGGATAAATACGAGAGGCGCTATCATAGGGGACCTATACACTCTTGTGCATTGAGGAGAAAAGATGAAAGCATCCAAGCACTACCGTTGGTTTGTGGTTGCCGTTTTCTTTGCATTCATGCTCTTACACCAATCCGACAAGCTGCTGATTGGCCCACTTACCACCCGCATTATGGAGGATTTTAATATCAACAGCGCCCAAATGGGCGCGGTGAGCAGTGGGGCGTTGATCGTCGGAGCAATCTTGTATCCCATCTGGGGTTACCTGTACGATCGCTACGTGCGCTCTAAACTGCTGGCGCTGGCCTCATTCATCTGGGGTGCAACCACGTGGCTGAATGCCCTGGCTCCCAATTACGGCTCTTTCCTGGTCACCCGCGCCTCGACTGGCATCGACGACTCCAGTTACCCCGGCCTGTACAGCCTGATCTCCGATTACTTCGAGCCGAACATGCGCGGCAAGGTGTACGGCATCTTGCAGCTTACGGCTCCATTGGGCTATATGGCGGGGTTGGTCCTGGCAACGTTGTTTGTCGATCAATTGGGCTGGCGGCGGATTTTCTTCATCACCGGCACACTCGGGCTGATCCTTTCGGTAATCATCTTCTTTGGGGTCAAGGAAGCGCCACGCGGCAAGAGTGAACCCGAGATGGAGAATCTTGAAGAGATCACCACCTATAAATTCGACAGGCAGGTGGCCCTGGACCTGTTCAAGAAGCGCAGCCTGTTGGTGTTGTTCGTGCAGGGTTTTGTGGGTGTCTTCCCCTGGAACGTGATCACCTACTGGTTCTTTGCCTATCTGGAAAAAGAGCGTTTCTATAGTGAAGAGCAAATCCTGGCGACGATGGCCCCGGCCATTTTGGTGCTGGCGAGCGGTTATTTTGTCGGCGGCTGGTTGGGCGACATGCTCTTCAAACGCACCAACCGCGGCCGGGTGTATGTTGCCATGATCGGGGTGATCACCGGAGCGGTGCTGTTGTATTTTACGGTGATGGTGCCGCTCGAAAGTCAGGGTTTGTTCACGGTTATGCTGATGGCAACCTGCCTGTTCATCCCATTGGCTTCCCCGAACGTGATCTCTACCGTTTACGATATTACCGTGCCGGAAGTACGCAGCACGGCGCTTTCCATTCAGTATTTCATCGAGAATGCCGGGGCGGCGCTGGCACCCTGGTTGGCCGGGTTGATTATCCTCAGGTCTGGTTACGCGACTGCCATCTTGAGCATCTGTATTATTACCTGGGTGCTGGGAGCAATTTTCCTCGCCGTCACCGCCTGGCTAATCCCGCACGATATTGAAACCCTGCGTAATGAAATGCGCCTACGGGCTGAAAAAGATAGGAAACTGCAAGCAGAGGTGTAAATCATTAGTAAGATCGATAGGAGCGGATATGGTTGAGGAACATAGATATATCCAGATTGCGGCAGAACCGATGCGGGGGCGGTTCGAGTTCCACGTGGCGCGAACAGCGCGCGATTACTACGATTTCGACCAATCGATCTATGAACTGGACGGCAACGTCATTTTTGCCAATTTCCACGCCGCGCGGCTGTTTGCCGACAAGATGAATGCCCGCCGCGACCTGCTTAATTTCCCGGAACGCGCCGTGCGGGCCAGCCACATCAATGCGATCGGGTTGGTCGACGAAATTTTGCACTATGTGATCGGCCTTTATCGCCAACAAGCCAACCCGGACGCGTTGGCAAAGGCGCTGGATTGGCTGTATGGCCGCTTCGACCCGGAGGCGGTCGACGCCACCTTGCGCAAATTTGCCGGACAGTTCCCGGCGCTGACCGTTTACCGCGGCGAAACCGAGCTGGAAAGCTATTTTGAGGGCGAGACGGACGGCATCCCCAACCGCCAGGTATTGTTGGAAGAGATGCTGATGCTGTGGCTGGCAAACGCAAATCCGGCTTTCAACCCGTTCGCGGAATTGTTCGACGACACCTATCTGGAACGCCAGAGCATCTACCCTGAAATCCTCGCCAGCCTGCACGAATTCTTTAATACTCAACCGCTCTTTGGCCCCGACAACCAGAACCTGATCGACATGCTGCGCGCTCCGGCGCTGGCGCACCCGGATTCGCTCACTGCCCAATTGGAGTTCATGCGCACGCGCTGGCTGAGCCTGCTGGGTGAGTATTTGCAGCGCCTGTTGAGCAGCCTGGATTTCATCAAGGAAGAAGAGAAAGCGATCTTCTTTGGCCCCGGCCCAATCGAAGGCCCCAGCTTTATAGGGCTGGAATACGAGATCGAGCGTTTCAGCGAGGACATGGACTGGATGCCGCGCCTGGTGTTGATGGCGAAGAACGCTTACGTGTGGCTCGATCAGCTTTCCAAGCAGTACCAGCGTGATATCCATCGCCTCGACCAGATCCCGGAGGAGGAGTTGGACAAGCTGCGCGAGTGGGGGATTACCGGCCTGTGGCTGATTGGCTTGTGGGAGCGTAGCCACGCATCTAAAGCGATCAAGCAGCGCATGGGCAACCCAGAAGCCGTCGCTTCGGCCTATTCGCTTTACGATTACCGCATTGCCGATGACCTGGGCGGACAGGAATCGATGGAGAATTTGCGCGCCCGCGCCTGGCAGCGCGGTATCCGTATGGCTAGCGATATGGTGCCTAACCACATGGGCATCGATTCACGCTGGGTGGTCGAACGCCCCGATTGGTTCCTGGGCCTGGATTACAGCCCGTTCCCAAGCTATTCGTTCAACGGCCCCGACCTGTGCGAAGATGGGCGCGTGGGTGTGTATCTGGAAGATCATTATTACGACCACACCGACGCGGCGGTGGTCTTCAAGCGCGTTGACCATCACACCGGTAGCCAGAAGTTCATCTACCACGGCAACGACGGCACCAGCATGCCCTGGAACGACACCGCCCAGATCAACTTCCTGAACCCGGAAGCGCGCGAAGCTGTGATCCAGACCATCCTGAACGTGGCGCGCCAGTTCCCGGTGATCCGTTTCGATGCCGCTATGACGCTGGCGCGTAAGCATATTCAGCGCCTGTGGTTCCCGGAACCCGGCAGCGGAGGGGCAATCCCCTCCCGGGCCGAGCACGGCATGCCCAAAGATCAATTCCACGCCCTGATGCCGATTGAGTTCTGGCGCGAGGTGGTTGACCGCGTCGCCCAGGAAGTGCCGGATACGCTGCTGCTGGCCGAAGCATTCTGGATGATGGAAGGTTATTTTGTGCGCACGCTGGGCATGCACCGCGTCTACAACAGCGCCTTTATGCACATGCTGCGCGACGAGGACAACGCCAAATACCGGGGCGTGATGAAGGATACGCTCGAATTTGACCCGCGCATCCTCAAGCGCTTTGTCAATTTTATGAACAACCCCGACGAAGAAACCGCCGTGGAGCAGTTCGGCAAGGATAATAAATACTTCGGGGTTTGTACGCTGATGGCGACGCTGCCCGGCCTGCCGATGTTCGGGCACGGACAGTTCCAGGGTTTCTACGAGAAGTACGGCATGGAGTATCGCCGGGCGAAGTGGGACGAACAGGTTGACGAGCATCTGGTCGAACGCCACAAGCGCCAGATCTTCCCGCTGCTGCACCGCCGCTACCTGTTCGCCGAGGTCGATAATTTCCTGCTGTACGATTTCTATACCCCAGAAGGCTACGTCAATGAGGATGTGTATGCCTATTCCAATCGCTTTGGCGATCAGCGCGTTCTGGTGATTTATCACAATCGCTACGCCGATGCGCGTGGTTGGGTTAAGATCTCGGTTAGGCATATGATAAAGGGTGGTGATGGCGACGGTAGCTTTATTCAGAAGACGCTGGGGGAAGGGCTGGGCTTGCCGAACGATGCGAATGCCTTCGTGATCTTCAAGGATTACGCCAGTGACTTGGAGTACATCCGCAACAGCAAGCACCTGGTCGAGAATGGCCTATACTTTGAGTTGGATGCTTACAAGGTGCAGGTCTTTATGGATTTCCGCATCGTTCAGGACAAGGACGGACGCTATGCCCGGCTGGCGGATGCTTTGGGCAGCCGCGGTGTGCCCAACATTGAAGAAGAACTGCGCGAGTATGAATTACAGCCGGTGTTGGCACCCTATCGCGAGTTGGTCAACGCCGGGATGCTGAACTTCCTGATCGATAACCGCCTGACCGAGGCCGGTGAGGTGCTCGACCCGGAAACCTTCAACCAGAGTGAATACAAGATGCTGGCGGTGTTGAAAGGCGCACAGGCTTATGCCGGTGGTGAAGGGGACGCCGAGGCGATTGCCGGGGATGTCCGCGGTTTGGTTGAGGCGATCTTGCAATTGGTAGTCTTCCCAGAGCGCTTCCCGCTGCCGCGCTCGCGTAAGTATCAATGGGCCTATAAACTGCTTGCTTCCCGGTTGGCTGATGCACCTGAAAATTGGGCTACGCTGTTGTGCTGGGCTTTCACGCGCGAACTGGGACGTAGCCAGACGGACACCGGCTACAAGACATTTAGCCTGAGTTGGCTGGATGAGTGGCTGTTGGGCAAAGTGCAGGCGCGTGCCTTCCAGGATTTAGGATTGGATGCGGGGCGGGCATGGCGGCAGGTTGGCATTGTAAGGCTGTTGGTCGCGCACCAAGATTGGTATACAATGGAAAGTACCAAGAAAGATCGCTTGGTCACAGTGCTGAAATCGTGGTTGAATGATCTCGCCGTGCAGCAATTTGTGCAGGTGCATCGTTATGACGATGTGCTTTGGTTCAATCAAGAAGCCTTCGAGGAATTCATTTGGTGGATGTTTGCCGCCGCAGTTGTCGATATCACTGCTCAGCCACAAACAGAAGAAAGCCAGATCGTGGACGACATTCTCGCCGTTTACGATCCGACCAAGCGGTTACTGGCATTGCTAGCAGATTCGGAATATCAAGTTGAGAAATTATTAGACTTGGCACAGGGCTGAAGTAGAGACACTCATGATGATCTCAGGTTTGCGAGTACTATTTATTGCGGCTGAGGCTGCCCCATTGGTAAAGGTTGGCGGGCTGGCCGATGTGGCCGGTTCCCTGCCGCGCGCCTTGCAAGCCTTGCCCATTGAGATCACTGGTGCCAAAGGTATCGATGTGCGCGTCGTGCTGCCGTTCCACGGGGCTATCGACCGCACCAACCTGAATTTCCGGCCGGTAGCGGCTTTCACGATTTCACATGCCAGCGGGCCAATCCCTGGCCAGGTTTTCGAAACCAAGGTGAACGGCTTTACAGTCTATCTGGTTTCTGGCCCGCCGATCATGCCCGAAGCGCCAATCTATACTTCGGATGCCGGGGTCGATGGTATCAAGTACACGTTCTTCTCATTGGCGGCGCTGGAGTTTGTGCGCGCTACCAACTGGTCACCGCACATCTTGCATGCCCACGACTGGCATACCTCTCCGGCGGTGTATGCCCTCAGCCTGAACCGTAATCATTCGTCTTTCTTCGCCCACACCGCGACACTGCTTACCGTGCATAACCTGCCTTACCTGGGCGTAGGCGCGCAGTCGGCGTTGCAAGATTATGGCTTGCCGCCGGATTACAAAGGCCTGCTGCCGGAGTGGGCCAGGCAGATGCCGCTGCCGTTGGGCCTGCTCTCCGCCGACCACATCAATGCGGTTTCGGAGACCTACGCTCAGGAGATGATGACGCCGGAATTTGGTTCGGGACTGGATGGTTTCCTGCGTACACGGCAGGATTCGATCAGCGGCATTCTCAACGGCCTGGATATGCAAAGTTGGGACCCGCAGACCGATAAAGCCATTCCGGTCAACTTCTCCACCGATACACTCGTCGAGCGTAAAGAGAATAAGATGCGTTTGCAAGCCGAACTTAGTATGGGGCCGAACCCGCGCATCCCCTTGCTGGCGATGATCACGCGCATGGATCACCAGAAGGGCGTCGACCTGGCCGTCGAGGGACTGCGGCAGATCGCCCACTTGCCCTGGCGGGCGGTGATTCTGGGAACGGGTGATCCCCAATTGGAAACGATGGCGCGCGACCTGGCGGCCGAACATCCCACCAAGGTGCACGTGATTACGCGCTTCGATGGCGATCTCGCCCGGCGCATCTATGCCGGGGCGGATATGATCCTGGTGCCCTCGCGCTACGAACCTTGTGGCCTGACCCAGATGATCGGCATGCGTTACGGCTGTGTGCCAGTCGTGCGCGCCGTGGGCGGGTTGAAGGATACGGTCGGCGAATATGGCGACGGCGAAGGCACCGGCTTTTTGTTCGCGGAGGCCAACCCGGCTGTATTTGCCGATGCCGTCAGCCGGGCGTTGGATGTGTACTCCGACCAACGGCGATGGCGGGGCTTACAGCTGAGAGGCATGCAGCAAGATTTCTCCTGGAAGCAGTCGGCCGTCAAATATTTTGAACTTTACCAGCAGTTAGCCACCGACCGCGTCGGTGTATAAACCATTCATTACAAGGCAGTAATAAGTACTGAACATTACCTGCTTGAAATCGAGCGAGGTATGGTACATTTTATTAGTGGATCGTTACATCTTCTGGCGTAATAAGAAAAGAGGCCTTAGTTATGAAAACGAGAGCAGTAATCTTGGCTGGAGGGGAAGGTTCCCGCTTGGGGGTATTGACCATCAAACGCACCAAACCAGCGGTGCCGTTTGCGGGAAAGTACCGCATCATTGATTTTACGCTTTCGAATTGCATCAACTCCGGGATTGTGGACGTGATGATCATTGCCCAATACCGGCCACATTCGTTGATCGAACACATTGGGGCCGGCGGGCCTTGGGACCTGAACCGGGAATTCACTGGCGGTGTGCGTATCTATACGCCCTATAAAGCGCGCGGCTCGTCGGATTGGTTCCTGGGTACAGCCGATGCCGTGCAGCAAAACTTCAATTTTGTGAAGAGTACATCCCCAGACTTGATCTTGATCCTCTCCGGCGACCATATTTACGAGATGAACTACGATGCCATGACTACCTTCCACATCGATCATGAGGCAGACGTGACCATGGCTACGATCCGCGTGCCGGTGGAAGAAGCCTCCCGGTTTGGGATCGTTGGCGTTGATGACGCCTTTCGAGTGACATCTTTCGTGGAAAAGCCAGAGAATCCGCCCTCGAACCTGGTCAATATGGGTGTTTATCTGTTTAATCTAGATGTGTTGAACAGCGCCCTGTGGGAAGATTTCCAGGATCGCCAATCTTCGCACGACTTTGGCAAGGACATCCTGCCGAAACTGGTTGCCGAAGGGGCCAGGGTTTATGCCTATCCCTATTCGGGCTATTGGGTCGATGTCGGTACGGTGAATTCCTATTGGCAGGCTCATATGGACTTGGTAAATAACCCGCCTTCGCTTGATTTGAACGACCGTTCCTGGATCATTCATACCCGCACGGAAGAGCGTCCACCGGTGCGTTTGATCTCTGGTTCGGAAGTACATGACAGTATGATCACAGATGGCTGTGTGATCCATCCGGGAGCTTATGTCGAGCGCAGTGTGCTTGCCCCCGGCGTGACCGTACGCGCTGGGGCGGTAGTGCGTGAGTCGATCATTTTGACTGACACAGTGATTGAAGAGGGCGCGAACGTAATGCGTACAGTGATCGATAAACGTGTGACTGTCGGGAAGGCTGCGGTGGTGGGGAGTTGTGATACGGATGGACTCTCGGTTGCGATGGTCGGTAAGAACTCGGTCTTGCCGGAAGGTATCATCGTGAAACCGGGGGCGGTGGTCGCCACGGACGTGGCCCCTGATGATTTTCCGGCCGATGAAATTTCTGGGGACGACTATATCCAAACCAAGAGGCTTCCTAATGAACTTTGAGCGTACTTCTGGCATCCTGCTGCATCCAACCAGCCTGCCCGGCCCATATGGCATTGGTGATCTGGGCGCTGAAGCGTATGCCTGGATCGACTTTGTTTCCGAATCGGGCTGCGGCATCTGGCAAATTCTCCCATTGGGGCCGACGGGCTATGGCGATTCGCCTTACCAGTGTTTTTCGGCCTTCGCCGGAAACCCTTACCTGATCTCATTGGGTAAGCTGCTGGAAGGCGGCTTGCTAACCGAATCCGACCTGGAAGATATGCCGGACTTCAATCCGCAAGAGGTCGATTTTGGACAATTGATTCCCTGGAAATTGGGTGTGCTGGATAAGGCTTTCAAGCGTTTCGAAAAACAGAGCGATTTGCAAACTGAGTACGCAACCTTCCAGGAAGCGCAGGCGCGGTGGTTGGAAGATTTCGCCTTGTTCATGGCATTGAAAGATGCCCACGGCGGCCGCCCCTGGAGCGATTGGGACATGCCACTGCGGATGCGGGAGGATAGGGCGATTGCGGAAGCCCGCCAAAGCTACGCCGAAGAGGTCGAAAAGCAAAAATTCCGCCAGTTCATTTTCTTTCGCCAATGGGAGCAAATCCGGGCTTATTGCCACCAGAAAAATGTACAGATCGTTGGCGATATTCCCATCTATGTCTCGCACGACAGCACCGATGTATGGGTACGCCCTGACTTATATTACATGGATGACGAAGGCCAGCCTACGGTGGTGGCCGGAGTCCCACCGGATTACTTTTCCAAGACCGGACAGTTGTGGGGCAATCCAATCTATCGCTGGGACGTGCATGCCAAGAACGGCTACGCCTGGTGGTTGGCGCGTTTGCGCAGTGTATTGTCGCTGGTCGATGTGATCCGCCTGGACCACTTCCGCGGCTTTGCCGGGTATTGGGAAATTCCAGCCGGAAACGAGACGGCCGAAGAAGGTCGTTGGGTAAAAGGCCCCGGCGATGATTTCTTCCAGACCGTACGGAAAGCTTTGGGCGAACTGCCTTTGATCGCCGAAGACCTGGGTGAGATCACCCCGGATGTATTCGAAATGCGCGATAAATTCGAATTACCAGGTATGAAAATCTTGCAATTTGGTTTTGCTGACGGCCCAGATGACCCTTTCCTGCCGCATATGTATCCCGAAAATTGCGTGGCCTACACCGGCACACACGATAATGATACTGTGGTGGGCTGGTTCGATTCGGCCACGCCACACGAGCGCGAGTTTTGCCTGCGTTACCTGGGCGTGACGGGCGAAGACATTGCCTGGGATATGATCCGGGCCTTGTGGGCTTCGCGCGCCAATGTGGTTGTAGCCCCTTTACAGGATTTCCTCAGCCTGGGTACGGAAGCGCGCATGAATTTCCCCAGTACACTGGGCGGCAACTGGCAGTGGCGGACGACGAACGGGGCCTTGAGTGATGGTTTGAAACAGAAGATCGCTTCCTTGAATAAGGATTATGATCGTTATATGGGGTAGTTGTCGATAGTCGGATTTTTTACCACTAAGTCACAAAGACACCAAGGTTTATAAATTATACTTTGAGCCTTGGTGTCTTTGTGGTTAATGATATCTTCTTAGAAATCGGTTATACAAACTGGCTTGACCTGGCTGTAGAACAGGTTCTGGACACAGTCCAGGTAATCAGGATCGGAGATTTCGGCTTGGTTGTAGGTGTACAGGTGCTTGAAATCGATGATGCCCAGCAGCAGGGAGGAAAAGTCTGAAACGTCGAGCTGGATTTCTACGTCGAAATCATCCCCATCCTGGATATCGGCCTGGCCTGCTTTGAAATGCACGACCGTGCTCCCGGCGTTTTCCGGCAGGAAATTATCCGCGATCGTGATCTTGAGCTTGCAGTCCTGCCCGCCGAAGTTGCGGCCTTTGAGCAGCTTGAAAGCGGTGGGCACATCCACAACGCGGTACATCAGACCGACACCGGAAGTGTTACTGACGTGATAGGCGGAGGGGATCATGCCGTCGGAGCCGTCACGGGGATCGGTGGGAACGTGATAAAAGAACTCGTCCTGGGTGTAGAACACCATGCGGTCGACCTGGTCGGCTTGCTTGCGCAGGAAACCGAGCAGCCCGGCCAACGCAACGCGATCTTCGTAGATCAGTTGCTTGATGAGCATGTTCTGGCGCATCGGGTTGCCGTCCACCGTGCCCTCAGAAGCTAAAACGAGATAGCCTTTGATTTCATCGCCGTCGAAATAGGCGGCCACGCGGTTCTCTTCGGATCGGAAAAGCCTGGCGATGCCGCGTTCCTCAGTTTTGATCAGCCCGTGGGTAGCTCTGAAGACGCGATCGTAACACTGCTCGACAGCAGCTTTGTCTTCTGTGATCGCAACACGGCCGGGAGCATCACCGGCGGGGAGGTCGCCGGGGCGCACGCGGAAACAATGTTTCTGCGTGCCGTAACCAAAGCCCATACGCTTGTAAAAATCGGGCCGGAAGGGATATAGGATGGCGAATGGCGCGCCTTTCTGGCGGTATTCTCTGAGGAAGAATTGGATGATGTCTTTAGCGACGTGCTGTTTCTTATGGATGAGGTCTACACAGACCATGCCCACGCCGCCGGTCGGGATCGGATGGCCGAACACGTTCATGGTGTAGTCGTGCAGGCGCATGCCGCCCAGCAGGTTACCGGCTTCGAAAACGCCGTAGAACGTGGTGAAGGGATCGTTTTCCTGCGTATCGGCTACGCTTTCGACAACCTTCTTTTTGTGTTCTGTGGTGTTAAAACCGAAGACCGGATAGGCGTTCCCGGCAATGTCCACAAAGGAGGCGAAATGTTCTTTGGTTAACTTTTCGATTGTGCGCATTTTTTCCTCTTGGTCTAGATGAAATAAAACAGCGCCCTTGCAGGCGCTGTAATCATATCAGAATTCGGGCAAAGGCTTGCTTACTTTTCTTTGCCTTTCACGCTGTCCTGCTCTTCAGCTTTTTCCTGCTTGGTTTTGCCTTTGGCCTCTTTCGCCGTGCTGGATTCCCAGCGGGGCGCCCAGCGCTTGAGCTGCTTCATAGATACTTTGTTGGCTTTGCCGCAGCGCGGGCAGACGGCGTTGTAGTGGGATAAACCCTCGGATACCATTTCGTCCAGGGCGGCGTGGACTTCCTCGCGCCGCATGGTGAAGTGATTATGGCAACTGTAACAATTGATCTGCATTTTGTACTCCTTTCACGATTGTCCACGTGATTGTTCTGGTTTAGACGTGCGCTTTTCCGTGGGCAAACTTGAGCAACTGGTCGGGGATTTTTCGATCTTTTGTGGAGACCGTCAGCGGCCAGTTCCTCGGGTTGGTGCATGCGGTTTCCGTTTCAGGGAAGCGAAAACGATGCCAACCAGAATAAGTATAGCACCAAATGATTTAACGAGCGTGGGAACTTCGCCTAGAAATGCATATGCCAGGATCGTTGAGCCAATTGGTTCGCCCAGCAAAGTAATGGATACGAAGGCCGCTGAGAAATAGCGCAGCGCCCAGTTGAAGCTGGAATGCCCGAGCAGTTGAGGAATGAGCGCCAACAAAATCAGCCAGAGATAAGCCCGGTTGGGGTAACCGAACAGGGCTTTGCCGCTCAATGGCACTGCGATCAATAGGAGCAGCGCGGCTGCGCCGTAAACGATGAAGGTGTACGCAGGCAGCGACATGCCTTTGCGTAGGTTGCGTCCGGCCAGCATATAGCCCGCCGCCGCGAACGCTCCCACCAATGCCAACAGATCTCCGATGAAGGCCCGGCCGTTGATGAAAACTGCCAATGGGGGGCAGGTGCCGCCCGGGCAGGCGTCGCTGATCCCGATCGCGACCCCGCCGATAAAGGTCAGCAGCATGCCCAGCAGAATGCCGCGGCTGAGTTTCTCTTTGAGGAAGATCGGCGCCAGCAGGGCGACCCAGAGGGGCGTGGTCGAGACCAGGACGACCGAACTGGCAACCGTGGTGAAGGCCAGCGAGGTGATCCAGGTGGCGAAGTGGATGGCCAGGAAAACACCGGAGAGTATGCCCAGCAGCCATTGCTTACCTCCCAGGGCCAGCAGTTCCCCGCGTTGGCGGATCAGGGCGTAAGGGGCGATCACCAGGGTGGCGATCGATAGGCGGTAAGCGGCAATCACCAGCGAAGGTACGTCCTGCTGGGCAAAGCGGATGAACAAAGAGGCGGTCGATACTGCCAGGATGCCAAGCGTGATCCCCAAGAGGGGTGGGAAGGTTGGTTTATGCGGCATGGAGTTGCAATTGTAATCGAATTTTGTTTGGGACATTTGACCCTAAAAGAAAAGGGAATGATGTCACTGTAAAGGCCATGCATTAAGTTGTAGAGTACGTCTGTAGATCTACGAATTTAAAACACTATTTTGGAGGTATTTTTACCATGGCAATGACCATCACTGATGAATGCATCTCCTGTGGTGCATGCGAACCGGAATGCCCCGTTGAGGCAATCAGCGAAGGCGATGTAATCTATGTAATCGATCCGGAACTTTGCGTAGAATGCGAAGGTTACTCCGACACCAGCCAATGCCTGGATGTCTGCCCGGTCGAATGCATTATCCCGGCCTAACCGGGTAATCATCACTGCAATCATTGACACCTTCTGCGTGAGGGTGTCTTTGTTTTTAAGCGAGGGAGAGGGAAACAGGCCATTCATAATCTTTGTATCTCCACAACACCATTGGGGCGGATGCTGCTCAAAACAGGTTCTCCTGTGTTGAATTTATATAATTTATATATTAAAAATCCGATTATGTGATAAAATTCATTTAATCGACTTGTGAAAGGAGTGGAAGCATGTTATTCGACAAAAGTAAACAATTGATCAAGCAATTATCCCCCGCAGAAGAGGTCTCCGCCCATTGTGATGGCCCTTGCGGCGTATACGATCCTTCATCGGCCCGCATTGCCGCGGAAGCGGTTCTTTCGATGACCAAAAAAATGCAGGCTTTAACTCCCCCTGCAGCAGACGATGCCGCGGCGATGGCGAGTTATCTGAATAGCATGGCGCGCTACATTCAGATCAAAGAAGAGCAGGCCCACCTGGCGAAAGAAGAATTGCTGGTGCTGTGGACGGACTATTTCAAGCCCGCTCACCTGGAGCAATTCCCTGACCTGCACGATAAGTTCTGGAAGGCCACCAAGTTGTGCTCGACCACCAAGCAAGAGGTCAACCTCGATGCCGCCAACCAGTTGATGGACGCCGTCAAAGAGATACACGAAATATTCTGGAAGACCAAGAACCGCGAGGTGACCTGGTACACCGCCAGCTAGTTTGAGCACAGCACAAGTCCATGCAGGCCGAGTTGAAAGACGCTGACCTGGGCGAATTCTTGCTCTGGCTGCTGCGTAGGCGTTGGCGTTACCGGGTATCCGGAAATTCGATGCTGCCCGTGTTGCAGCCCGGGGACGAAATCCTGGTTGACAAACGGGCCTATCGTAAGGCCCGCCCAATGCCCGGCGACCTGGTGGTAGCCCGGCATCCCCATCAAAAGGACGTTCGCCTGGTGAAGCAGGTTGTCGCTGTGGATGCCGATGGGCGTTGTCAACTGGAAGGCACAAATCTATTGGGTGTGATCGAAAGTTCGGACAGCCGTGGGTTCGGGCCGCTATCCCCGGAGAAGATCGTGGGACGTGTGACCAGCCGTTTTGCTTGAAACGCTTGTGTAAATCCGTATGATTTGGATTTTACCGGTAAAGCCGATAAGCTTTGCCGGTATATTTTTTTAATTGTGGTGTATAATTCGAAAAGCTGACTTGGTCATATAGAATATAGCATTGTAACGTGACCAGGAGAAGAAATTTTCATAAACATTTGGGATGTGGTTATCTCGGTTTGGGTTCGTTTGCTTGGGATGAGCACCCCAATACATTCACAACGGAGGTATACTTATGACTCATATTATTACCAGCCTTTGCTTACGCGACGGTGGTTGCGTCGACGTCTGCCCGGTTGAATGTATTGTGCCCGGTAATCCACAGGATAAATATCCGTGGTATTACATCGATCCGGACACTTGCATTGACTGCGGTGCGTGCATTCCCGAATGCCCGTACGAAGCGATCTTCACCGAAGACGAAGTCCCAGATGCATACGATGCGCGTGGCGGCGAATACCAGAGCATGCCGGTGGGGACTGCTGGTTTTGACACGGAATACAGTGGTGAGAACCACCATGGGCAGGAAGTGAATTTGAAAGCCACCAAGGTACTCGAAGCGGGTGAGACTGTTGACCTGACCCCCGATACTGATGCAAACTACGAATTCTTCCAGGATGGGCCTGGCTATTGGGACGGCTGGGAAGATTACGTCAATCCCTAATCCCCGACAACGAAAAATCGCAGGCAGCCACTCGGCTGCCTGTTTGTCTTTAATGGCTTGGTGTTGTGGATATTGTTATAATTGGTGAAATAATTAGACCCCATAGGAATGCCTGCATGCCAATCAAGAAACTCATCGAGAAGAACCCAGTGCTGCGCTACCGCTACATCCTGGAAATGTGGAAACTGGCAAAGGTGCAGCGTTGGGCTGCCCAGCATCCGCTGCTGGGACGCTGGGTCAAGCTGGAACTGGATGAGACTTCAGAGAACAACGAAGCGGTGATCCTGCCGGTGCAGGAAGTGATCCGCGGCGGCGAAAATACCGTGCTGCCATACCAACTGTTGGAACCGATCGTGCAGCAAGCTGTTGGGCATTTCTTGCTTGGGCGCTGTCCATGCCGCAATGGGGAAGGGTGTGCCACATACCCGCACGATTTTGGCTGCCTGTTTTTGGGAGAAGCTGTTAGTGAGGTCTCGCCCAAAGTGGGCACACATACCGACGCGGCCGGGGCGTTGGCGCACGTTGCGCAGGCATTGGAGATGGGGCTGGTGCCGATGATCGTGCATGCCAGTTTCGACGCCGACCTGCTCAGTATTCCCTATCACAAGATGCTGGCGATTTGCTTTTGCTGCGATTGCTGCTGCACCGTGCGCCACCACATGCGCCTGGGGCCGTCCACCTTCGATGAAACCATCCAGCGTTTGCCCGGCCTGACGGTGACGATAAATGAATCCTGCACGGCCTGCGGGACCTGTCACGTCGAATGCCCGGTACATGCTATCGACTTCGTGGATGGGGTTTCGATGATCGATCAGGAGCGCTGTAAAGGTTGTGGGGTTTGTGCGGCGGTGTGCCCAGTCGGTGCGCCGCAGTTGCAGCTCGACGAAAGCGTGGATGTGATCGCTGACCTGACTGCCCGAATTCGCAGCCGCACGGAGATTGGGGTATGAATGGAAAAATCTTTGATTTTTCTTAAACAAAGCGCTTGTGCTTTGTCAGGGCAAGAAGACTTACCACATATTGGTTGGATGGAGAGATGAAGGATTGATAATGGATGAAATTCGGAAATTAGCCGATACGTACGATAGTGATCCCGGACATGAATGGGGCCGGTTGGAGCGCGATGCCTACCACTCGCTGGAATACCGCGTTACCTTGCATTTCCTGCGCAAGCATCTGCCGGCCAGCGGGCAAATCCTGGATGCGGGTGGCGGCCCGGGGCGCTACGCCTTG
This sequence comes from Anaerolineales bacterium, assembly GCA_016935415.1. Classification (GTDB taxonomy): domain Bacteria; phylum Chloroflexota; class Anaerolineae; order Anaerolineales; family UBA11579; genus JAFGRA01. The sequence continues at coordinate 16,680 of JAFGRA010000163.1, forward strand.
ACCTTTTGCCGCATGGGATACCGCGTGCACCTGCTGGATATTTCCGCCGGGAACATTCAACTGGCGCGCGAGAAGTTTGCCTCCGAATCCGAGACCGTGCAGCAGTGTTTGTTGGACGCCGCGGTGGGGGATATGCGCGACCTTTCCCGCTTTGAGGATGAAAGCTTCGATGCTGTCTTGTGCCTGGGTGGCCCACTGACCCATATCAGCAGCGCCGCAGACCGGCGCAAAGCGGTGGGAGAGTTGGCGCGGGTGGTCAAACTCGGTGGGATCGTGGCTATCTCGGTGGTGGGTTATTTGGCCGTGCTGCGCACGATTATGGCGCAACTCAGCGACGAATTGTTGGCTCCGCATTTCTTGAAGCTGCTGCAATCCGGGGATGCGCCCGGCCCCACGCATACGATCTGGCATTTCTTCCGCGCCGCCGAGCTGCGTGAACTGGCCGAATCCTTCGAGTTGGAAACGCTGGAAATGGCCGGATGTCAGGGTTTATCCTCCAACCTGATCGAAGCCACCAATCAGATTGCTACCGAGCCGCGCAAGTGGAAGCGTTGGAATGAACTGGTATTGCAAACCGCTACCGACCCGGCTGTGGTCGATACCTCCGAGCATATTTTGTGTATTGGGCGCAAGGCGTAGGCGGGCAAGATGACCGAGCCACAAGATTCGAAATCTAAATCCAAAGCACGTTACAGCCAATTCGCACAGGGTTACGTGACCAGCCAAACCCACGCTAAAGGCGATGACCTCGAACGCCTGGTAGAAATCGCCCAGCCGCAGCCGGAGTGGGAGATGTTGGACGTGGCGACCGGTGGCGGGCATACCGCGCTCAAATTTGCCTCGCACGTCAGGCATGTGTGGGCGACCGACCTGACTCCGAAGATGCTTCAGGCGGCCGAGAAACACCTGCGCGGCAAAGGTATTGAAAATGTGAACTTCAAACTGGCCGATGCCGAAGACCTGCCCTTTGCGAATGGCACTTTTGATATGGTCACCTGCCGGATTGCGCCACACCATTTCCCGGATTGTGCCAGGTTTGTGCGGGAGGGGGCGCGCGTGCTCAAATCGGGTGGGTTGTTGCTGGTACAGGATCACGTTTTGCCGGAAGACGCGGAAGCCGCTCGCTACGTGGATGATTTCGAACGGCTGCGCGACCCCAGCCACAACCGCGCTTTCGCGCGCGGGGAATGGATGAAAATGTTTACAGCCGCAGGTTTGCAGGTTGAGCATACTGAGGAGATCGTCAAACGGCACCAATTGATTCCCTGGGCCGAGCGCCAGGGAAATTCAGCGCAGATAATTGCACAGTTGGTGGAGTTACTAAAGCATGCTCCTACAGCCGCCGCATCCTGGCTGCAGGCCGAAAATGTGGGAACACCGGACGCAAATTTCGTTAACCATCATATTTTGATCGCAGGGCGGAAACCAATTTAGTTTTTCTCAAGCTAAACTTCCCCTAATCATAGCTAAATAAATGGAAAATTCAGTACAAAAATACTATGTTTTATAGGCAATTGTACCGATTTGTCTAAACCTTGTAGACTTGTGAAATTAAATTATATATAATATGGGTAGAGTGAGGTAATTTACGATTTGGCTTGTGTGGATTCTAAAGCACACGAGACCATATGTTCCTCGTAGGCAAAACAAGGAGATGGAAATGAATACTATTCGTTGGAACTACAAAGTTTTCTGGTTTATTGCGTTATTCGCGTTCTATGGGTTGATCTTTTGTCTGGCGCTGAGCAATCCGATCCCTGCGCATGCGCAGGAAGGTGACCCGCCTCCCGATGCGCCTGCAGCCGGATTTTGCGATGCAGTCACCCAAATCCCTACCTCGGAATGTGAAGCTCTGGAGGCTTTATACAACAGCACCGATGGGGATAATTGGTATGACAACACCGGCTGGCTGACGACAACGACACCATGCAGTTGGTACGGGGTTACGTGTGAGGCAGGACACGTTAGTTGGCTTGTCATGGAATATAATTATCTGAACGGAAGCTTACCTTCAGAATTGGGTGATCTTTCGGCGCTTGAGTGGCTGAATTTGTCGGCTAATTTTTTTGAAACAGGGGGGATTCCGGAAGAAATTGGCGATCTTACTAATCTCACCACGCTTGAACTACACGATTGCTCGCTAACCGGATCCATCCCGGTTGAGCTTGGTGATCTGACCAACCTGGTAAGGTTAGACTTGTATATAAATCAACTAAGCGGGGAGATCCCAGCCGAGTTAGGCAATTTATCTTCATTGTATTATCTGCAAATCTGGGCGAATGATTTATCTGGTAGTATCCCAACCGAGTTGGGCAATTTGAATAACCTGCAAACTTTAGATTTATCCAGAAACGATTTATCTGGAACGATTCCGCCTGAACTCGGAAATATGTCCGCGCTTAGAAGACTCAAACTCGGCAGTAACCAATTGAGTGGTGGGATTCCTGCTGAGTTGGGAAATCTATCTCTCCTACTTAACTTAGATGTAAGTAGCAATCAACTGCTCTCCGGAACGATTCCCATGCAGTTGGGTAACCTCTCGAATTTGGGAAGCTTGAATCTTTCTTTTAATCAACTGACAGGGGAAATTCCCACCGAGTTGGGAAACTTGGCAAATTTAGAGGTACTTGATCTTATGCGCAATGATTTATCTGGTTCTATACCAGTAGCGCTTACCAACATTACCGGTTTAGAACGATTACTTCTTGACAATAATGAATTAACCGGCAATATTCCTTCTGAATTGGGAACTTTATCAGAATTGAATATGCTCTATTTGGCTGGCAATCAATTGACGGGAACTATTCCAGCAGAGCTTGGAAATCTTACATTACTACAACATCTTGTTCTAAGTGACAATCAATTATCTGGAACGATTCCACCGGAATTGGGCAATCTTGCATCGCTTTATGAACTCAATTTGAGTTGGAATCAATTGGATGGCGAACTGCCATCAGAGTTAGGCAACTTAACAACGCTGGTTTATTTTTATATCGATCACAATAATTTCGGTGGTCCCTTACCACTCAGTTTGACGAACTTGTCAGAACTAGTTCAATTTTCGTTCAACGATACCGACCTTTGTGAACCGGATGATAGCGCCTTTCAAGCCTGGTTAGATAGCGTTTTGGATCTCCAAAGCACCAATGTGATTTGCAGCGCCAGTTTCTGTTCCACGGTCACCGAAATTCCCACTGCGGAATGCGAAGCCCTGGAAGCACTCTACTACAGCACCGATGGCGATAGTTGGACGGATCATACGGATTGGTTGGTGACGGATACGCCGTGCAGTTGGTATGGGGTGACATGTGATGCAGGGCATGTTGATAGCATTGATTTCATGTTCAATAACCTGGTTGGCCCTCTGCCAGAAGAATTGGGCGACTTGAGCGCGCTGACTTTCTTGCGGTTACCTTTCAATACAATCAGTGGCGGTATTCCCACAAGCCTGGGCAATTTGACCGGCTTAGTGGAACTTGACCTCATGGAAAACAGTATAACCGGATCGATCCCGGCGGAACTCGGTAATCTTTCAAACTTACAACTCCTTGGCCTTCATAGCAATCAATTGAGCGGTAATATTCCGGCGGAATTGGGCTCTCTATCGAGCTTGCAGGAACTCTATTTACATTGGAATCAACTGAGTGGAGCTATTCCCTCAGAGTTTGGGAACCTTACATCTCTAGAGAACCTTTGGATAATGGATAATCAACTATCTGGCCCACTGCCACTCAGCCTCACCAACCTTACCGTTTTGGAAGAATTCTCTTTTGACGACACCCTGCTGTGCGTGCCCGGCGACAGTGGTTTTCAGACCTGGCTGGGCGGATTGCTCGTTTTGCAGAGCACCAATGTAGCCTGCAACTTGAGTGCCCCAACCATCCTAACTGCTGATGGTGTTGCCAACGACCAGATCGACCTGGGTTGGGTGGATAACGCCAGCGATGAAACTGCCTTCTACATCGAACGCTCACCAAACGGTTCGGATAGCTGGGCGGAGATCGACACCGTGGGTGCGGATGTGGTCAGCTACGCCGATACCAGCCTGGCCGAAGGCACGTATTATTACCGCGTGCGTGCCTACCGGAACACGGATGGATACTATTCGTATTATTCTGACGTTGCCGGTGCGACCACGGCCAGTGGTCTGGCTACCCCTGCCCCA
>JAFGRA010000164.1 GCA_016935415.1 Anaerolineales bacterium
CGGCCCCAGTCCAGCACCTTTTTTATAGATCCCGGCAAAGAGCGGAATCACCGTACACGAGCAAACCGCCAGCAAGAACCCGGCGGCGGCCGCGGCAGGGTAGGAAATGTACTTGGGCGTGTTGCGGCCCAGGTAGCGCGTGACGGTTTCCTTGGGGATCAAGGCCGTCATGGCCCCGGCAATGTAGAACGCCGGGAGCAGGCAGAGCAGCACATGCGCCGCCAGGTAAGCAGCCAGGTTGCCCAGGCCGCTGAAGAACAGGTGGGAGATAAACTCGATGGTTGCATTCATAATCGTGTAACTGCCTCAAAATTGCATTCAGTTAATTGAATATATTCGCTCAAGAAAAAACCCTGCGTTTGCAGGGAGACGCTCAAAAGAAATAATCAACTTTCAACTAATGCATTGGTTAACAAGGTTGTCAACTCGGTTTGGGAAGGGATTTTCCCGCTGGAGACAACCTTTTCGTTAATCACCAGTCCAGGCGTGCTGAGAATGTCGTAGGTCATGATTTCGCCATAGTCGGTGACTTTGACAAATTCAGCCTCAATTGCCAGATTTTCTGCTGCCTTTCTGGTTTCCTGTTCCAGGCGCTTACAGTTCGGGCAGCCCGAACCCAGGATTTTTACAGTCAACATAATTGAACCTCCATTAGTTTGATAAAAATTCAGTCTTTACTTCGACTTCACAGCTTGGGCAGGCACAGTTGGCGTGCGTGCCTGGCTTAGCGACTTCGGGGATTTGATCTGCGGGAATACCAAACATCTGGGCAACTGTCTCAATCAAATCGAAGATGCTTTTGTCGACAACACGGTAAAAAATGTATTTCCCATCCCTCCGGGTATCCAAAATCCCGGCATCGCGTAATACCATGAGATGTTGAGATATATAGGCTTGCCGTTTTTTCAGCATAGCCTCAAGATGGCACACACAAGCTTCTCCTTTACCGATTGCGTATAGCAACTTGACCCGGAAGGGATTCCCTAACACGGAAAAAATATCACTTATTTCTTTCTCGAACTTCTTGCTATTCATATTCATTCTCTTGAATATGTTATACGCTTATTCGATTCATAATGATAGGGACAAAAGTCCTGTTCTGTGAAGGACATCTATCATTATGAACTTGAGTTTCGATTACAATTTTTTACAAAATATGCAATAAGTTGTCTCATTGGTATTAGTCCTAAATTAGCTGTTGGATTCGAATCGGTAAGTTGGAGGTTCGGCGGTCAGGGAGCTGATGCCTCTCCTGGTGCAAACCATGTGGGGTGATCCTTTTGATTTGAGGTTAATGAAACTTTTTGATTTTCCCTAACATGTAGGAGTAGGGCTAATTTGCTAACCACCATATATAGGATTTTTTATGAAAAGTTTCAATTAGTTCTTTTTGATCAAAATAGTTTTCCTCCTTCCCTTAAAATTTTCTCAATTTCGCACTTTTTCAAGTATAATTCTCCGAGTGTTGTATAGACAACTATCTCGCAAAACTGACACCCCCAGCTACAGGATTGTTGTAGAGTCTTCCCTGGCCTATCGTAGCCGTAAACTCCAAAACCAACTCATAGAACTTGGATACAAATCAGAAGCGCTCCCCAAAGTTCTCGATCTCTATTTTCTAGAGGGCCAGCTTACCGCGGAGGATGTCAAGAATATCGCTGAAAAACTGATCTGCGATCCTGTAACCGAGCGCTATAGCTGGATGTCGTTGAATGCGGCAGAACATGGGAAAGCAGCCAAAGGCCAAAACACATCATCTGTTGAAGTCACGCTGCGCCCTGGCGTAACCGATAATATCGCCGCAGAATTGATTAAAGCCGCCCACCGCCTGGGGATCGAAAAATTACATTCGGTAACCACCGGTACGCGCTATGAATTTAATGGCTGTCTCGATGAAACCGATATCAATCAGATTGCCCAAGACCTGCTTGTCAACGCCACTATTCAGCAATATACCGCCGGTGAGATTTGGCCTGAATTTCTTCACCCGGTAGAAGGGGCCACCAAGGCCGAGGTCATTCCTTTGCTCGCTGCCGATGAAGGTGAATTGCTCGTCATCAGTCAGGAAAGACGCCTGGCGCTTAACCTGGCCGAGATGTTAGTGGTGCAAAATCATTTCCTGGTGTTGGGTCGCGAGCCAACCGACGCTGAACTGGAAACCATTGCGCAAACATGGTCCGAACACTGCGTCCACAAAACCTTCAAAGCCAGTATCCATGTAAAAACCGAAAATACCGAGATCGACGGCTTGATAAAGACATACCTCCAGGCTGCCACCCGAACCATAAATGCCGCTTGGGTACGCTCTGCATTTGTGGATAATGCCGGTGTGATCGCTTTTGATGATGAATTCGATCTCTCCTTTAAAGTGGAAACGCACAACCACCCCTCGGCCATTGAACCCTTTGGGGGCGCAAATACTGGCGTTGGCGGTGTGGTGCGCGATATTTTGGGCGTCTCCCACCGGCCGATTGCCAATACAAATGTGTTGTGTTTTGGTCCTCAAGACCAACCCGTACGCGATCTCCCAGCGGGTGTTCTGCACCCCGGCAGGATCAAAGCTGGCGTCGTTCATGGAATCGAGGATTACGGCAATAAACTGGGATTGCCAACTGTAAACGGCGCGATCCTCTACCATCCTGGTTACACTGCCAACCCGCTGGTCTACTGCGGCTGTGTTGGCTTCGGTCCCAGAGACTCCCACCCGTGTGATCCCCGACCAGGTGACCGGGTGATCGTTATCGGTGGGAAAACTGGACGGGATGGAATTCGCGGGGCTACTTTCAGCAGCCTGACCATGGATGCTCAAACTGGGGAAGTGGCCGGCGCGTCTGTACAGATCGGGGATCCAATCACCGAGAAAGGCGTGATCGAAGTTGTTGAAAGAGCGCGGGACGAAGAACTTTATAATGCCGTCACAGATTGCGGCGCGGGGGGATTATCCAGCGCAGTGGGGGAGATGAGTGAGAACCTGGGTGTAAAGGTTGACCTGGCGGCAGTGCCGCTCAAATACCCCGGCCTGGTTCCCTGGGAAATCTGGTTAAGTGAAGCACAGGAACGCATGGTTCTGGCTGTGCCCCCCGAAAATTTGCCCGCCCTGCAAAGACTCTGCGATACCTATTGGGTGGAGCTAAGCGATATCGGCGAATTTCATGCCAGTGGCCAATTGGAAGTCGTCTTTGGTGAAAACCTGATCGTAAAACTAGATAACGACTTCCTCCACCATGGCATCCCCAGGCTCCACCTGGAAGCCACGCTGGACATTTCCCCGGCGGATTCTGGATACCCCAGCAACCCTGGGCATAAGCAATCCATTCAGTTAGAAGAAGAAATCCTCCTGTCGCTGCTTTCACATCCGAACATCACCTCCAAGGAAGCAGTCATCCGGAGATACGACCATGAGGTCAAAGGTTCTACGGTCATCAAACCGCTTGTGGGCCTGACGCATGATGGGCCATCTGACGCCTGTGTGATGAAACCCGCTAACACCAAGGGCTACCGGGGCTTTGTCTTAGCCAATGGGATCAACCCCTACATTGGTGAAGTTGATGCCTATAATATGGCAGTCAGCGTAATTGATGAGGCTGTGCGTAACGTAGTGGCGGTAGGTGGCGATCCCGACCAAACCGCGATCCTGGACAATTTTTGCTGGGGTGATCCCAACCGGCCGGAAACAATGGGCTCCTTGCTCAAAGCCGCTCAGGGATGCCACGATGCCGCCGTACATTTCCAAACCCCTTTCATCTCAGGCAAAGATTCGTTGAACAATGAATATATCGGGGATGATGGAAAAAGACGGGCTATTCCGGGCACCCTGCTAATTTCCAGTATTTCGATCACGCCCGATATCCGCAACTCGGTCAGCATGGACTTGAAATCCCCCGGAGACCTCATCTACCTGGTTGGCGAATGGAAGCCAGCCTTAGGCGGCAGCCATGCGGTATTGGTCACTAGGGGGCGAGAAGGAGACAATTACTTTGGCGCTGTTGAAGCGTTGCGAAAAACGCCCGAGCTATCAGAACCGGCGCCTGAAGTCTTTCGCGCCCTCCATCAGGCCATTCACGCAAATCTCATCACCGCCGCCCACGATCTCAGTGAAGGTGGTTTGGCTGTCTCTGCCGCTGAAATGGCGCTGGCGGGACACCTCGGCGCTGATCTGGACCTGACCAAAATCCATGAGGATATCAAGATCGCCTTATTCGCGGAGACCAATGGTTGTTTGTTGGTTGCCATAAACCTGGAAAAAGCAAAGGCGTTCGAAACTCATTTCAATAACTTGCCCATCATGCAAATTGGTAAAGTTACTGAAACCTCCGTTTTTACCGTGATCCACCAATCAAAGAACATTTTCCAGATTCCGGTTGAAAAACTTGTGGCTGCTTTTACCGCACAAAGGAGCAGTCATGATTAAAGCACTGATCTTACACGCTTCGGGAACCAACCGGGATAGCGACCTGGCCTATGCCATCGAATTAGCTGGCGGACAACCGGTGATCAAACCGCTTAGCATGCTGAAGGAAAGCAAATCGGATTGGAGAGATTATGGCTTCTTGGGTCTGCCCGGTGGTTTTTCGTATGGGGATGCTCTGGGCGCAGGGAAACTATTTGCCCTGGATATGCAAACTTGGTTCAACGATAGCTTGCACGACTTTGTGAGAAGTGGGCGCCCGGTGATCGGGATCTGCAATGGGTTTCAAGCCCTGGTTAAATCGGGCATCCTGCCCGGCAAGCAGCACAAAGCCACGCTCACCTTCAATCAACGTGCACACTTTGAATGCAGATGGGTAACCCTGGAACCTAACAAAGCCAACCCTTCTCCCTGGCTGCAAGGCTTGGCTCCGATCGAATGCCCGGTAGCCCATGGCGAAGGTCGCTTTTTCATGGAAAAAAGCAGCGAATTGCCCCATCATCAAATTGCCCTGAGCTATACGCATCTTGACGGAACCCCTGCCGGGAATGTTTACCCCGTCAACCCAAATGGGTCGCCAAATGACATCGCCGGGATTACGAATAGTGCCGGCAACGTCCTGGGCCTGATGCCGCATCCAGAGAATCACATCCACGCTTATCAGCATCCCCGCTGGACGCGCGGGCAGCAAAACGGCCTGGGCTTAGAGTTATTCAAAAACGGAATCCAGATGGCAAGATAGATGGACTACAAAAATTATCTCTCCCCCTTCAGTTGGCGGTATGGCAGCAGTGAAATGCGCCAGATTTGGAGCGAACATAATAAGCGCTTACTGTGGCGCAGTATTTGGGTCGCGCTGGCAGAAACCCAGGCTGAGTTTGGTTTAGTTACTCAAGACCAAATTGACGACCTGAGAACACATCAAACACAGATTGATGTTGACCGGGCTGTAGAGATCGAAGCCGAGATTCGCCACGATGTTATGGCTGAGATCAAAACCTATGCCGAACAATGCCCGATCGGTGGTAGTGTTATCCATCTGGGGGCCACCTCAATGGATGTGGTCGATAATACCGATGCCCTGCGAGTCAAACAATCCCTGACCCTGGTATTGGAGAAACTCGAACTTTTGTTGACCGCATTAGCAGAGAAAATTGGAGCCTACGCAAACCTGGTCGTGATGGGACATACTCACATCCAACCGGCCGAACCCACCACCTTGGGCTACCGGCTTGCCCAATACGGACAAGACTTCCTGTTAGATTATCTGGCAATAGCACAGGCTTCTAGGGAAATAAAAGGAAAAGGCTTTAAAGGGGCTGTTGGTACCGGGGCCTCATACAGTGAATTGATCGGGGAAGAAAACCTGGAAAAGTTCGAACAACTTATGAGCAGCAAACTCGATATCTACTTCTTCCCGGTTGCCACCCAAACTTACCCGCGCAAGCAAGACTATCAGATCACCAATGCCATCGCTGGGTTGGGGGCCTCCGTTTATAAAATGGCTTTCGATCTGCGTATCCTGCAGTCCCCCCCGTTTGGAGAACTCAGCGAACAATTCGGGAAAAAACAGGTTGGATCTTCAGCTATGCCCTTTAAACGCAACCCGGTCACCGCAGAAAAGATCAATTCTTTAGGACGGGCATTGGCACAAATGCCGCGTCTGGCCTGGGATAACGCGGCTCATTCGCTCCTCGAGCGCACCCTGGATGACAGCGCCAACCGGCGCTCAGCCTTAGCTGAAACCTTCCTGATCTGTGATGAACTGCTCCAGGGCAGCCTGCGAATCGTTCAGGGTTTACAAGTCAACCTCTCAGCCATCCAGAGGAATCTAGAGACTTATGGCCCCTTCGCCGCTACGGAACGGGTCTTGATGGCATTGGGGAAAAAGGGCGCAGACAGGCAGGCGATGCACGAATATATCCGCAGACATTCCCTCACCGCCTGGGAAGCCGTCCAGCAAAATAAAGCCAACCCGCTGACTGAAAACATCAGCCAAGATCCTGTATTCTTGCAATGCTTGAGCAGCCAGGAGATTTACGAACTTATGGAAGCGAAAACCCACATTGGTTTCGCGCCTGCCCGGGCAAGGCAGCTTGCCCAACAAATCAAAGATTGCTTAGAGAACTGACTACCGGATATAAGCCATGGACAGCAAATTAATCCAAGAAATGTTGAAACAACCCTTCAATAACAGCAAACTGCCCTTGAATGGGAAACGAACAGGTAAAGTTCGCGATATCTACCCACTAGAAGGCAATCGGCTGCTCCTGGTTACAACAGATCGCCTGTCTGCCTTTGACCGCATCTTGGGATATGTGCCATTAAAAGGACAGGTACTCAACCAGCTAACTGGTTGGTGGTTGAGCCAAACTTCAGATATCGTCGCTAACCACATGATCTCCCAGCCTGACCCTAATGTCATGCTCTCCCACGAAGCCGAGCCTTTCAGTGTGGAAGTGATCGTGCGTGGCTATATCACAGGGGTAACTAAAACTGCGTTGTGGTATCGCTATGATCTCGGGGAACGGGAAATTTACGGGCATACTTTTCCTGAAGGCTTGCAGAAAAATCAGAAACTCCCTCAGGCGATCATCACACCTACCACCAAGGGCGGCCTTACCGGACACGATGAGCGTTTGACCGTAGATCAGGTCAGCAGTGAAAATCATCTCGATAAAGAGACCTGGAGCAAGGTGCAGGAAGCTGCCCTGGCCTTATTTGCGCGCGGGCAGGAGATTGCCGAAAAGGCGGGATTGATCTTGGTGGACACCAAGTATGAGTTTGGGCGATTGCCTAATGGCGAAGTCGCCGTGATTGACGAAATCCACACTCCCGATTCCTCACGCTTCTGGCTGCTGCAAAGCTACCAGGAGTGCTTCGATACCGGGGCAGAACCTGAGAATTACGATAAGGAATTTATCCGCCTTGAATATGCCGAACAAGGCTACCGGGGTGATGGTGAACCGCCCCCCATGCCAGAACAACTTTGGATCAAGGCCAGTCAGCGCTATATTGAATTGTTCGAGCGATTGACCGGGGAGGACTTGATCCCTGGCGAATATCCAGTAGCGCCGCGCCTGACTGCTAATCTCAAACAAGCAGATATCCTCTAAGGAGCAATTACTTTGAGTGAAAAGATATTGGCAATCATTTTATTGGGATCTTCTTCAGACTTGCCTCACGTAGACAAAATCACGGCAATATTGGATGAGCTTGAAATTCCCTACCAGACCAGAGTGTCTTCGGCGCACAAAACCCCGGCCCGGTTACTTGAATTGATTACTGCCTATGAACAAGATGAACGCGCCAAGGTTTACATCACTGTCGCAGGGCGTTCTAATGCCCTCAGCGGGATGGTGGATGCCCAGGTAAGCGCACCGGTGATCGCCTGCCCGCCGCCAAGTTCAAGTTTCGGTGGTGCGGATATCTTTTCCTCCTTGCGGATGCCCTCTGGAGTTGCACCGATGGTGGTGCTGGAGCCTGCCAACGCGGCCCTGGCCGCCGGGAAAATCCTGACACTTTCCGAGCCAGAGCTAAGAGAGCGCATCAAAGCAATGCAGGCCAGCAATTCCGGCAAAGTCAACCAAGCAGATGCAGACCTTAACGCCTAATCAATTTCCCTTCTCGGATAAACCCAAGGACGAATGTGGGGTCTTTGGCATCTCAACCAAACACCAAAACAGCGCCCGGATCACTTATTTCGGCATCTTTGCCCTCCAACACCGTGGCCAGGAGGCCGCCGGAATTGCTGTTAGCGATGGGGAAAAGATGCGTATCCATAAGAGCCAGGGGCTTGTCTCCCAGGTTTTCACCGAAGAAAATATATCCAATCTCACCGGACATTTAGCGATTGGACATACGCGTTACAGCACAACCGGTTCCTCCAATCTCAGGAACGTCCAGCCCATGCTTCTGGATACTCGCTACGGCCCGGTGGCCCTGGCGCATAACGGCAACCTTGTCAACGCTGTAGACCTGCGCGCTGAATTATTCGAGCAGGGGGTAGGGTTCGCCTCCACATCTGATTCTGAAGTGATTATAACCATGCTGGCCGCTGCCAAGGGAGAGGATTGGTTGGACAGGATCGCCAACACCATGCCAAATTGGAAAGGGGCTTTCTCTCTGGTGATCCTGACAATTGATGGTGTGTATGCCGCCCGTGACCCCTGGGGATTGCGGCCGCTTACCGTGGGCCGCTTGCCAGGTGGGGGTTATGCGGTTGCCTCTGAATCTGGCGCTTTAGAAACCATCGGCTGCGACTCCATCCGGGAGGTCAATTCTGGGGAAGTGATCGCTTTACACAACCAAGCCTTGATCGTACGTCAGGCGATCCCTCCTGCCGAAAGGCAGGCAAAGTGCACTTTCGAGCACATCTACTTCTCGCGTCCTGACAGTATCTGGGATGGAAAAGTTGTGCACGATGTCAGGGTTAGATTGGGCAGACAGTTGGCGATTGAATATCCAACGGAAGCGGATGTCGTCATCCCCGTACCAGACTCTTCCATCCCGGCCACGCTGGGGTATTCGAGTGTAAGCGGAATTCCCTACGATATCGGGCTGCTCAAAAACATATATATTGGCCGCACCTTTATCCAACCTTCTCAAGAAATGCGGGGTAAGGATGTAAAACTTAAATTCAACGCCATTCCCTCTGTACTCCACGGTAAGCGCGTGATCGTGATTGATGATTCAATTGTTCGCGGTACCACGTCAAAGCACCTGGTTGAGATTATACGAAAGGCAGGTGCAAAAGAAGTCCATTTCCGTGTTACCTGCCCGCCCATCACCAACCCTTGTTATATGGGCGTTGATATGTCCACGCATAACGAGATGATTGCCCACAACAAAAGCGTTGAAGAAATCAGAGCATACCTTCAAGCCGACAGCCTATATTATGTTTCCATGGCAGGGATGATGGAAGCAATTGGGGCCAGCAGTGGCTACTGCAATGCATGCTTTACCGGTGATTATCCATTCGAGATCGCGACTGAGGCCACCAAACTTTGTTTAGAAAGCAGGTTAGACTGATATGCACATTCTGTTGATTGGTGCTGGCGGGCGCGAACATGCCTTGGCATGGAAGATCGCCCAATCGCCCCTACTCACTCAACTCTATACACTGCCAGGAAATCCGGGAACGGCCCAGCACGGGATCAATATCCTTGGCGATCCCATGGATCACGCCCTGGTTACAGAAATCGTCAAGCAAAAACAGATCGAGTTGGTAATCGTTGGGCCGGAAGCGCCCCTGGCAACCGGTCTGGCCGACAGCATTGCGGCACTCGGTGTTCCTGTCTTTGGACCGAATCTGGCCGGAGCGCAAATGGAATCTTCCAAAGCCTTTTCTAAAGATTTCATGGCCCGCCACAATATTCCTACCGCGGCCTATGAAACCTTTCATGATCTGGAACAAGCCTCCGCTTACCTGAATGAAATTGAATTCCCCTATGTGATCAAGGCGTCCGGTTTGGCTGCCGGTAAAGGCGTGTTCCTGCCGGATACGATCGCAGCGGGCCAGCAAGTTCTCCGCGATATCATGCGTGAAAAAGTCTTTGGAGATGCGGGAGACACAGTAGTGGTCGAAGAACGGATTACCGGCCCTGAAGTTTCGGTGATGGCGTTCACCGATGGTGAAACCCTGATCCTTATGCCCCCGGCCCAGGACCATAAACGCCTGCTTGACCACGACCAGGGCCCTAATACCGGTGGAATGGGCGTTTTCGCCCCCAGCCCAACCGCTACGCCTGAGATCCTGGAAGAGGCCAAAAAGAAAATTATGCAGCCGGCCATTGATGGACTGCGGGAGGAAGGTATCCACTATAAAGGAGTGTTGTATGGCGGTTTGATGCTGACTGACAACGGCCTGAAGGCCCTGGAGTTCAACTGCCGCTTTGGCGATCCTGAAACTCAGGTTGTCTTGCCTCTATTGGAAAGCGACCTGGTAGAAATCGCTTTGGCCTGCGCGAATGGAAACCTTTCACAGATAGTGCACCAGATCACCTGGAAAGAAGAAAGCGCCGTCTGTGTCGTGCTGGCTTCCCAAGGCTACCCCGGCGCCTACTCCAAAGGTTTGCCGATTGACGGCTTGGATTCCGTTGACCGGACGATTCAAATATTCCATGCGGGGACAGCAGATCGTGACAACCAAATCGTGACCGCTGGCGGGCGCGTCTTAGGGGTGATGGCAACAGCAGAAAGCCTTTCTAAAGCCGTAAGCCGCGCTTACCAGGAACTGGAAAATATCCATTTCGAGGGGATGCAGTACCGTTCCGATATCGGCAAACAAAATCCAGCCTATGCCTTCGCGGGAGTCTCTATCGAAACCGGCAACGAAGCGATGCAGATGATCCGGGAATCTGTAAACGCTACGCACAACGATAAGGTATTATCCGAGGTTGGGTTGTTTGGTGGACTGTACGATGCTTCCTTCCTCAAAGCAATGGAGCAGCCTGTATTGGTCAGCTCAACCGATGGCGTCGGTACTAAAGTCAAGCTGGCAGAAAAATATGGTCTGCTCAAAAATGTTGGGCAAGATATTGTCAATCATTGCGTCAACGATATTCTGGTGCAAGGCGCTAGGCCTCTCTTTTTCCTCGATTATTATGCTACCAGCAAACTAGACCCTTACAAGTTGACCGAGGTTATTGAGGGTATCAGTATGGCATGTAAAGACGCGGATTGCGCTCTCATCGGCGGGGAAACGGCTGAAATGCCAGGGGTATACTTCCCCGGAGAATTTGACCTGGCTGGAACGATCGTTGGCGTGGTTGAACGCGGTAAGATGCTCCCCAAAGACAATATTCAGGTGGGTGATCTACTGGTAGGGATAGGCTCCACTGGCCCGCATACCAACGGCTATTCCCTGATCCGAAGCGTATTTAAAGATACACCGCTTGAAAAGGTCTTCCCGGAACTTGGGCGGCCCCTGGGTGAAGCGCTCTTGGAACCCCACCGTTCTTATCTAAACTTGCTTTGGTCTCTACTGAGTGCGGACCATTCACCGGTCAAAGCGCTGGCCCATCTCACTGGTGGCGGATTCGTCGACAATATCCCCCGCGTACTTCCGCCAGGCTGCGGGGCGAAGGTAAATTCAGAAAGTTGGCCGGTTCTCCCCATTTTCAGGTTGATCCAAAAAGCAGGGCAAATTAGCGAAATCGAAATGTATCATGTTTTCAATATGGGCATTGGCATCGTCGCCATGATTGCCCCCCAAGATCTCGAGACCGTGCAAGCCGGCATCCCAGAAGAGACCTGGGTAATCGGAGAAGTTTACACCGGTAAAGGAGTCGAGTTTGTCTGATCAGACCCATCTGGTTGTTCTTGCCTCTGGATCAGGCACAAATCTGCAAGCCATTCTTGATGTCTGTAAAGAAGGCAACCTTCCCGCAGCGGTAGTGGCAGTAATCAGCGACCAAAAAAACGCCTACGCTTTGGAACGCGCAAATGCTGCCGGAGTTCCTGTCCGGTGCCATCCCTGGAAGCCATACAAAGACAACGGTAAAAGCCGGATACAATATGACGCAGACCTGGCTCAGATCGTTTTTGAATTCCAGCCTGACTACGTGATCCTGGCTGGTTGGATGCGGCTCCTCAGTATGGCTTTCTTGGCGCACTTTCCCATGCAGGTCATCAACCTGCACCCTGCCCTGCCGGGAACCTTCCCAGGCACGCATGCAATCGAAAGGGCTTATCAGGCCTACCAATCCGGGCAGATCAAAGCAACCGGTGTCATGGTTCATTTTGTACCGGATGAAGGCGTGGATGATGGCCCCCTGATTGCAAAACAAACCGTGCCCATTTATGATCAGGACACTTTAGAAACATTAGAGAATCGTATCCATCATGTTGAACACAAACTATTGGTGGATGCAATCAACCAAATCATCCAGATAGAACCGGAGTATTAATATGCCAACTGCACTTATTTCTGTATCGAATAAAACCGGGCTGGTGGAAAAACTTGCCAAACCCTTACACGAGATGGGCTGGAAACTGCTTGCCAGCGGCGGGACTGCCAAAAATATTCGTGACGCCGGATTGCCGGTTGAAGATGTCGCTGCCTATACGGGATCGCCCGAAATCCTTAATGGGCGGGTGAAAACCCTCCATCCAGCAGTGCATGGCGGGTTGCTGGCACAAGACACTTCCCAGGATAATTTCGACTTGAAAAGGATCAACGCGGAGATGATCGCTCTGGCTGTTGTAAACTTGTATCCTTTTCAGGAGACGATCGCACAACCGGATGTGACCCTGGAAGGTGCTATCGAGCATATCGATATTGGCGGGGTTGCCCTTATCCGGGCGGCGGCAAAGAACTTCCAGCGAGTGACGCTCATCTGTGACCCCAACGATTATGAAGTTGTGGTGGCGGCCCTCAAAGCAAATGGGAAAACCTCTCTGGAACTCAGACGCCAACTGGCTGCCAAAGGTTTTACGCATACAATGCGTTATGATGCCGCCATCAGTTCCTATCTTGCTGGAGAAGAAAACAAGCACTTGACCCTTTATCCTATACAAACTTTGCGTTATGGCGAGAACCCACATCAGAAAGCTATCATTTACAGCACCACACTGCATTCTGGCCCGATGGGAGGTCAACTTCTGCAAGGCAAACCGCTGTCTTACAACAATCTCCTGGACCTGGATGCCGCCTGGAGAGCGGCGGTTTCCTACCAGCGGCCAACTGTTTGTATTGTTAAACACCTCTCGCCTTGTGGAATTGCCTCTGGAGACAGCCTGTCAGATGCTTATCCTCTCGCCCTGGCATCTGACCCGGTATCGGCTTTTGGTGGGGTGATTGCTACCAACCAGGAGTTTGACGCCGGCATTGCCAGCCAGATTGGAAAGCTGTTTGTGGAGTGTATTGCTGCCCCTGGATTCACATCAGAAGCGCTGGAGATTTTAGGTAAAAAGAAAAACCTGCGTTTGCTGGAAATGCCTAATAACCAGCCGAATAGCACTCCAGAGCTGCGCAGTATCACTCAAGGATATTTACAGCAGGACACCGATCTGGGCGATCCGGAAGGGACCGAGTGGACTGTGGTTACACAGCGCCAACCCACGGAAGAAGAAATCAAAGCCCTGGAATTTGCCTGGGTGGCTTGCCAGCACGTTAAATCAAATGCGATTGTATTTGTGAAAGGCGCAGCCACAATCGGCATCGGTGGTGGGCAACCCAACCGGATCGACTGCGTTGGCATTGCTGCTCAACGCGCCGGTGAGAATACGCTTGGGGCAGTGATGGCTTCGGATGCATTCTTCCCTTTCCCCGATGTGGTTGAAGCCGCAGCGCAACATGGTATCACTGCCATCGTCCAACCCGGCGGTTCGGTGAAAGATCAGGACTCGATTGACGCCGCCAATAAACATGGGATCGCAATGATTTTCACCGGGTACCGACACTTCAGACATTAGTATTCCGCAACTCAGCTCTGCTCGGATAACTACGCTTGGCAAAGTGCTGCCAATATGCCCATTGCGTACTCCTCTGTAACAAACTATTTGCGAATGTAAACAGTAGCTGACATAAAAACGAGTAATCCTTTGTAATATGTTTACAAAATAATAGAAAGCAATCGCAGCTCATCACACCCCCCTACTGATCTCATCATTGGCAATTTTCTTATAACCCTGAGGTATTGCTATGACTGATACCGAAACGCCTCCAGTTCAATCTATCGAAAATTACGATCCGTTGCACAATTTCTACGAGAAACGCTCAAGTTATCACCGCTTGCGTTCGGGTTGCTGGTTTTTATTTTAAATCTGCTTGTTGATGCCTGGATCGGATTTTCCTTGAACATTTGGGGGACACCGAAAGACAGTGTTTTCCCCGGCATTTTACCAAAGTGCGCCGTAAAGCCACTTGCTTTAGCTATGGGGATATAAGGCGCGTGGCGCGTGTGGCTGTATTTTGTCTTGGCAGTTGTCGGATAAAATATGCCAAGCCGCCGTATTTTTGGGGTGTAATTTAATTGTCGCACAGAAGCAGAATAGGCTCAGACGACATGAGTAGTACCGGATGGGACGCATCCGTGTTGCATAACGTAGCCCGTTGGGGCAAGCGTGCAACAGAAGCCCCTGAATTTATTCATGGGGAGCGTCACAAGACTTTACAGCCGATTTTTTTGAATGGATTTTTAATTCAATCTATACTGGTTTGGCCTCAACATTGGCCGGGATATTACGATTGAATAGGTTAGGAATATGCCATGGATGGCGTAGCAAGTATTTGACGATTGGCGGCTGCTCCTCTGGATGTGAATTCACCCCATTCGCTGATTCGGGCCATTCGAAGGGCAAGTGCACAACACTTCCTGGCTTTTTAATCTCAGCAAGCAACTGCAAGGTGGAAGTCAGCACAGCTAACTGCCCGGTCTTATCACCAGACTGCCCCAGCAGGTATCCCAGCGGGCGCTCAATCGCTGCCAGACGCGGCACGCTAACAGAAGCCGTCAGGTCAGGGATGCCGGAAAGTGTGATCGTGCTGATCCCGGCCGCTTCAATTTCTCTTTGTACCAGTCCTACAGACCAGCAGCAAACCGGTCAACCTGGCACCAGCAGGACTACATCCACCTGGTCTTGTTTCATTTGCTCGATCATGGCCGGTAGTGTTTCATCTAAAAGAACCTGAGGCTGCAAAATATACCCCATGTAGGAATAATGATGAAGTGCTGCCTGTCCAATGCCTCCCTCTTTTTCAAGCTCAAGCAAACGCTCCAGGGGGATCAGCGCATTGATATCGCGCTCCACGACCTTGTTTGAAATATGCAAATGGTAGAGCGCAATCTCTTTTGGATCGGCATCACGCGGCAGTAACCTGTATGAGGGATCACCCCACCAGGGGTTTTGCCGTTCTCCTTCCTGGTTAAAAGGTTGGTCAGATTTCAATGCCAATCCTGCCGAACTAAGCAAAGCTACGGTGGATTCTTTCAAGGGTTTTTTCAGAGGAGTCCAGGGAATATCCCGCTGCGGTTCAAGCCCTATCCAGGTACGGACGAGTCTTTTCACCAATCCATCCAAAAATCGATATGAGTCAACTTGTTTAGTAGTTACTGTCATAATTTTTCTCTTTTTTCTAATAGCCGGGAACAAAGCCTGTCCCATGACTGACACACTTCCTTCAAATACAGGGACAGTCATCCCGCATCACCATGAGAAGCAGCGGCCCAGATTATCTTTTGCTAGGATGCTCCACGATAATGACGATTTTTCCCTTCGCGTGTCCTTCTCCAAGATATCGAAGAGCATCTGCTGTCTCGCTCAAGGGGTATCGTCGGTCAATAACAGGTTTTACTTTGCCAGACGCGAGAAGTTCTTTCATAAAAGCTAAATCTTTTTGATTGATATTCGCCATAAATGAACCGATTTTCTTGTTTTCGGTCTTTAATATCCACCATCCCTGGAGCATACCAACAAGGAGCTGGATGATTGAAGCGCCGCCACCGCCAGCCAAAACGCAAATACCCTTTGGTTCTAATGCTTGTTTGTATTTGGAGATTGGGAGATTGCCATTTGCCACAAAAATCAGATCGTAAAGTTTTCCATCTTTCGTAAAGTCTTCACGGGTATAGTCAATCACATAGTCAGCGCCGATTGAGCGTGCTATTTCCACATTCCTTGAGCTGCACACAGCAGTCACTTCTGCTCCGAATGATTTGGCAATTTGAATAGCAAATGTGCCTACACCCCCTGATGCGCCGTGAATCAAAACCTTTTGGCCTGATTGGATTTGTCCTTCGTCACGAAGTCCCTGAAGAGCCGTCAATGCTGCCATTGAGGAAGTAGCCGCTTCTTCAAAAGAAACATTAGTTGGTTTCAATGCTAGAGACTTTTCATTAGCACATACATATTCGGCAAAACCGCCGCTTCCGCCCTTTGCAGACCCGAATACTTGATCGCCTACCTGAAAATGGGTGACGTTTTTCCCCACAGCAACAACTTTTCCGGCGATGTCGGCTCCAAGTGTTTGTTTTTTGGGTCTGAGCAATCCGCCTCCCATTAAACGGATCAGGAATACGTCTGCTGTTAGGAAATGCCAATCATAAGCATTGACGGATGCTGCGTGAACTTCTACTAGAACTTCATCGTTGAGGGGGGGGAGCTTCTCCACATCCTTGATTTCAAGTACATCTGGTGATCCATACTTTTTGTACACAATTGCTTTCATTATCTGCCTCCAGTCCCGTAGGGCGTGAAAAATAGATCTGGTTTAAGTTTCTGCTTTCACATTGAAAATTAGCCTGAGTAGTTTGTTTCATATTACTCTTGGGCATCTAAACCTTGTATTTGACCAGGATCAACACGAATGACCGAAACCAATGTTAGCCCCAAATCACGAATTTTTTTTAGCAATCCATGTAATGCGGCCTGGTCAACCATCTGGCCGGTTATTAACGTGCCCCTATTGTCTTCCAGAGTGATGTCCACTAAACCCTCAAACCAATCTGTCCATTGACGATCTATATGTTCCTCGATCCTGATTTGATAGATCATTGGTTGGCTAGTATCCATTTTTTCGTTGATCGTGTTTGTCATATTTCTGTACCTTTTGTGGTACGTCATAATAAACTGCACCACCTGCTCAATTTGCAGATAATATATATCCAATTCAGTACTATCGAATAGACACTTAAGTATTGTTTTGGGGTATTGTTTTGGGGTTTTTACGAGGGAAAAAGTTCTAAAGGTAAACTATAAGAGACCTAACTCGCGGGCACGAGCTACAGCTTCGGTGCGCCTATGTACCCCTAATTTACCAAAGATGTTTCGGTTGTGCCCTTTAACACTGCTCAAGGCGAGAAAAAGCCGCTCACTGATCTCACGGTTTGAGAGTCCCTGAGCAATCAGGTTCAGAATTTCTAACTCGCGTTTGCTTAATGGCTCGATAAGTGGCTGCGATGAAGGAGAAGACTCGGCTGCCAGTTTTTGTTCTTCGGCCTCAAATGCAGCCAGCAGTTTGCTGATATAGCCTGGCATCATCCCCTGAGTGCTTGCCTCGGACAATAGTTCAGCCATCGGTAGACCTTCGTCAACAAATATACGCACAAAGCCGCCTGGTTCAGCCAGCACTAATGCATCACTCAGCAATTGCATAGCCTGATCCTTATCTCCGCCTAAAAGATGAGCAACTGCCTGTAAAATCAAAACTTTGAGTTGCTCATCTTTCAAGTCCTTTTCTTCCACCTGCTGGTGCCATCGCCCAAGCACTTCCAGCGCTGTGGATATATCCCCTTGAGCCAGATGAACTCGTG
Organism: Anaerolineales bacterium; assembly: GCA_016935415.1. GTDB lineage: Bacteria > Chloroflexota > Anaerolineae > Anaerolineales > UBA11579 > JAFGRA01. The sequence goes on from JAFGRA010000164.1 coordinate 17,665, forward strand.
CCTGGCTGATAGGGAGTTCATACTTCTTGGCCAAATACGCAGCATCTGATAGATTCCCTTGAGCAAGTGAAGTAAGCACTTGGACAGCAGCAATTTCCGGGATTCGATGAGTAAAGTTCTTTTGACGCGCTGTCCGACTAGCCTTCTCTAGGATGACTGCCGCGCCTTCGACATCACCTTTTGCTAATTTTAAACGCGCCAGGAATATTTCACTAATAATAAACCGATCAATGACCTTATCATAATCCAGCGCGAGTTTAAGACTCAGGCGCCCCTGCTCCTCAGCGGCTTTCAGGTCATTCCATTGATAAAGGATACGTGCTAAGCCCAGGTGCGCTTCATTTACGATCTGTAGAGGTTGCTCACTGGTTAACTGTAATACGCGTTGGTAGGTCTCAACGGCTTGATACAGAAGGTTTTCTCCTTCTAGAACAGCCCCAAGACCAATTGTTGCTAAGATTTCGGTGAAAATGTCACCTGATGTCTGACTAAGCGATATGGCTTCAGTAAAGAATTTATTGGCTGAAGATCGATCCCCTTGAAAAAGGTAACCATAACCCAACGTCCAATTAGCACTTGAACGAAGAGACAAATTTTCAGGAGGCAGATATTTGAGTGCCCGAAGTGATTCAGCTATCATTGCAGTTGTGTCATATCTGGTCAGGGCTAAAGTAGCCCTGGCAGACGCAATCCGGCCAATAATCATGCGGGACTTGCTGTCCTGCTTATCACTTTTTAAGGCATTCTCAGCAAATTGCAGTTTCTCTTCTACCCCTAATGTTTGTCCGTTGATGAGTAATAAAGAAGCATACAACAGCCACAATGAGGGACGGTCATAAAACTCAGTTTCTGGAAGTGATCCAAGCCACTTCAAGATAGCGGTCACAGTCCCGCTAAAATGTCGAGGAATTTTCTTCCCTTCAATTAACCATTGTGCTCGTTGAACATCGTGCCCGGCTGCGGCATGTTGAAAAGCTTCAAACGCTAATCCGTTTTCTTCATGCCATTTGCTGGCGCGGATATGTAACCCATTTATATATTTTTCCTTGTCTTCTGCTTGCAATGCAAAATTCTTAACTAGCCGGTGCCGCAAAAGGTCTGAAAAAAGGTGGTGGTAACGATACCATTGCCGCTCATTGTCAAGCGGTACAACGAACAAGTTCGCGCGTTCTAAAATTTCTAAAATCTTTTGTCCAGACCCATTCTCACCAAGTATTACAGCTTCACATAAAGGCCCACACATACGATCAAGGATCGAGGTAGAGAACAAGAAATTTTTTATCGCTTCAGGTTGTTGTTGGAGAACCTCTTCTACAAGATAATCCATTACATAATGATGGCTGCCAGTAAATGATTTGATAAATTGAGGAATATCTTGATAACCCCTCATTGAAATCGCGGCCAGTTGAATCCCCGCAATCCAACCCTCAGTCCGGGCCTCAAGAGCAGAGATATCATCGGGAGCGATATTTAACCCCATAGTTTCTTTGAGAAATTCTGATGCTTCCCTCTGACTAAATCTTAGGTCTTCAGCGCGCATTTCATTTAATAGTCTTTGTGCCCGCAATCCCGCAAGAGGCAAATTGGGGTCTTCACGCGTGCTAATCACTAAATGTAGTTGAGGTGGCATATTAGACAACAGATAGCTCAGTATCCTGTCAACAGGTTTGGCATCAATGATGTGATAATCATCCAACACAAGGATGATTTTCTCCTTGAGAGAACTCATCTCATTTACAATCGTTGTAGCTATTGATTCGAGCGAAGGGGGTTGAGGTGATTGAAGCATGGGCAGCGCTTGTTCACCAAAAAATTTATTAGTTGTTTGTATAGCAGCGATGAGATAAATTAAAAAATTTATTGGGTCGTTATCCATTTCATTTAGCGAAAGCCACGCCACAGGCCGATTACATACAGCAGCCCATGAACTGACCAACGTGGTTTTTCCAAAACCAGCTGGTGCAGATATCAGGGATAATTTGAGATCAAGCCCCTCGTTCAACCTATTGATCAATAGTGGGCGATGAATATCTTTTGGCTTTGGAGGAGGGATATATAGCTTAGTCTTTAATAATTGCTCTTTCATAATCTTATTATAAGATTATTTTTCTAATCAAGACTTAACCTGACACTCCAATTTCAATCGAAATCTCCCCAAAAATAATCGCTCATCAGTCAATGACCACCGGGCTTGTCCCGTGGTCATTGACTGATGAGCGATTGTTAGAAATTGCTAAACGCAGAGAGTTTCAGGAGCCTTCGAAGAGTAAGGTTATTCCGGTGGTTGCCGGATGTGCAACTCCTGCATTTTTCTTTAACATAGCAATACCACCAACTACTCCATTGCAAGCGATACTAATGGGGTTTGCGGGTGGCTATGCAGCTCCCGCGTCCGCCTGGTTGACGAGCAGACCAGCAGCCGCTGAAACATTGACCGCTGCGTTATGGTCAGCATGGGCAGAGAAACCACACTCGACACATTGAAATACAGCTTGCGATTGACGATTGGATCTAGAGACATGTCCACACTGCGAACAACGCTGACTGGTGTAGGCCGGATCGACTTCAAACACCGGCAGCCCCACCCTTTGCGCTTTGTACTTGACCATCTCTTCCAATTGATGGAATGCCCAGCCATGCAGCCTGCGTCTCTGCCGGCGATTAACCCTTACCCGCTCCCGGATGCCGATCACGCGATTGCCCTGGTAGTGGTCTCCATCCGAATCGGTGGCAATGGGAAAATGCACAGCATTTTCCGAAGAGGAAAGGGCAGGTACTGGCCCTTTCCTCCGTTGTCCAGCCCGAGATCGATACCCAAGACATCCTCTACAGCCACCGGCTCCGGCTCCACCACTTCACAAGCCACATGCAGGTAGAAGCGGCCCTGCTGCAGGCACAGCTTGGCTTCCTTCCACTCGCCCTGCAGCAGCTCCCAGGCACTCCGGGAGCACACAAACCCGATCTGCTGCCGGCCAGAAAGCGTCCAGATCGAGACCGTCCGGGCTGCCATGTCCCAGCTCAACAACCGGCTGTCATAGGGAAAGGCGCTGTATTTGCGAAACTTGTGCAGGTTATGTCGGCTCTTTTTGTAGCTGTCCGTTCAAGTTTGATGCGAGCGGCGAGGAACACATGTTCTATTTTTCCGCAGGATCTTGATTTTGTAAAGGAGATTTGGCGCTCCTCCCCACAGCTTACTGTGGGGAGGAGCGCCTAAAAAATGCATGAAACGAAACCAGACCATACTTTTGATGCTGATTCCCCTGTTGCTATTGGCCTTGCTGCCCACCGCCGCGCAAGCCCAAGAAGGACCAGAGCCAGACGTGAACGATGGGGAAGTGAGTGTAAACTGGAATGAAGAATGCCAATGCTACACCACGGGCGATGGTGGGGATAGCGACGACTATCCCGGTGAAAATAACCCTGGTACGGAAGGATCCGATGACTGGGAAGTGACCTGGGAAGAAGGTGGCCACAATGCCGATGGCGGGGTGGACGCCGGGGATGATTTCTCAATTGGTGGCCAGGCCTGGTGTTATCCCACTGGGGATGGTCCTTCCGAAGAAGACTTGAATTCGCAGGGTGGTTGGGAAGTGGGGGAGGATGGCACGGTATCCTGCAATTGGGCGTGTGAGGATGACAGTGTTTCCTTTACGGCCAGTGGCGATGGGGCCTGGAGCATAAGCGCCAACGCGGGCACGGACCAGAACTGGGATTTTCTGGACTTCGAACCCAGCAATGCTACCGGTGCGCAAGCTATGGAGAATGGCACGACCGACATGCTCGGGTATGTCGATGACCAGGGCATTGCCACCGGCATGGGCATCCCGGCCTGCGGCGGCTGGGACACGACCGGTTCCCAATTGAGCGGCTACCACCGTGTCCTGCAAATCTGCTGGCGGGAACTCTCGATATTCGGTTCGTCCGGAAGTGACAGCGGGATTGGCACTGAAGAGAATCCGGGAGATAGTAGTCCCGGCGGAGCGGATAGCAGCCCCGGTGGCTATAACTTCACCTGTGGCGGCAGCTATGACGCCACTGCATCCACCACGATCCCTTGCCCGGCGGTGATTCGCGAGCCGTACCCGCGCGCCCTGGTCAATGCGCCAATCCGCTTTGTGTTGGGGGCCAATGGGAGCAGTTCCGGGGCAGATACTACGGAGGTGTGCGAAGAAGATATTCGCAATTACACCATTAAGGTGGGCTGGAACCAGATGCCGATCGTACCGACCTGGAATTTCGACGAACGCCCGTGGTCGGACCAACCATCATCCGGCCTGGGCTGGACCGTCTACCACACTTACGACACCGCCAGCTACGGCCTTGAAGAAAACGGCCCTGACCTCCATGGGCACATGACCTACCCGGCATACCAGATTTCGGTGAGCACGTGGTGGCTGCCCTGGGTGAGCGAGTCCTGGGAGCAGTGGCACGAGTTCGAATGGGACTGCAAAGAAGAAGTTACCCCAACCGGCGACCTGATCTGGGAAGGCAGCGAGTGTGAGGAGCGCTGGGCTTGCGATGGCGCCGCGATTGGAGACGAGGGCTGCGGCGAATGGAAAAAGCATGGTTCCGGCCAGATCCCGATTGATCTGCGCTGGTTCGGATACAGCTTCCCTTACGCCCGGCGCTGGTCGGCGGAGGACGCCACCCAACCGCCGCCGGAGTCCGGCATCCCGGCTGTGCCGCCGGAGGAACGCCGCTGTGAAATCCCGGTGCCGGTGATCGAGTCGCAAGGATTGCTGACGATCCCCTGAACGGCGGGAGCACAAAAAGCCACACTGTTTAAATGAAGAAACCCTGCATATACGAGGAAAACAAGGAGCACACATTGCAACCAACAACGAAACTCTTGATCCTGGGGTGCCTGGCCTGGTTGGTGCTGGCCGCCTGCGGCGGCCTCTCCAACATGCAGGCCGGTATGGCCACCGAAACGCGCGCACGCTGCGCGCCGCTGGGCGATCCGCCGACTGCGGCTGATATACAGACAGAAGCCGGGTGGACAGTCGTAGAGGAGGGCACGGCAACTTGCCATTGGACGGGCGGGGATGATCGCGCCGCTTTCTATTTCGACCAACGTACGGAAACGTGGAAGGGCGCCTTCGACCGCGGCCCGGACGGCGATTGGGATTTTACCGGCTTTTTCCCGGAGCACGGCACCGCCGGGGCGGTCGACCTGGCGGCCGGCACGTTCAGCCTGTCGGGGCCGTTGGAAGATCAGGGATTGTTCCCAGGCATGGGCGTACCGTCCTGCGCGCTGGATGGGAATCAGCAGCCGTGAACGAACTCCCCATCCTGCTGGCCGGGGGCGGCTTTACGCTGTGGGCGCTGGGCTGCGGCGTGCTGGACTACCGCACCCGGCGCGTGCCCAACGCCTATATGGCGCTTGGCCTGGCGGCCGCCCTGGCGAATTTCGTGCGCCACAGCGTGGGCGGCCAGATCACGGGCTTTCACCTGGTGCTGCTCACGGCAGCTTGGGGGCTGGCGCTCGCTTTTTGGGCGTTCGGTTTCTGGGGCGGTGCGGATGCCAAATTCACGATGGTGCTGTCCCTGGCCGCGCCCGACCCACTGCTGCTGACCATATTGGCCGCGGCCCATGCCGGGGTTACCCTGCTGGTGACGCTGTCAAACTGTATCCCCTGGTTGGGGACACCGACACAAGGCCTGGCGACGGTGACCACGCTGGCGGTCGGCTGGACGGTGTGGGTGGTGGCCGTGTTCGCCAGCCGCACCTGGACGGGCGGGTAAAGGGTGGCTGCGCTGCCTGGGATCGCTGCCCTGCTGCCGGACCTGGATGAGGTTGCGGAAGTCGGCGCGCTGGTGGGGGAGGTTACCGGCGTCTTGCTGGCGCTCATCGCCGGATTTTTAGGCGTGCGCGTGTTCATCACCATCGTCACCGGCCAGATCGACCTGGCCGCCGGAAAGCCGGGGGCCTTGGCTGACATCGCCGCCGAGTTGGTTGGGGCGATCTTCCTGCTGGCAATTGCGGCCGAAGCCGGGCAGATCGGCGCGCAGGCCGCGGCAGTGGTGAGCGCGGCCGCACCGGTGACGGGTGAAGAAGTGGTTGCGCTTTTGGGGAAGGTGGTCATTGACCCGCTGCTGGCGATCGCGGCCTCGCTGGCGATTGCGCTGACGGTGGTTGCGGTCACGCTGGCGGCATTGCGCGGCCAGTTGGCGGCGCTCACCGGCGGGAGCGGGCGGCTGGCTGACAGCCTGCAAATGGCCGCTGCGGCGGTATTGCTGCTCACGGTGGGCTTGCTGGCCGTGCGCGTCGGCGCCGGACTTTTATTGAAATAGAGGAATAGTTATGGATACACATACCCGCATCAAAATTGGCCTGGCGCTCGTGCTGGTGCTGGGCGCGCTGCTGGCTGTGCCTGTTGAGCGCACGCTTGCTGCCGATGGGGCGGCGCCGCTGGCAGACGAAGGCGACCTGTTCGACCCGCTGGTCGAGATCATCCGCGAGCTGGCGACCGGCTTCTTGCGCTTCGTCGTTTTCCTCAGCGGGGTGATCTTCATCGTCAGCATGGTGGTCTCGGCGGCGCGCGGCTCGATCGGCTCGGCCATCGGCAGCCAATTGCAGGTCAGCCAGGGCGTGATGAACGCCATCTTGGCCGTGGCGGCGCTGGTTTTCGTGATGGTCTCGATCCCGCTGGGCAACAAGATCGTCGATACGTTGACCGAGAAGCTGATGCAGGAGGTCACCATGGAGATCAATGCCGCCGAGTTGGCCGGAACTGCCGGCAGTGCGGGGGCGGCGGGTGACCTGCAGCAGGTCTTGGAGATCGAGGCGCTGCAGGATACGATCACCGACTTCGCGCTCTCGGTGGTCAAGGCGGCCATCGGGGTGGGGGTGACCGCCTTTATCGTTGCCGTTGCCCTGGGCGGCCTGGATACGCAGTTCGGCACGCTGCTGGGCGGCAGCCAGCAGGTCAGCAAGGGTATCATGCGCGTGATCGGGGCGGTAGGGGCGGTGATCTTCCTGCTAGTTTCTTACCCGCTGGCCAACACGATCCTGCGCGCCGTGGTGCCGAAAGTGCTCACCGGTATCACCATCCCGACGCCTTTTTGATGGGTAGCCTGCAATTGCCGCTCGCCAGGTATTGCTTGACCGTGCTGGGGTTTCTGCTGCTGGGCCTGGCGCTCACCCCCGCCCAGCCGGCGCTGGCCGGGGGCAGCAACGACCCGGAGTGCCCCTTCGAGGATGCCGCCGATTGCGCGGCCTGGTATGCCGCCCAGAATTACGGCGTTACACCGACAACGACCCCCGTGCCAGGCGCGCAGCCGCCGGTGACCACGGTCACCAAGAATATCATCAACCTGGGCAGCCAGTCGCTGGTGCGCGCCTATCAGGGTGTTTTGGATGCCATGGTGGCCGGCTCGATCGGCCACCTGGAAACGGAGCTGCGGCCGGGGTTTCGCTTTGGGTTCAGCACGATCTTGCAGTATTCAAGCCAGGGCCTTTCTGGTGTAGGTTTCTTTGGGAACAACCTGGAGGCGATCACGTATGTAATTTGGAAGAAGGTGTTGGCAGTCGCCGGGGCCTTTTTCCCGCTTTTGATCGTGGCGAATATTGCCCAGGTCTATACCAGTGGCAG